>DATDEX010000033.1:0-16028 GCA_036522895.1 Candidatus Eiseniibacteriota bacterium | reverse complement strand
CCGCCGCCGGGCCCGCGCCCGGCACACGCGCGGCCACCCCGTCCGCCCCGAGTGATCGCCCGGTCTCTCCGCGGCGCGTCGCCCTCGGCGCCGACCACGGCGGCTACGCGCTCAAGGAGATCCTCCGCCGCGCCATCGCCGAGGAGATGGGCTGGGAGGTGCACGACTGCGGCACGCACTCGGCCGACGCGGTGGACTATCCCGACTTCGCCGCGGCCGTCGCGCGCGAGGTGGCGAGCGGGCGCGCCGCGCGCGGCATCGTGGTCGACACCGCCGGCATCGGCTCCAGCATGGCCGCGAACAAGGTCGCCGGCGTGCGGTGCGCGCTCTGCCACGACGACGTCACGGTCCGGAACGCGCGCGAGCACAACGACGCGAACGTGCTGGCGCTGGGCTCGCGCATCGTCCACCGCGGGACCGCGGTGAGCATGGTGCGCTTGTTCCTCACCACCGAGTTCGCCGGCGGCCGCCACGCGCGCCGCGTCCAGAAGATCATGGCGCTGGAGGGGCCGCGTTGAAGCTGTCACTCGACACGATCCGGCGGCTGCCCAAGGCGGAGCTCCACTGCCACCTCGACGGCAGCCTGCGCCCGCGCACGGTGCTGGAGCTGGCGCACGAGCAGGGCGTCGAGCTGCCCACGACGCACCTCGGCGAGCTCACGCGGCTGCTGCAGGCGGGCAAACGCACGCGCAACCTCGCCGATTACTTGAAGATCTTCGACTACACGCTCGCGGTCATGCAGCACAAGGATGCGCTCTACCGCACCGCGTTCGAGCTCGTGGAGGACTGCGCCGCGGAGACCGTGCGCCACCTCGAGGTGCGCTACTCGCCCATTCTCCACCGGAAGAAGCGGCTCGCGTTCGAGGACATCGTGGATCCGGTGATCGCGGGGCTGCGCGACGCGGGCGTCAAGTACGGGATCTCCACCGGCGTCATCATCTGCGGCATCCGCAGCATGGCGCCCAAGGTGTCCATGGCGCTGGCGGAGCTGGCGGTGGCGTACAAGGGCCGCGGCGTGCTGGCGTTCGACCTCGCGGGGCAGGAGAAGGACTACCCGGCCAAGGCGCACCGGGAGGCATTCCAGCTGATCCTCGAGCACAACATCAACTCCACGGTCCACGGCGGCGAGGCGTTCGGCGCCCAGAGCATCGCGCAGGCGCTCCACTACTGCGGCGCGCACCGGATCGGGCACGGCACGCGGCTGCTCGAGGACGCGGACCTGCTGCGCTACGTGCGCGATCACCGCGTGCCGCTCGAAATGTGCCTGTCGTCGAACCTCCAGACGCGCGCGGTCCGCTCGCTGCGCGAGCACCCCTGCGGCGACTACTTCCGCCAGGGTCTGCGCGTGACGCTCAACACGGACAACCGGCTGATGTCGGCGACGACGATCACCGAGGAGATCGCGCTGGCCACGCGGGCGTTCCGGTTCTCGCCCTACGAGGTCAAGCGCATCATCCTGAACGGCTTCAAGAGCGCGTTCATGCCGTACCCGCAGAAGGCGCGCATGCTGCGCGAGGTCAACCTCGAGATCGATCGCGTGTTCATGGACGCGTTTCCGAGCGAGTACGATCTGCGCGGAAGCTACTGACCCTTCGGCGCTGACCCCGGATTCGTCCTTCGGTGGCGGCCCGGAAGTACGAGGGGGCCTCGCGTGAACGGTGGCGGCCCGGGAAGGCGAGGGGGGCTCGCATGAGAGAACGTTCGTCGGGCGCTTCCTGCGCCCTCCTCGCTCGTCTGGCGGCACGCTCCGGCATCCATGCCTCCCGCGTGCCGCCAGGCGTCTCTCAAGCGAGCCCCCCTCGCCTTCCCGGGCCGGCGGTCGTCGCTCCAGGCGGCCGACGAACGTCCTCCCGCCCGAAACCCCTGTGCACCACCGGACCGTTGATCGCGGCCGTGCTGATGATTGCTGCAGGCACCGCCCTCGCCGGTACGCAGGACGTGCGGTATGTGGCGCGGCTGGCGAACCGGAACAAGGTCGGGCTCACGGTCACGAACTACGGGTTCTTCGGGAACAACTTCACGTCGCGCTCGTCCTCGTTCGAGTTTCCGCTGGGATCGGGGTTCGAGCACATGTCACGGGCCGGGCTCTGGGTGGGTGCACTGGCACTGTCCGACACCGGCGCGTTCGTGGGCGTGACCACCGCCCTCGTGGATGCGACGCAGGGCGGGGCCTCGGCGAACGAGACGGAGTTCGCTCCGACCGCCGACGTGGTGAGCGAACGGTCCCGGCTCGTGAACAGTCGCGTCTACTCGCCCGCGGCCATCTCGGACCAGGACCTGATCTGCAGCTACACCGACGCCGCGCCCAAGTCGCCGTTCGGCAACCAGCGCGAGCGCCACTCGCCGCTCCACGTCACCGTTCGCCAGACCACGCTCGGCTTCACGCTGCGCGCCGCCGAGGCGTTCGTGGTCGCGCGCTTCGTGGTCGTGAACGACGGCGCGCCGCTGCGCGACGCGTGGCTCGGTCTCTACGCCCAGCTCGCCTCGGGCGACAAGAATCGCTATACGACCTGGCCGCCGAGCGCGGGCTCCGGGCCGGGCTCGTGGTACTTCAAGGCGCACATCGAGTTCGACGCCGCGCGCCGGCTCTTCTCGGAGCGCTACTGCCTCGCGCCGCCCTATCCCGTCCGCTGCGACGAGTCGGCGGTGCCGCCGTGGGCGGGGGTCAAGCTCCTCGGCGTCTCGCCCGGGGACATCACCGGCAAACGGGTGAACTGGCGGTGGTGGACGTTCGCGCTGGGCGACACCTCGCGCGACGAGGACGTCGAGAAGTACGGGCTCATGCGCGATCCGCGCGTGGACGATCCGACCGGCTGCGCACTGCTCGGAGCGTGCTCGCCGATCCAGCTCATGAGCGTGGGCCCGTTCGACCGCATCGAGCACGGCGACAGCGTCTCCGTGGACGTGGCGTTCGTGGGCGGCCTGGACCAGCCCGCGCTCCAGGCCCACGCCGACTACGCCCAGTTCGCGCACGACGTGCACTACCGGATGCCGAGCCCGCCGCCCTCGCCGCGCGTGCTCGTCGAGACCGGCTTGCAGCACGCCGAGGTGTGGTGGGACGACTCGCCCGAGTTCGCGTCCGATCCCACGAGCCCCGCCCCGGGCGGCCGCGACTTCGAGGGCTACCGCGTCTACCTGGGGCTCGACCAGCAGGCGCCCGCGCGGGTGGCGCAGTTCGACCTCAGGGACACGACCGGATTCAACACCGGGCTCGAGCCCGCGCTCGCCCCGGTGCCCCGGGTGAAGGACGGCGTCACCTACCGCTATCACCACCGGATCGATGGGCTGAAGGACGGGTTTCGCTACTGGGGCGCGGTGACGAGCTACGACACCGGCGACCAGACCGTCGAGAGCCTCGAGAGCGGGTTGACGGAGAACAAGTTCTTGGTTATCCCAATGGCGAATGCCGCCGAGCACCCGGGCGTCTTCGTCTTCCCGAACCCGTACCGGGTCGAGGCGGTCTGGGACGCCGGCCGGCCCCCACGCGACAAGGTGGTGTGGTTCGGAGGCTTGCCCGCCAGGTGCACTGTGCGTGTGTATACTCTGGCAGGAGATCGGGTGATGTCGCGCGAGTTCGACGGCAGTGTTTACCACACGGAGAACATCCGCGGGCTGTGGACGCCCGAGCGCAACCCCGACACCGGCGCGCCGGCGCTTTCGGGCGCCTCGTTCGCCTGGGACCTGATCAGCGATCGCGGGCAGGCGATTGCCAGCGGGCTCTACATCTGGACGGTGGAGGATCGCGCCGGCGGGGCGGTGCAGCGCGGCAAGTTGCTCGTCGTCAAGTCGGACCGAGAGTGAGCATTCGTGTCCGAGGCAACCCGTTACGAAAGTGTTCCTTGACGCGCTCTGAAAGCGCAGCCTAAGGTCTCCCGCCACCTTTCCAATCCAATGAAACCCATCACGCGCGTTCTCTCCTACGCCCTCCTCCTGCTCGCGATGGCGCTGCCAGCCCTCGCGGAGGACAAAGGCACCATCACCGGCAAGGTCACCGACAAGCGGACGGGGCACGCACTCCCGTTCGCCAACGTGTCTTTGGTCGGTGTACCCAAGGGCGGGCTTACCGACTCGGAAGGCCTGTTCTCGATTCCGGGCGTGCCGTTCGGCACCTATGAAGTGAAGGTGCAGTTCCTGGGCTACAAGCCGGACTCGCACCCCGGCGTCGTGGTGGGCCCGGGCAAGGCGGCGCCGCTGGATTTCAAGCTCGAGGAGATCGTCGTCCGCGAGGAGAAGGCGGTCGAGGTGACCGCCGAGCGCCGCCTCGTCGAGGCCAAGCAGGGCGCGACCGTGCGCAGCGTGAGCGCGAACGACATCCGCAACCTGCCCGTGGCCACGGTGGCCGACGTGCTGCAGCAGCAGGCCGGCATCAGCACCGACGCGGACCAGATCCACGTGCGGGGCGGCCGCGCGGACGAGACGATGTTCGTCGTGAACGGGGTCGCGAACCGCGATCTGGTCACGGGGCAGTCGACGGCCGGCCAGTTGAACGCCCGCTCCGTGTCGGAGGTGAACGTCTCCACCGGCGCCTTCGACGTGCGCTACGGCAACGCGCTCTCCGGCATCGTCGAGATCCGGCTCAAGGAGGGCAGCGAGAAGACGACGTTCGGCGTCACGACGTCGGCCGGCAGCTACGGCGGCCGCTCGTGGCAGACCGTGCTCGCCGGGCCCGATCCGGTGTTCGCCCCGACGCTCCGCCTCGTGGGGGTCAAGCCGCCCGGCACGTTCTCGAGCATCCTCGACCTGTCGGGGAGCCTGTTCGAGACGCGCTTCAGCTTCCTCGGCCGGCCGGGCCTCAATCTCTTCCGGACGACGGCGCTGCCGCCGTTCCTCCACCCGCGCCTCGTCTCGAGCTACGAGGACCGCTTCCTCGGCTACCGCTTCAAGTACGGCGACATGTGGGCGCCGTCGGAGGACAACCGCTGGGCGGGCCGCTACGGGCTGTCCTGGAAACCGGGCACGAAGGACAAGCTGTCGTTCAACTACTCCAAGCGGATCGCGATCGACCAGGGCTTCAGCCGCACGTTCCTCACCGCGCAGGGCGACTTGGGCGACCCGGCCTACCCCTGGCAGTGGAACCACCGCATCGGCAACGCCCCGACGATCTTCGAGGACAACGTGCAGACCTCGTTCGAGTGGCGCCGCACGCTGTCGCTCAACGGGTTCAGCACGCTCCAGCTGTCGCGCTACTTCTTCGCCCAGCGGCAGGACGTCCAGGGCAAGCAGTGGACCGAGTACGTCGAGCCCGACGACCGCTCGTCGTTCCCGCTCGGCGATCCGCGCCGCGACGACTTCTTCTACGACACCGGCGACGACAACCAGTGGGCCGACCGGCGCACGAACAGCTGGGGCCTGCAGGGCTCGCTCACCCAGCGCGTCCGCCACAACGAGCTCGAGGTCGGCTTCGACCACCAGTGGCAGTCGGTGCAGTACCTCACGATCGAGAACCCCTGGGTGTTCGACAAGGACGGCCTCGGCCAGTCGCACGACCTGTGGGAGGTGCACCCGATGATCGGGGCGGCCTACGGCCGCGACCGGCTCGAGTTCGAGGGGTTCGTCGCCAACGTCGGCCTGCGCGCCGACTACTGGTTCCTCGGCCGCGAGGCGGAGCAGGCGATGGGCGACAC
This sequence comes from Candidatus Eiseniibacteriota bacterium, assembly GCA_036522895.1. Classification (GTDB taxonomy): domain Bacteria; phylum Eisenbacteria; class RBG-16-71-46; order RBG-16-71-46; family RBG-16-71-46; genus JAIOPA01. The sequence continues at coordinate 10,404 of DATDEX010000033.1, read as the reverse complement.
GACCCGTCACAACATCGCGCCCACCACGCGCAGCGCCTTCTTCGAGGACTCGCGCTCGTTCTTCGGCCGGCGGGTCAAGCTCCACATGTCGCCGCGCGTCATCGTGGCGCACCCGATCACGGAGAACAGCAGCTTCTTCTTCAACTACGGCGAGTTCACCCAGAACCCCTCGTACCGCTACGTGTACTCGAAGCTCAACTCGATCTCGAGCGAGTCGTTTCCGCTCCAGGGCAACCCGAACCTGAATCCCCAGGTGTCGGTGAACTACGAGGTGGGCGGCAAGCACCAGTTCATGCCCACGGCGGCGGCGAACCTCACGTTCTTCGTGCGCGACGTCTACGACTACCCGAGCGCCACCCGGGTGGATCCGCTCTCGGGCACGAACCTCCAGTCGTACTTCATCTACCTGAACGGGCACTACGCGCGCTCGAAGGGGTTCGAGCTCGAGCTCGAGAAGCGTCGCTCGAACCACTGGGCCGGCAAGCTCACCTATTCCTACCAGCAGACTCGCGGCAAGAGCAGCGACCCGAACGAGGAGCGCGCGCTGCAGGAAATCGGCGGCAGCAACGAGACGCGGCTGTCCGAGGAGTTCGTGCGCTGGAACCGCCCGAGCAAGCTCACGGCGAGCCTCGACGTGCGCTACGACGAGAAGGCGCCCGAGTACCTCGGCTGGGCACGGCGCACCGGGCTCAACGTCTACCTCCAGGGCCAGTCGGGCCGGGCCTACACGCCGCTCGACATCAACGCCATCAACCCGGTCGGCCTGCCGAACTCGCGCAACGCGCCGGTGCAGTACACGTGCGACCTGAAGCTCAACCGCTGGTTCAAGCTCGGGGACCGGCGCTTCGACGTGAGCCTCGCGGGCACGAACGTGTTCAACAACTATCTCTACAATCGCATCGACGCCATCACCGGCCGCGGCCGGGTGTGGGGCCAGGGCGAGTTCGATTCGAACCACGTGAGCGGCCTGAACGACTTCACCCGCGTGAGCCAGGTGGACGATCCGTCCAACTACGGACCCGGCGCGCAATGGAGGTTGCAGCTCGATGTCGACCTCTGACCTCCGGCGCACGCTCGCCGGGCTCGCCGGCCTCGCGGTCCTGCTCGCGGCGGGCGTGGTGCACGCGCAGGGCTCGCTCGGCGGACAGCGCGCCGGCACGTCGTCGGCCACGTTCCTCAGGATCGGGGTCGGCGCCCGCGCCGTGGGCATGGGCGAGACGTTCGTCGCCGTCGCGAACGACCCGAGCGCGATCTACTGGAATCCGGCCGGGCTCGCCTCGCTCCAGCGACGCGAGCTGGCGATCTCCCACGTCCAGTGGCCGGCGGACGTGCACTACGAGCACCTCACCATGATCGTGCCGTCGCGCCGGTTCGGCGGCTCGATCGCGTTCCAGTTCGGTGTGCTCGGCACCGACATCGACGAGACCACCGAGCTGCAGCCGTTCGGGACCGGGCGGACGTTCTCCTACTCCGACCTCGTCGCCGGGGTGGCGTTCTCGCGGCGCTGGACGGACAAGCTGCTGGTCGGCACGGGCGTCAAGTTCGTGCGCGAGGACCTGGGCTCGCAGGTCGGGGGCCCGACGACGCACGCCGTGCTGTTCGACGTGGGCTCGATCTACTACCTGGGCCTCGGCAGCGTGCGCATCGCCACCTCGCTCACCAACTTCGGCTCGTCGCTCCGGCCATCCGGCACGTACGTGTCGCCGTTCGACGGCTCCACCGCCCAGTACGACGCGTTCGACCCGCCGCTCATGTTCCGCTACGGGGTCGCGTTCGAGCCGATCGAGAACTCGACGCAACGGTTGACGACGGCGTTCGAGGTGAACCAGCCCGCCGACAACGAGCAGCTCGTGAAGGCGGGGCTCGAGTGGCAGTTGAAGGGCGCGTTCGCGCTCAGGGCCGGCTACAACTTCCGCGCGGACGCGCTCAAGCTCTCCGCCGGCGCCGGCTTCACGGGCGAGGTCGGGAGCCTGCGCGGGCAGTTCGACTACGCCTACACCGACGGCGGGTTCCTGGGCGCCGTGCATCGCGTCTCGCTGGGGGTGCGCTTCTGATGCGTCCGCGCATGGTCGTCGTGCTGCTCGCGGTCGTGGCGTTCCTGCCCTCGGGATGCGGCGGGAAGTTCGATCTCCCGACGGAGCATCCGAACACGATCGTCCCCACCGACAAGAGCTACGCGATGCTCGCGACCTGGAACGGTATGGACGGCGTGCAGGACCTGGTCCTCACGCAGGGCCAGGGCAACCAGCTGTTCGCGCTGTTCAATCATGGCGGCACCGGCGGTCCGTCCGTGGCGCGCGGCGAGGTGCGCCTGTACCCGCTCAGCCGGCCGGAGCCGATCGGCGAGCCGTACTTCGCTCCCATGAACGCCCTGTTCAACCCCATCGCCATCGCCTCTGCGACCAACCGGCTCTTCGTGCTCGACCAGGGCGATTCCTGCATGGCCAAGTTCGACGTCCGCCGCGGCACGTGCGAGGCCGACCGGGATACCACGCACGCGACCGGGCACCCGTTCCGGAGCCAGGTGTTCGACTACACCGCGGTGTGGCGCGTGCGCGAGTACAGCCTCGGCGGCGGCGACACGGTGTCCACGTTCACCGACACCACGGTGTCGCAGCCCTACGGGGTCGCCGCGGACGAGCAGGGCCGCGTCTACGTGGCCGGCATCGCCGTCGTGCTCGACACGCTGCAGACGGATCAGCGTATCCGCACGCGCAAGCCCGTGAGCCGCGTGTTCCGTTACAGCCGCGGGCCCAAGTACGTGGGCACCCCGGACATCCTCGACCCGAACATGCCGGGCACCGCCAAGTGGCACCGGGACACGAGCTGGGTGGTGTTCGACGGCACCGGGGCGTCGTCGATCTCGGATCCGCGCGGGATCTACTGGTCACGCCAGGGCACGAATCCGCTGTTCATCGCCGACCGCGGCAACAACCAGGTGAAGGGTGTGTCCTCGAACGAGATCGGGGTGAGCGTCGTCCGGGTGGACGGCCAGGCGACGGGGGCCAACTTCAACACCCCCACCTCCGTGACCGCCGACCTCGCGGGCTTTTTCTACATCGCCGACCGCGACAACCGCCGGGTGCTCCGCTACGACCTCGCGGGCGAGTTCATCCAGCGCGTGGACGTGGAGCCGAACGCCGACGGGCAGTCGCTGCTCGAACCGGTCTCGGTGGCGGTGGACGATTCGCTGGCGTACGTCGCCGATCGCGGGCGCGCCCAGATCATCCGCTACCGGAGGCGCCCGTGAGCGCTCGCCTGCGGGGGCTGGGCGCGCTGGCGGTGCTCGCCGTCGCGTGCCCGGGTGGCGCGCGCGCCGACACGATCGATCACCTGCCGCCGCGAGCGTTCATCCAGGCCGCCGCCGCGGCCGACACCGGCTCGCGCGTGTTCGTGTCGCTCATCTCGGGTCGTGACGAGGCCGGCCGCGACCTGAACCTGATGAGCGTGAACCTCACGAATTACGGTTTCGTGGGCAACAACTTCACGACCCGAACGCCGTCCATGGAGTACCCGGTCGGCACCGGTCACGAGCACCTGGTGCGTGGCGGGCTGTGGATCGGGGCGCTCGCGGCCGACGTGAACGGCGCGTTCATCGGCGTCACCACGGGCGCGGTGGACGGCTTCACCGGCGACGCCGCTGCGAGCGCCACCGAGTACTCGCCCGAGGGCGACCACATCGACGTCCGCTCGTCCCTCCCCAACAACCGCCGCTTCTCGCTGCTCGCGGTGAGCGAGCGCGACCTCGTCAGCCACTTCGACGATCTGCTCCCGAAGCGCGCCCAGAACAACCGCGAGGACCACCGCCCGCTCGGGGTGACGGTGCGCCAGGAGAACTACTCGTGGTCGTTCGCCGACTACCGGCACATGGTGTTCTTCCACTGGGTCATCACGAACACCGGGGCGCCGCTGCGCAACGCGTATGTCGGGCTGTACAACGAACTGGCCAGCGGCCCGAAGAACAGCTTTGCGAACTGGCCGCCCAACGGCTCGTGGTTCAAGAAGAAGCAGATCGCGTGGGTGGACTCGTTGAACATGTTCACCGAACGCTACTGCGAGTCCGTGCCGATCCCGGGCAACTGCCGCTATGCGGTCACGCCCGAGATCGCCGCCGTAAAGCTGCTCGGCGTCCGCCCCGGCAGCCTCTCCAACCCGCTCGACAAGCAGATCACCATGCAGAGCTGGAGCTTCGCGCCCGGCGACACGGCCAAGGACGAGGATCGGGAGCGCTACGCGCTCATGAGCTCGGGTACGAAGACCGTCCTGAACCCGATTCCCGTCGACCTGGAACCCCGCGACGGTGACCCGGTGGAGTTGATCTCGGTCGGCCCGTTTCCGCAGGTCAACACCGGCGACAGCGTGCAGGTGGATTTCGTGTACATGGGCGGCACGGACGACGCCAACCTGATCAAGCGCGCGCACACCGCGCAACGCGCCTACGACCTCAACTACATCGTGCCGGTGCCGCCGCCGTCGCCGCGCTTCAAGGCGGTCGTGCGCGAGGGCGCCGTGGACTACTACTGGGACGACTCGCCCGAGTCGTTCCAGGACCCGACCAGCCCGCAGCCCAAGGATTTCGAGGGCTACCGGGTTTACGCCGGCGAGGAGCGCGATTCGCTGCATCTCGTGGCGCAGTTCGACCTGGCGGCGGCGCCGCACGACACGACCGGCTTCAACACCGGTCTCGACGTCGTCCGCCTGAGCCCGCCGGTCACGATCGACGGCGTCACGTACACCTACAAGTACACGCTCACCAGCCTGCGGACCGGGTTCAAGTACTTCGCGTCGGTGACCGCGTACGACCTGGGCACGACCGAGATCGAATCGCTCGAGAGCGGCCGCAGCCAGAACGAAGTCATGGTCGTCCCCGCGCCGCGGGTCGGCGAGCGTGCGGGCGGCGTGGTGGTGTTTCCGAATCCGTACCGGGTGGAAGCGGCATGGGACCACGGCCGCAACGTGCGCGATCACTACCTGTGGTTCGCGAATCTGCCGGCACGCTGCTCGATTCGCATTTACACGCTGGCGGGCGATCTCGTGCTCGACCAGGACTTCGACGGAAGCACTTACAACGGCAGCAACGCGCGTGGCATCTACAATCCCGCGAGCGACCTGCCAGGGACGTTCTCGGGCGCGACGTTCGGCTGGGATCTCGTGACCCGACGCGGCCAGGCGGTGGCGACCGGGCTGTACATGTGGTCGGTCGAGGATCACGCCACCGGCAAGACGCACGTGGGCAAGGTGCTACTGGTGAAGTCGGATCGCGAGGGCCTCCAGTGAGACGCGCGCTGGTCTTCACCGCGCTGCTGCTCGCGGGGGTCGCGCTCCTGGGTGCGATCGCGCTCGGGCTCGCGGGCTGCGGCAAGTTGACCGGCAAGCTCACCGGCGTGACCCATGGGAACACACCCCCGCACACGGTGCTGTTCGTGAACGGCGCGGTGGACACCGTCAACCACGTCGTGCACCTGTTCTGGTTCGGCACCGATCCCGACGGCAACATCGCGGGCTTCGAGTGGCAACTCCTGAACCCGGCCGACACGACGGACAAGTCATGGCACTTCACGACGAAGTCGGATTCCGTCTTCACGGTGTTCACCCCGTCGGGCTACACGACGCCGGTGTTTTCGGTGCGCGCGATCGACAACGCCGGCGCACGCGATCCGCACCCGCCGGTACAGACCTTCGAGTTCAGCAACCTGCCCCCGACGGTGACGCTGGTGCAGAAGCCGCTGCCCACGGACACGACGTTCGCCTCGGTGAGCGTGACCTGGACGGCAAACGACCCGGACGGCGACGCCTCGAAGCTCACGTTCCTGGTCTGGCTCGACGGCAATGAGGCGACGCCGGAGATCACCACCGATCTCGCGCTCACCATGCCCACCGCGCGCTTCCGGGTGAACGGTGCGCTCGCCTCGGGGCGGCGCACGCTGTCCGTGCGCGCCATCGACGACGGCGGACTCGTCGGCCCGGTAGCAAGCACGACATGGTACGTGCGCCGCCCCGTGCCGAACGCCGACCACGGGCGCCTGCTCATCGTGGACGACGTGCCCCGGACCAACCCGGCGAACCTCCGGTTCGACACGCTGTACTCGAACAGCGTCGCGCGGGTGGGGCTTCCCGCCGACCAGTACACCATCCTGCGCCTGGACACGACCCAGCCCTTCAAGACGGCGGCCGACGTCGCCCAGACGTTCCAGCTGTTCGAGACCGTCGTGTGGTACCGCGGCAACGAGATCACGTTGTCGTCGGTGCTGAAGCTCGGCGAGTCGGGGATCGGCGACTACTTGGACCACGGCGGCAAGTTCTACCTGGACGGGCTCTACCTCATCAGCGGCCGCAACGCGAACGGCGCGCTGACCGAGGACTTCGTGCGGGCACATCTCGACAGCCGGGGCATGCTCGGGGGCTTCACGTTCACGTCCACGTTCGTGGATACGTCGATCGGCTTCGGCAACGCCGGCTCGAGCGTGTTCCTGCCCGCCGTCGACGTGCACGGGACGCTGGGCCGCGATTCCATGTACGTGAGAGGGGCGTTCCAGGTGCGCTCCGGTGAAGCCGCCGGGCTGCGCCAGTTCGACTTCCTCGATCGCAGCGAGGTCGTGCTGTGGGGTGCCCCCGGCACGCTGACGCCGGACCTCGGGGACAGCAGCGCGGTCGGGATCAGCGTGCCGCAGCCGGGCGGCGGGCGCGCCGTCGTGGTGTGCATGCCGCCGGGGGGCGCGGTGCCCCCGGTCGGGTCGGGAGGTTTCGCCGGCTCCGCGGCGCGATTCGTCACGAACATCTTCCGCCACCTGGGCCTGGACACGCCCTGAGCTGAGGCGTCGACTCCCAGGCCGCGCCCGCCCGTCATGTCCCACCAAACAGGTGGCACCGGCACCCGTTCTCCTTTTGGATACCGAATCGCTGAAACCCCGCCAGAAGCCACGTGTCGAGGTTACTAAACAGTCCCGAAACTTTGAAATTCCTTTGGGTTGGGCGATCTCGCTGCTACCATCGCCGCGGTCAAGTCCAGGTTATGCATCGACGATCAGCCACCGACTTGCTGCCCCGTGAGGCAATGCGCGCTCGCGCAAGGAGGCACCGCCAGCAGGCCATCCTGACCCCCTGATCGCGCTTCGATTTCACTCCGTTCACCTGCAACGAGGGGATCCCACATGCACAAGCTGCTCACCCGTTTCCTGGCCGTCGCCGCACTCCTTTCCGCGGCGGGCGTCGCTTCCGCGACCCAGTTCCCGAACGCGACGTGTCCCGATTCCGTCACCATCCAGCAGATCCAGAACGTCTCCGCCACCTGCCACGCGGCGGTCGGCGATACCGTTCGCGGCGTCGCGGGGATCATCGTCGGTTTCGACCCCATCGCGACCGGTTTCGACGCTTACATCGAGAATTCGCAGGGCGGCCCCTTTAACGGCATCGACTTCTTCACGCACAGCGTGAACACCCTCTCCGCCCCCTACAACTTCGCGATCGGCGACTCCATCGTGGTCGAGTTCGCGGCCGTGGGTCTGTTCGCGGGCGACACCGAGATCCTGGCGGCCAACAACAGCTTCGGCTCGCCCAACTTCATCGTGCGCAAGGTCTCGTCGGGCAACACGCTGCCGCCGTTCTTCGAAGGCACGACGACGCAGTTTAAGGAAACCCCGACGAACACGTTCGCCGCGCAGTACATGGGCAGCCTCGTGAGGCTCACGGGTTCGTTCTTCGTGGCGCGGACGTCGCTCACGGGCGGCCTCGGCCAGAACAACGCGTTCCTGATCGTCGACCCGAGTGCGCCGTCCGACTCGGTGTTCATCGACGGCAACAAGCTCACCAACTATGCCCCGCCGGCGATCAACTCGCCCGTCACGAGCGTGCAGGGCATCATGAACGATGCCACGCGCGGCTACCGCATCATGATCCGCAACGGCAACGACATCGTCGTGAACTCGCCGCCGAACATCACGGATGCGTTCCCGCTCACGGACACCCCGTCGCAGACGATCAAGCTCATCTACGATCGCGACGTGGTCGCTTCCACCGCTACGAACCTCTCGAACTACTCGCTCGCGTCGTTCGGCTCGGTGACCGCCGCCTCCATGCTCACCCCGAACACGGTGGTCCTGACGATCAACAACGCGCCACTGGGCCGCGGCGATTTCGAGAGCGTGACCGTCAATGGCGTCCAGGGACTCAACCCCCCGGCCCTGACCATGACGACGCCGCAATCGCGTACGTTCATCAACAGCGTGCTCACGGCCGAGGAGGTCCAGCGCGCCGACTTCACGTTCCTCGTGGGGGACACGACCTGTCGCGACCGTTCGCGCTTCGCGGGCACGAATCCCAATGGCCAGTTCTCGCAGGGCGCCGTGGGCACCCGCATGTCGATGGCGGCCACGGCCAGCGAGCGCTACGGCTCGGTCTACTACGTGACGGACCCGGGCAACGTGAACCGTGACGGCGTCGCCGCGTTCGCTCCGCCGATCACGCTCACGATCGGCACGAAGTACCGGCTCACCGCTCAGGTCCAGGAGTTCTTCGGCGAGACGGAGGTTTCGAACATCATCGAAGCCACGTCGTTGGGGGCTTCGACGGCTCAGACGCCGATCGACATCGCCGTGCGCCAGGCCGCTCGCGACACGTGCGACTACACGAACGTGCTCTCGGACGGCGAGGACTTCGAAGGCCGCCTCGTGAGAATCCCGCTCGCGAAGGTCGTGCAGCGCTTCAATCCTCCGCCCACGAACGGCTTCCACATCGTGGATCTCTCGACGAGTCCGGATACGATCTTCGTCCAGAATTTCAACTCCGTGCTCTCCGCGGGAACGTACACGGGGCCGGCGATCGGCCATGTCGTGACGGTTACGGGTGTCGTGCACTACGACCAGGGCAGTTTCCGCATCGCGCCGCGAACCCTCGCCGATGTCGTGGACGGTGGCGTGGCCAGCGTCCAGCCGAACGGCAAGGTGTTGTCGTTCAGCGTCTATCCGAACCCGGCCCGCACGGCGAGGTTCGCGTTCTCGCTGCCGCAGGCCGAGGATGTCGAGGTCGGCATCTACGACGTGGCGGGCCGACAGGTCGCGATGCTCGTCCAGGGCCGGTTGCCCGCGGGCAGCTACTCGCGTGACTGGTCGGGAACGACGAGCGACGGTCGTACGGTCGGCGCCGGCGTGTTCTTCGCCCGGCTCAAGGCGGGTGGCCAGACGCGCGCCATCCGGACGGTCTACCTGGGCCGCTGACGCAGCCCCCCTTCATCGCACGGCCGGTCGTCCTCGCCAGGGCGATCGGCCGTTGCGTTTTCCCTCCGGCGAAGGCTCGCGATCATGTCGCGCGGCTCACCCGTTCTCCCTAGGGTGAAGTCGCATTCGCCCGCTGGTTGCGCGGCCTTCGGCGCCTCCCTATGATGGCTCCCGAGCTTCTGCCCCAGGGGTGCCGGGCCGTTCGAACACCCTGCGGAGGGCCCGCCCCGACCCGGAGAGCGATTCCACGTGTGCCCCCTGACCGTCCCGGATGGCCGCAGCGTGAGCGAGTCGGCCACCGAGATGACCCAGCTGGTCCTGCCGCAACACGCCAACGTGCACGGGTCCGTGCTCGGGGGCACGGTGATGCACTGGGTGGACCTGGCGGCGGCGATCGTGGCGAACCGGCACAGCCGCCGGCCCGTGGTCACGGCGGCGTTCGACGAGATGGCGTTCCTGGCCCCGATCCAGGTGGGCCAGGTGGCTTTGCTCCGGGCGCGCCTGACGCTCGTGGACCGGAGCAGCATGGAGATCCGCGTCGACGTGCAGTCGGAGGATATGCTGTCGGGTGAGCGGCGGAAGACCGGCACCGCGTTCGTGACGTTCGTGGCGCTGGATCCGGTGACGCACCGCCCGTCGGCGGTGCCGCCGCTGGTGCTCGAGAGCGAGGATGATCGGGCGGAGCACGCGCGCGCGCTGGAGCGCCGCCGGCTGCGCCTCGAGCGCCGCAAGGCGCGCAAGGAGTCTTGAGACCCGGGCCGAGGGAGCAGGTGCGGGAAACGGTGGCGGGGGCGCCCGACGAGTCCCCCGCTTCCTGGCGACGGAGGGAGGACGTGATGGCGATCTCGATCGTGGTGCCGCAGCTTGGCGAAAGCGTCGCCGAGGGTACCGTGGCCCGCTGGCTCAAGGCCGTGGGTGACAAGGTGCGCAAGGAAGAGCCGCTGGTGGAGATCCAGACGGACAAGATCAACGTCGAGATCCCCTCGCCGGCGGAGGGCACGCTCACGAGCATCCTGATCGCCGAGGGCACCACGGTGCTCGTGGGCACCGAGATCGGGCAGTTGAGCGGCTCGGGCGAGGCCGCGTCGGCTCCGGTCTCCGCGGCACCCGCGGTGGCCGCCACGCGATCCGCGGGGGCCTGTGGTGTCGGCCCACGGCCTCACGCGCCAGTACGGCGAGAACGAGACGGCTG
>DATDEX010000032.1:0-5530 GCA_036522895.1 Candidatus Eiseniibacteriota bacterium | reverse complement strand
GCCGCGTCGCCCGCGCCCGGGGGAGCGCGAGCGGGCGGCCCCCCGGCCGTGAGAATCGACGAGCTGTCGCACTCGCGCCGGACCGCGATCGTCTCCGCCGCGCAACGCGTGAGCCCCGCCGTCGTCTCGGTGAGCGTCGTGACCACGCGCACGGTGAGGGCCGACCCGTTCGGGCTACCGTTCCGCGACGAGTTCTTCGACCGCTTCTTCCCGCCGAGTGTCTACCAGGAAAAGGTGCCGAGCCTGGGCTCGGGCGTGATCGTGGATCCGACCGGCATCGTGATGACGAACTCGCACGTCGTGCGGAACGCCGACGACATCCGCGTCAACCTGCCCGACGGCCGCCATTACACGGCCCGGCTGCTCGGCGATTCGCCCGTGTATGACCTCGCGGTGCTGAAGATCGACGGCGACCGGCTCCCGGTGGCCCCGCTCGGCGACAGCGACTCGCTCGTCGTGGGCGAGTGGGCGATCGCGATCGGCAACCCGTTCGGCTACCTGCTCGAGGACTCGCAGCCCACCGTCACCGCGGGCGTGGTGAGCGCGACGCGGCGCGACATCAAGGCCGAGGCGACGCCGTCGGGCATGTACAAGAACATGATCCAGACCGATGCCGCGATCAATCCCGGGAACTCGGGGGGCGCGCTCGTGAACGCGGACGGCGAGGTGATCGGCGTCAACACGTTCATCTTCACGAACAGTGGCGGCTCGATCGGGCTCGGCTTCGCGATTCCCATCAACCTCGCGAAGCGCGTCCTGGACGAGGTGCGGCGCTTCGGCCGCGTCCGGGTCGCATGGCCGGGCATGAGCGTGCAGCCCGTCACGGAGATCGTCGCGCGGCGGCTCGGCTGGGGGGATCCCGGCGGCCTCGTCGTGTCGGGCATCGACCGCGGCGGCCCGGCGGACCGGGCCGGGATGCGGCCGCTCGACCGGATCCGCAAGGTGAACGGCCGGGTGACGAACGACGTCGAGGACGCGCAAAGCAGCATCTACGGCGCCCAGGTGGGCGACCACCTGACGCTCGAGGTCGAGCGAGACGGCAAGCTCCGCACGGTCACGCTGACGCTGGAGGAGGCGCCGAGCCACTGACATGATCGAACGCTACGGCCGGCCCGAGATGGCCGAGGTGTGGAGCGACGCGCGCCGGCTCGCGCTGTGGCTCGACGTGGAGCTCGCGATGACCGCCGCACGCGAGGCGCGCGGGGACGTGCCCGCGGGGACGTGCGAGCGCATCCGGGGCCGCGTGCGGCTCGATCTGGCGCGCATGCTGGCGATCGAGCACGACGTGCAGCACGACGTGATCGCGTTCCTGAGCATGGTCGCCGAGACCGCGGGTGACGACGCGCGCCACCTCCACGTGGGGCTCACCTCGTCGGACCTGGTCGACACGGCGCTCGCCTGCCAGATCCAGGCCGCGGGCCGCGTGCTCGCGCGGGAAACGGCACGGCTCCGCCGCGCGGCATGGACGCTGGCCCAGCGCCACCGGAAGACGCCCATGGTCGGCCGCTCGCACGGCGTTCACGCCGAGCCGATCACGTTCGGGCTCAAGTGCCTGTCGTGGTCGGAGGAGCTCGGGCGTGCGCTCGATCGGCTCGAGTCGGCACTCGCCGGTTGTGCGGTCGGCAAGTTCAGCGGCGCGATGGGCACGCTCGCGCACCTGGACGCGGGACTCGAGACGGAGGCGCTCGCGAAGCTCTCGCTCGAGCCGGAGCCGGTCGCGACCCAGGTCGTCGCCCGCGACCGGCACGCGGCGCTCGCCTGCGCGCTCGCCGGGCTCGGGGGCGGCATGGAGCGGATCGCGGTCGAGATCCGCCACCTGATGCGCACCGAAGTGCGCGAGGCGGAAGAGCCGTTTTCCGCGGGTCAGAAGGGCTCGTCCGCGATGCCGCACAAGCGGAACCCGGTCCGCTGCGAGCGCGTCTCGGGGCTCGCGCGCCTGCTGCGCGCGTACGCCCAGGCCGCGCTCGAGAACCAGCCGCTCTGGCACGAACGCGACATCAGCCATTCCTCGGTCGAGCGGGTCGCGCTCCCGGACGCGTTCCAGGTGGCGCACTTCATGGCGCACGATCTCGCGGGCGTGCTCGAGGGCCTGCGCGTGAACGAGGCGCGCATGCTCGCGAACCTCGAGCTGGGCGGCGGTCTCGTGCACTCGCAAAGCGTGCTCCTGGCGCTCGTCGAATCCGGGCTCGCGCGCGACGACGCCTACCGGCTGGTCCAGCGCCACGCGCTCGCCGCCGCGGACGGGGGCCCGCCGTTTCGCGAGGCCCTCGCCGCGGACCCGCTCGTGCGCGAGCGCATGCCCGCCGAGCGGCTGGCGGCGTGCTTCGAGCTCGCCCGGCATTTCCGGAGCGTGGACGCGCTGTTCGCGCGCGCCGAGGAGCCGCTCGCGTGACGATCCAGACCCCGGCAAGCGACGCCTGGACGCGCGCCGAGCTCGCCGATCCCGCCGCGGTGTCGGCCAGGCTCCGTGCGCGCGGCGTCTCGCTCGACCCCGAAGAGGTCCGGCTCTTGACCGAGCTCCTCGGCCGGCCACCGCGATGGGCCGAGGCGGTGCTGTTCGGGATCCTGTGGAGCGAGCACTGCTCGTACAAGAGCACGCGGCACCTGCTCCCGCGCCTGCCGACCCGCGCGCGCCACGTCCTGATCGGCCCGGGCGAGGACGCGGGCGTGGTCGGCCTGCCGCCGCCGTGTCACGACATCGTGCTCGTGCTCGGCCACGAGAGCCACAACCACCCGAGCCAGGTGCTCCCGGTGGAGGGGGCGGCGACCGGCGTGGGCGGGATCGTCCGCGACATCGTGTGCATGGGCGCCGAGGTGGTGGGCGTGCTCGACTGCCTGCGCTTCGGCGATCCGCGCTCCGGCGTGCACGCCCGCGACGTCGCGCGTGGCGTCGTCGAGGGCGTCGCCGGTTACGGGAACGCGCTCGGGGTGCCGAACCTGGGCGGCGATACCGTGTTCGACGCGGGCTACGACCAGAACTGCCTCGTCAACGCCATCGCGGTGGGCCTCGCGCCGGCCGACGGCGTGATCCGCAGCCGCGTGCCGGAAGGGCCCGGGCCCTGGGCGTTCGTGCTCGCGGGGAAGCCCACGGACGAGAGCGGGTTCGGCGGGGCCGCATTCGCGTCGGGCGAGCTCGGGCGGGAGGACCAGCGCGGCGCGGTGCAGCTGCCGGATCCCTTCCTCGAGCGCGTGCTGAACGTCGCGACCTACGAGGCGTTCCGCCGCGTGCGCGAGCGGCGCATCCCGTGCGGCTTGAAGGACCTCGGCGCGGGCGGCATCGCCTGCGCGACGAGCGAGCTGGCCGCCGCGGGCGGATGTGGCGCCGTGATCGAGCTCGAGCGCGCGCACCGGGTCGAGCGCTCACTCCCCCCCGAGGTGCTGCTGTGCGCGGAGACGCAGGAGCGCTACTGCTGGGTGGTGCCGGAGGAGTTCGCGCCCGAGCTCGTCGCGATCTACGAGCGCGAGTTCGCGCTCGCGGAGATCCACCCGGGGGCCGGGGCGCGCGTGATCGGCCGCGCCGTTCCCGAGCCGCGCTACCTCGTGCGCTGGGAGGGCGAGCCCATCGTGGATTGCGAGGTGCTGGCGATCACCGCCGGACGGCGCAGCACCCGCTCCACGGCCACGCGCGAGCGCACGCGCCCGCCGCGGGCGCGGCGCCGCTCGCCCGACACGCGGAAGGCGCTCCTCACGCTCCTCGGCGGACTCCACCTTTCCTCGCGCGAGTACCTCACCCGTCACTACGACGGAAACGTCCAGGGCCGCACCTGGCTCGCGGCGGGGGAGGGCGACGCCTGCGTGCTGCGCGTGCACCCGGAGCGGCCGACCGGGATCGCGTTCGCCGTCGCGGGCAACCCGTTCTGGTGCGAGGGCGAGCCGGCGCTCGGCGCGGCGCATGCCGTGGCGGAGGCGGCGCGCAACGTGGCCGTGACGGGCGCGCGCCCGTGGGCGCTCACGGATTGCCTGAACTTCGGCCACCCGGAGGACCCGGAGGTGATGGGCGACCTCGAGGCCTGCCTGGACGGCCTCGCCGCCGCCGCCCGCGCGCTGGGCGGGCTCGCGTCGCCGGGCGAGCCGCTCCCGTTCGTGAGCGGCAACGTGAGCCTCTACAACCAGGTCGGCCGCTCGTCGATCCCGCCGTCGCCGATCGTGATGTGCGCGGGCGTGATCGCGGACGTGAACCGCGCGCTGGGGCTCGGCGTGCGCGCGGCCGGGCACGTGCTCGTGATGGTGGGCGAGGGCCGCGACGGCCTCGAGGGCTCGGCGTATCGCCGCGAGGTCCTGCGCGAGCGCGGCGGTCCGCCGCCGCCGCTCGACCTCGACCTCGAGGCGCGCCTGCACGAGCTGGCGGTGGCGATCGCCGACGGCGGCTGGGCGGTCGCGGCGCACGACGTCTCGGACGGCGGGCTGGTCGTCACGCTCGCCGAAATGCTGCTCGGTGCGCCCGACGACGCGGGGCTCGGCGCCGAGGTGGACCTGGAGCCGTTCGAGGTCGACGCCGCGGTGGCGCTCTTCTGCGAGCGGCCCGCGGTCGTCTACGAGGTGCCGTTCGAGCGCCTGCCCCGGCTCTCGCAGGCGGCGCGCGATCGCGGCTTCGTGGCGTGGCCGGTGGGCACGGTGAGCCAGCATCCGGCGCTCCGGGTGCGGATCTCGGGCGGCGACAGCGTGACCTGGACGCGCGAGGAGCTGGACCACGCGCGGTCGCAGGCGCTCCGCCGACTCTGGAACGAGGAGGGTGTATGAGCGGCGCGCGCGTGGCGGTGCTGCAGTTCCCGGGCGTCAACTGCGAGGACGAGACGGCGCGCGCGCTGACCCGGGCCGGGCTCGAGGCGGAAGTGTTCCGCTGGACGCGCGCTCCGCGCGAGCTCGCCGGCTTCGACGCGTTCGTGCTCCCCGGCGGCTTCTCGTGGCAGGACCGGGTCCGCGCCGGCGCCCTGGCGGCGAAGGACCCGCTCGTCGATGCGCTCGTCGAGCGCGCGAACACGGGTGCGCCCGTGCTCGGGATCTGCAACGGCGCCCAGGTCCTCGTGGAAGCCGGCCTCGTCCCGGGCGGCGCCGAGGGCGATGCCCGGGGCGAGGCCGAGGGCGGCGGCCAAGGCGGTGCCGAGGGCGATGCCCGGGGCGCTGCGATGTGCGGCGCGATCGAGGTGGGGCTCGCCCGCAACCGGATGCCGGACCGCACCGGCTATTACGCGCGCTGGGTGTGGTGCCGGGTGGAGGAGTCGGCGTGCGTGTTCACCGCCGGGCTCGCCCCGGGCACTCTGCTTCCGCTGCCGGTGGCGCACGGGGAGGGCCGATTCACGTCGGCGAAGAAGGATCGGCTCGAGTCGCTCGTCCGCGCCGGGCAGGCGACGCTTCGTTACGCGACGCCCGCCGGGGCGGCGGCCGAGGACTTTCCCGAGAACCCGAACGGCGCGGACGCCGCGGTGGCCGGCCTCTGTAACGCCCGCGGCAACGTCCTCGCCCTCATGCCGCATCCCGAACGGGCCGCCCACCTGGGGCAGCTCGCGCGCGGGCTCGGCGGCGCCTGGGG
>DATDEX010000031.1:0-2404 GCA_036522895.1 Candidatus Eiseniibacteriota bacterium | reverse complement strand
CTGCTCGTGATGCCGCCGGAGCCGAGCACCTCCGCGTGAACGTGCGCTCGACGCCGGCGCTCCGCGCCGACCTGCCGTTCGCGCGCGTGGCGCTCGTGCTGCCGGGCGGCGGCGCGCTCGGCGCCTACGAGGTCGGCGTGCTCAAGGTGCTCGAGGCGGTGCGCCTCGTGCCGTCGCTCATCGCCGGGGTCTCGATCGGCGCCATCAACGCGGTCGCATGGCTCGTGGCGGGCTACGACGTGCGGCCGATCGAGCAGGTCTGGCGCACCGCCCGCGGCGAGACGGTGGGCGTGCAGTGGGTGTCGCTGGTCCTCCGCGTGACCGGCGCGCTCACCGCGATGATCTCGGCGCTCGAGCTGCTGCTCACGGTGACCGGCTCGCGCGAGCTCTCCGGTGCCTACTGGCTCTGGCGGCGGACGAGCGTCGACGAGGACCTGCTCTCGACCCAGCTCGATCTCGCGTTCTGGATCGTGCTGGCGCTCGCGGGCGCGCTCATGGCGCTCTACGCGCGTCGCGTCGCGAGCGATCTGAACCGGCGCTCCGCCGGCGTCGACCCGGTGCGCGCACGCCGGCGGCTCCGGAACGTGGCGCTCGGCGCGGCGGCGGTGCACGCGGTGGTCTGGCTCACCGGCTGGCCCTGGCCGCACCGGTTCAGCGCCTCGCTCGTGCTGCTGCTCGGCTTCGCATGGTTGGCGAGCGCGCCCGGCCACGTCGGGCGCTGGTTGCGGAATCTCGCGCTCGGGCTCATGCCGGAGACCGGCGGACGCGGCCTCTGGAGCGGGCGCGCGCGACGACAGATCCTCGAGCGCCTGGTCGCGGGCGGCGATCCGACCCGCATCGCGGGGCCGGGTACCGCGCTCGTGGTGAGCGCGCTCGGCGTCGAGAGCGGACGCATCGGCCACTTCGTGAGCTGGCCCGATCCCGACCCGCACTTCGTCGCGCGGCTCGAGCAGGAGTTGGGCGAGGTGCTGCCGGTGAGCGGGCCGGACGAGATGGTCGCGGCCGCGGTCGCCTCCTCGGCGATCCCGGGGGTCTTCCAGCCCGAGCGCGTCGCCGGACGCGACTTCGTGGACGCCGGGGGTTTCTCGAACCAGCCGCTCCACGTCGCGATCGCGCACGGCGCCGAGGCGGTGCTGGTCGTGCTGCTCTCGCCGAGCGAATCGCCCGCCTCCGCGCCGCCGCCCGCGGACCTCGTGTCGCTCGGGGGGCGGCTCCTCGAGCTCGCGAACTGGCGCGACCTCCAGACGGAGCTCCGTCACCTGCCCGAGGGCTGGAGCCGCGAGGGGCATCCCGCGCGCGTCTGCGTCGTCGAGCCGCAGGAGCCGCTCCCGGCTTCGTTGCTCGGGTTCGATCCGGCGCACGCCGCGGCGCTCATCGAGCTGGGGGAGCGCGACGCGTGGGCGGCGCTCGGGCGCGCGGGCTGGCTCGCTGGCGCTCCGCAGCCTTGAGTCGCGTGCCGCGCGCGGTTAGGTTGGGCCGATGACCCCCACCTCCCGGGACGCGTGGACGCTTCGCTGCGACGGCGGCTCGCGTGGCAATCCCGGACCGGGTGCGCTCGGGTACGTCTTGTGCGACTCTTCCGGGCGGGAGATCGAGGCACGCGGCGAATACCTCGGCGTGTGCACGAACAACGTTGCCGAGTACCGCTCGCTCATCGCGGGGCTCGACGCCGCGGCCCGGCACGATGTGCGCACGCTCGTCGTGCGCATGGATTCCGAGCTGGTCGTCCGCCAGATGCTGGGCCAGTACAAGGTGAAGAACGAGGGGTTGAAGCCGCTCTACGCGGAAGCGCGCAGCGCGGTCGCACGTGTGGGGGTGGTGCGATTCGAATCGGTTCCGCGCGACGACAACGGTCGCGCGGATGGATTGGTCAACGCGGCGCTCGACGAGGCGTTGCGGAGGTCATCCGAGTTCCCCAGGTGATCGCGCGATGTGTGCCGACGCTTCCGCTCAACACGGCGGCCGAGGTCGCATCGTGAGGAAAGTCCGAACTCCACAGGGCAGGACGCCGGGTAACCCCCGGGGGGCGTGAGTCCACGGAAAGTGGAACAGAGAGAAGACCGCCAACGGGCGGCGTGCGATGCCGGGCCTTCGGTTCGGTTCGCTGCCGCTGCGGGCAAGGGTGAAACGGTGAGGTAAGAGCTCACCAGCGGCGCCGGTAACGGCGCCGGCTCGCCAAACCCCGTCCGGAGCAAGACCGCATAGAGGGGGAGGGGTGTGACCCGCCCCGTGACTACCCCAGGGTCGGTCGCCACGAGGCGATGGGAAACCATCGTCCCAGTCAAATGATCACCACGGAGCGATCCGTACAGAATTCGGCTTACGGGGGACTCGGGATGAATGCGAGCACGCGCCCGCCGGCTTCACGCCGGCGGGCCGTCTCGTCTCGCGGCGGGCCGCGGCC
>DATDEX010000030.1:0-6309 GCA_036522895.1 Candidatus Eiseniibacteriota bacterium | reverse complement strand
CGCGGGCTCGAACCTGCGCGACCTGACCGGCCGGCTGGGGCTCGGCCGGCTCGATACGCACGAGCGGTTCGACGACGCGGGCGGCTCGCTCGAGCTTACGAGCCCGGCACGCTGGCGAACGCCGGGCCTGAGCGCCGGCGTCGCGCTCCGCGGCGAGGGGGCGCACCCGGCGCCACCCACCGAAGGGCTCCCGGATCCGCCCCCGAGCCACCGCGACACACGCGCGGCGTGGCTCGGCGCCGATCTCCGGCTCGGCGGCGATCGGCTGCTCCTCCACGCGGCGCGGCGCTGGGACCGCCAGGACGAGCACATTCGCGACACGCGCTCGACCGGCGCACTCCGGGTGCGCGACGCCGGGCGAACGCTCGACGCGCCGCAACTCGGCGCGCGCGTGGCGCTCGGGCACGGGCTCGAGCTCAAGGGCAACTGGTCGCGCGCGAGCCGCGCCCCGGAGTTCGACGAGCTCTTCGGGATCGACGGCTCGGTGACGGGGAATCCCACGCTCCTCCCGGAGACCTCCGAGAACTGGGACGCGGGGTTCGCGTGGACGGCTACGCTCGGGGGCCTGCGTGCGAGCGCCGACTGGTCGCACCACGCGACCCACGCGCACGACCTCGTGATCTACGAGCACAGCTCCCCGCGCGGCGCGCACCCGACGAACGTCGATGCGGCGCGGCTCTTCGGCGAGGAGACGGCGCTGCGCGTGGCCTGGCGCGGCCTCGATCTTTCGGCGACCACCGATTGGCTCTCGGCGACGGATCGCTCGAACATCAGCTTCTACCACGGCCGGCGCCTGCCGCAGCGCGCCGAGCGCGAGGCGCTCCTCCGGCTCGCGTGGCGCGGCGGCCCCTGGCTCGCGGCGGGCGAGGTGGAGTACCTGGGCGACACGTACCTCGATCGCGCGAACTTCCACCGCGCCCCTTCGCGCACGCTGCTCGGCGCCTCGCTCGGACGCCGCTTCGGGAGCGTCCGCGTGCTCGCCGAGGGCCGGAACCTCGGCGATCGGTTGGCCGAGGACGTCGCCGGCTTCCCGCTCCCGGGCCGCATGTTGCTGCTCTCCGTCGGCCTCGACCTCGCGGAGGGCCACGCCTCGCCCTGACCGCGATCGCCACGCCCGCCCACGCGCCGGTCCAGCAGCTCCGCACCGCCCCTCGCTCCGCACCCCGCACCCGGAGGTCCTCATGCCCGTGCCCCTTCGCTTCGCCGCCGCGCTGGCCGCGCTCCTGACCGTCTCGAGCCTGTTCGCGACGCAGGCCCGCGCCGCGCGCGCCTACGTCGTGGAGTCCGACTTTTCCACCGGCTCGTTCAGCAGCGTCGACGTCGCGACGAAGGCCAGGTCGTGCGACGTCGCGAGCGTCTTCTCCGACGCGCGCGTGCGCTGGTACGACGGCCGCGTCTACGTGGTCAACCGCTTCGGCGCCGACAACATCGAGGTGCTCGACGGCACCTCGTTCGCGCTCGTGCGCCAGTTCTCGGTGGGGAACGGCGCGAACCCCTACGACATCGCGTTCGCCTCGCCCACGCACGCCTACGTGACGCGCTACGAGTCCACGGATCTGTGGATCGTGGACCCCACGACCGGCGCCCACACGGGCACGGTGTCTCTCGCGGGTCTCGCGGACGCCGACGGCATCCCGGAGATGGATCGACTGGAGAAGGTCGGGCCGCTGCTCTTCGTCTCGCTCCAGCGCGTGAACCGGAACGCGGGCTTCGCGCCCACCGACTCCTCGCTCGTCGCGGTCATCGACACCCGCACGGACGCGCTGGTCGACTGCGACGCCGTCGCGCCCGGCGTGCAGGGCATCCTGCTTCCCCGCCCGAACCCGGTCACGCCGTTCGTGTTCGACACGCCCCGCACGCGGCTCTACCTGGGCTGCGTCGGGAGCTACGGTGTGCCGGACGGCGGCATCGTGAGCGTGGATCCGGTGGCGCTCCGCGCCGACGGCGTGGTGGCGAGCGAGGACTCGCTCGGCGGCGACGTGCTGGACCTGGCGTGGCACGACGACCAGCGCGCGTACGCGATCGTGAGCGATCCGGCGTTCAACACCACGCTCATCCGCTGGTCCCCGGCCTCGGGACGGCGCGAGGTGACGCTCTACTCGCCCGGCGGCTTCTCGCTCGCCGACGCCGAGGTTACGCCCGACGGGGAAGAGGTCTGGGCCTGCAACTCGAGCTTCGGCTCGCCCGGGATCCGGGTGTTCGCCACCGCCACGGGCCTCCCCGTGGGCCCGGCCATCACCTGCACGCTTCCGCCCCAGGGGATCTCGTTCGATGACGCTACATCTCAGGTGGCGGGAGTGAACGACGGGATCGCGCGGTCCTCGTTCGCGCCACCGTTCCCCAACCCCGCGCGCGGCCCGGTGCGGCTCGCGTTCTCGCTCGGCGGCGGCGAAGCCCGGGTCGAGATCCTCGACGTCGCGGGGCGGCGGGTGCGGACGTGGACGCGGCTCGCGACCGCTCCCGGAGCGCTCGAGCTCACCTGGGACCTGCGCGATGACGCGGGCCGGAGCGTCCCGCCCGGCGTCTACCTGGCGGACCTGCGAAGCGGGGAGCGCGTGCTCTCGCGGCGCGTACTCGTGCTTCGGTAGCCGGCCCGGCCCGGGGCGCGGCGGATGCCGGCGGCATACGCATCGGAAAATCGCACGGGCCACGAAAATCGCTTTGCAATTTGCACGCTGTCCCGCATCATCATGTATGGGCAGCCGCCGCGCGGGCCCTCCAATTGCGCGGTAGGCGCCCGCGTCCGGCCCGCCCGCCGGGCGCGACTGGCATCGGAGCGCGCCCCTGACCCGCTTCGATCCGCAACTCGAGGGGCTGGCTACGGCCGGCCCCTCGTTGCATTGGGGGTGCGACGCGTGCGCCCCGGGCCCGGCCCGCGCCCCCGCGCGAGATGGCACTCCCGCACCGCCCCCGGTAGTCTCCGCGCCTCATGTCGCGGGAGGTGCCACTGAGGAAGTTCGCTGCCCGATTCGGCGCGGGGCTCGCCGCGGTCCTATTGCTCGCGTGCTCCGCACCCGCCGCACCCACCGGGGGCGGCGCGGCGGCGGGAGCGCGGCACGCCGCCCCCGCCGCGCACGCCCACCCACGCGACTACGTGGCCGAGGCGCGCGCGAGCTTCACGCCCGAGAATCGCGCCTACCAGCTCCGCCGCGTGGTCTTGAGCCTGCTCTCGCCGCTCGCCGGCATCGCGGCCGGCCTGCTCCTCCTCTTCACCGGCCTCGCCCAGCGCTTTCGCGACATCGCCCGCGCCCGCGCCCGGGGCCACTGGGGGCGCGTGCTGGTGTTCTTCGCGCTCTATTCGCTCGCCATGTTCGTGCTGCTCCTGCCGCTCGCCTGGTACGAGGAGTTCGCGCTCGAGCACCGCTTCGGGTTCTCCAACCAGACGCTGGCCGGCTGGACCGCGGACCAGCTCAAGGCGCTGGCGTTCCAGGTCGTGTCGGTGGGCGTCGTGCCGCTGCTGGCGCTCGCGTGGCGCGCCGTCGAGGCGAGCCCCCGCCGGTGGTGGCTGTGGCTCTCGCTCGGCACGCTGCCGGTGGCGGCGGCGAGCGTGCTGCTCCAGCCACTCGTCTTCGATCCGCTCTTCAACACGTTCACCCCGCTCCACGATCGGGCGCTGGGCACGGAGATCCTGGCGCTGGGCGCGCGTGCCGGCGTACCGGCGAGAGACGTGTACCAGGTGGACATGAGCTCGCGCACGAACAAGATCAACGCCTACGTGAGCGGGTGGGGGTCCTCGCAGCGCATCGTCCTCTGGGACACCGCGCTCAAGGACCTCTCCAAGGACGAGATCCTGTTCCTCATGGGGCACGAGATGGGGCACTACGTGCTCGGACACATCTGGCGGGGACTGCTGCTCGTGTCCGCGGGCGCATTCGTGGCGTTCTGGCTCGTCGCGTGGCTCGTGCACGCGTCACTGCGCGTGTTCGGCCTCCGCTGGGGCGTGCACGAGGCCGGCGACCTCGCCGCGATCCCTCTGCTCGTGGCCATGCTGAGCCTCGTGAGCTGGCTCGCGGCGCCGATCTCCAATGCCGTGTCGCGGCGCGTAGAGCATGAGGCCGACGTCTTCGCGCTGGAGCTCACGCACGACAACGACGCCGGCGCGCGGGCGTACCTGAAGCTCGCGCAGGGCAATCGGAGCGACCCCGAGCCCGCGGCGTGGGTGAAGCTGGTGCTCTACACGCACCCGCCGCTCGCGGACCGGATCCGGTTCGCGCTCGAGTACCGGCCGTGGGAGCGGGGGGAGCCGAACCGCTTCTACCACGGGAACTAGTGTCCCGTCCCAGAGGTAACTTGTCATAAAGGCTGTCGCTGCTCCCGCCCCGCAAGGCGCGACGACGAAGTCGTATCAGGGAGATACGTCGAGGAGGAGCAACGCAGCAGGGCGGGAGCAGAGGCGGCCGACTGACAAGTTAACTCTGGGACGGGACACTAGCCGGCGCGGAGCGTGCGTCCCGTCGGGCCTCGCCGCACGCCACGTCTCGCGGCGAATCCGCTCAGCCCGCCGCGCCGCCCTGGACCTCGATGCGGGTGACCGCGCGTTCCCCGCGAAAGCGCGCCGTGAGCCGGAGCGCCGGCATGCGCTGCGAGAAGCGCGGCGCGTGCTCCGCCGGCTCGAGCCGCCAGTCCTCGAGCCCCTCGCCCCGAAAGACCGCACGCGTCGCGCCGATCGCCACCCCGGCCTCCGCGCCCGAGAGCGAGGCGGTGGCGCCGGGGGCGAGCGCGAAGACGACGTGCGCGTCGGCCCCGCGCACGCGGTCCTCGATCGCGACGCGGCCGCCTCCGACCTCCACGCGACGCTCGTGACGCTCGCCGCTCGCCCAGCCGCAGGACTGGAACTCGCCGGCCGGTACCACCACCGCCCGGCGGCCCCACAGGAACGGCCCCAGCATCTCGCTCTGGCTCCGGCCGCCGAAGTGGACCGTGCTGTGCACCGGCGTGCCGCGGCAGCGCGCGCGCGCCGCGGCGTCCTCCTGGTAGGCGAACGTGCCCGGGTCGACGGCGATCCCGTCGGTCCCGCGCCAGATCGTGACCGAGAGCGCATCGGCGTGTCCGTGTGCCGCGAGCGCACCGAGCCCGAGCGGTCCATGGTCGAACGTGACGAGGAGCCCGGCCTCGCGCCACACCGTCCAGCCTCCGTCGGGAAAGCGGTGGACGCCGTCGGCGGCCGTGCGCGCGGGGCGCGGCGGCGCGGCGCACAGGAGCCTCGCGAGCCCCGTCGCGCGATCGTCCAGCGCGTCCGCCCCGACGCGCGCCGCGATCGCATTGCCGACGAGATCGAGCCGCGACGGGCCGTCCCACGCGAGCAGCACGCGGCCGTCGTCCTCGTCACCGACCTGCGGCGCGCGGCCGTCGGGGAGCCGCACGGTGCGCATGAACTCGAGCGAGCGGGCGAGCCGCTCCCACGTCTCCGGCCGGACCCGCTCGCCCGCGCATTCCGCGGCGCCCAGTGCGAGAAGCGCCAGCTCCCACACGAACGGCACGTAGCCGAACGCCTGCTCGGCGCTCACGCCGTCGGGATGGATCTGGAGGAGGAGCTCGCGCTCGAGGCGCTCGAGCCCGTCGCGGCGGAGCGGGCGTGCGGCGCGGAGGCCCGGACAGAGCGAGCCGGCCACGACCATCGCGGCGAGCTCGGCCAGGAGGTGGTTGTTCGCGCTCGAGCCGAGGCTCAGGTGGTCACGGCACCAGAGCGCCTGCTGGACGAGGAGTCCGAGCGCCGGCTCCGCGCCCGGCCCCTCGTCCGGGTCGAGGAGCGCGAGCGTCGAGCCCATCGTGAGCACGCGCACCGCCAGCTCGATCCCGCTCGTGTGCGCGATGCCGCGCCCGAGCGGCACTCGCGCCGCGAAATCGCCGAGCCAGCGCACCGCGCGGCGCGCGTGCCCGGGCCCCGCGCCCGCGCGCGAGGCGAGGACCAGCGAGGGGAGTGCGGCCAGGCGCGAGAGCTCCCACGCGAACTTGGCTCCGCCGGCGACGTCGTTTCGCCGGTGGTCGAGGGCACGGCTCGGGAGGTCGGGCCACTCCTCGCCGGTGAGCGCGTTCGCGTTCCAGCGCGGCGGGTCGGTCACCCGCACGTCGTGGCCGAAGAGCCGCCAGCGTCCTTCCGCGAGCGCGCCGGCCTCCTCGATCGCCGTCTCGAATCCCGCGGGCCCCGCGGGCCGGCGCATCCAGCACCGGGCGACCGCCGGATCGAGCGCCGCCCTCGTGTTGCCGGGAAAGAGCCGCGCGTACGCGGCCGCCGGGGCGTCGCGCTCCCACGCCGGCACGAACGCACGATCCCGGAGCGCGACGCGCGTGCGGTGCGCGATCTCGCCC
>DATDEX010000029.1:0-7089 GCA_036522895.1 Candidatus Eiseniibacteriota bacterium | reverse complement strand
CGCTCCGCCGCGGCGCAGGCCCCGGCCGGAGACGCGCCGCCCGCCGCCGAGGCCCCGGCGAGCCCTCCCCGGATCGCTCGGATCATCATCCAGGGAAACGCGTTCACCGATTCGACCCGGATACTCCGCACGTTCGAGGTGCGCCCGGGGCAGACGTTCTCCGCCGACGCGATCCGGCGCGGGCTCCGGAAGCTGGGCGCGCTCGGGCTCTTCTCGAACTACAAGATCGACCGCGTCGATCACCCCGAGACCAACTCGGTCGATCTCGTCGTCGTCGTGACCGAACGCCCGCGCATCGCCAAGATCTCGTTCGAGGGCATGAAGAAGAAGGACGATTCCGACCTCGAGAAGAAGCTCTTCCTCAAGGTCGGGGAGACCTATTCGCCCACGGTCACCGCGAACCAGGTGGACACGCTGCGCAAGTACTACAAGGACGAGGGCTTTTCGCGCGCGAAGATCACCCCGAAGGCCGACACGCTCGAGGGGCGAAACGAGGTCCACCTCCGCTTCGTCGTGGACGAGGGCGAAAAGGTGCGCATCACCCGTATCGTGTTCGACGGCGGGCACGCGTTCCCCGAGCAGCGCCTGCGCAAGGCTCTGAAAACCAAGACGAAGGGCTTCTTCGGCGGCGGCGACCTGAAGGACGAGACGTTCGCCGAGGACCGCGAGAAGCTCGAAGGCTGGTACCACGACCACGGCTACCGCGACATGAGCGTGACCGACTTCAAGCTCGAGCCCGGCGCCACGCCGCGCGATCTCACGCTGCGCGTGGTGATCGACGAGGGGCGGCTCTACCAGCAGGGCGACGTGAACTGGAGCGGCAACAAGGTCGTGCCCACCGACGTGCTCGCGCGGACCTGGCCGCGGAAGGGCGGCTCGCTCTACAGCCACCAGCGCATCCAGCACACGCTGCAGGGGGCGTTCGCGGAGTACATGGAGCGCGGTTACCTGTACATGAACATCGAGCCGCAGGAGAACGTCGTCCGCGATTCCGTCGTGGACGTGACGTTCGCGGTGAGCGAGGGGGCCCCCTCGCACGTGCGGCGGATCACGATCACCGGCAACAAGGGAACGCGCGAGAAGGTCATCCGGCGCGAGATCAACATCCGCGAGGGCGACCTGTTCCGCCGCTCGGCGATGGTGCGGAGCCAGAGCGACGTCATGCGGCTCGGGATCTTCAACGAGGTCATCCCGGACTTCACCGCGGCCGACAGCAACGACGTGGATCTCGTGTTCAAGGTGACCGAGAAGCAGGTCGGAACCGCCTCGGCCGGCGCCGGCTACACGAACGAGGCCGGGCTCACCGGCTTCCTCGAGATCGGCCACAACAACGTGCTCGGGAACGGCCAGCAGCTGAACCTCCATCTCGAGCGCGGGGGAAAGCGCGAGGACTACCAGCTCTCGTTCACGGAACCATGGTTCCACGACTCGCCCACACTGCTCGGCTTCTCGGCGTACAACACGTTCAGCATCCTGAACGAATTCGACCAGAAGCGGCGCGGCGTCTCGGGCCGGATCGGCCGCCCGCTGCCGTGGCCGGATTACTCGCGCGGGTCGGTCTCGTACACGTTCGAAGGGCTCAAGTTCTCCAACGTGCGCTCGGGCATCCAGCTCGGCGGCATCACGCTCAACAAGGAAGAGCTCACGAGCACGCTCGAGACGAACTTCCTGCGCAACAGCACGGATAGCCCGTTCTATCCGACGAAGGGCACGCGGCTCTCCGCGAACGAGGAATTCACCGGCGGTCCGTTCGGGGGCGACCTGAACTACCATCGCCACCGCTACGAGGGCCGCGTCTACCTGCCGTCGGTTCAGAAACGCATCACGACCATGGCCCGGTTGCGCCTCGGCACGGTGAACGGCTACCCGTGGATCAACGGCACGCTGCCCGACTACGCACGGTTCCGGCTCGGCGGCGGCAACACGCCCGACCCGCTGCGCGGTTACGACGACTACCAGATCGTGCCGGGCAAGTTCCGACGCGTCGTGCCGACGATCATCACGGTGCCACTGCCGACCCCGCACGACAGCACCACGGGCTCGTCCATCGTCCGCTATCCCGGCGGGCGCTATCTGGCGTTGTTCACGCTCGAGCAGCAGTTCCCGATTGCCCACCCGCTCCACGGTGTGCTTTTCTTCGACGCCGGCAACGTCTGGGACCTGCGCCAGGAGATCAAGCCGTTCGACCTGAAAGTCGGCGCGGGTCTCGGGTTCCGCATGGAGATCCCGCTCCTCGGCAACATCGGCTTCGATTACGGCTACGGGTTCAACCGCGACGACAAACCGCGCTGGGCCGGGCATTTCATGCTCGGCAACGTGAACTTCTAGGAGGACCGCGATGCGCCTGGGACACTTCGCCGCGCGCGCCGCGCGCGCCGGGCTGGCGGGGGTGGGCATCGTGGCGACCCTCGCCGGCGGCACCGCGCCGGCCCGCGCCGACGTCCGCGTGGGCTACATCGACTCCGCGCGCATCTGGGCGGAGTACAAGGACGCGCAGGAGGCCCAGCAGCGCTTCGAGCGACAGGTGCAGGGCTGGCGCGACGAGGCCGCCGAGAAGGAAAAGGCGGTGAACCAGCTCAAGGCCGAGGTGCGGGACCAGGGCCCGGTGCTGTCCGCGCTCAAGCGTCAGGAGAAGGACACCGCGCTGCAGCGTGCGATCAGCGAGTACGAGTCGTTCGTGCAGGACGTGTGGGGTCCGAACGGCCGCGCGGCGCAGGAGAACGCGCGCGCCACCGACGAGATCGTCCAGGTCGTCCGCCGCTCGGTCGAGAAGCTCGCGAGCCAGAAAGGGCTCGAGCTGGTGCTCGACGCGACCGGCGGGTTCATCATCTACGCCGACAAGAGCCTCAACATGACCGACGACGTACTGGCCGAGCTGAACGCGAACGCGGCCAGCGGGTCGCAGCACTAGCCAGGCCAGGGAGGACGCATGAGCACCCGCACGCTGGCCGAGCTCGCGATCGAGCTCGGGGGCACGGTCCTCGGGGACGATTCGCTCATGATCCGCGGCGTGGCCGGGATCCGCGAGGCCCAGCCCGGTGACGTCACGTTCCTCGCCAACTCCCGCTACGAGGGCTACCTCGCCGAGACGCGCGCGACCGCGGTGATCTGCGACCGGCAGCCCCGGCACGCACCGGTTCCGCTGCTGCAGGTCGATCATCCGTACCTGGCGTTCCAGAAAGCGGTGCGGCTGTTCCGGCCCGAGCTCTACCAGCCGCTGCCGGGCGTGCACCCGACCGCGGTGGTCTCGCCGGCGGCGCACGTGGGCGCGGGCGCGTCGATCGGGCCGCACTGCACGGTGGAGCCCGGGGCGCGCATCGGCGCCGGCACGGTGCTCATGGCGGGCTGCTACGTGGGCGTGCAGGCGACCGTGGGCGAGGCGTCGCTTCTCTACCCGCGCGTCGTCGTGCGCGAGGAGTGCGTCGTGGGGGATCGCTGCATCCTCCACTCCGGCGCGGTCATCGGCGCCGACGGCTTCGGGTTCGCGTTCGACGAGGGGCGCTACCACAAGGTGCCGCAGGTCGGGAACGTCGTCATCGGCGACGACGTCGAGGTGGGCGCCAACACGACGATCGACCGCGCGACCACCGAGAGCACGCGCATCGGCGACGGCACCAAGATCGACAACCTCGTCCAGATCGGCCACAACGTCGTCGTCGGCCGGCACTGCATCATCGTGGCGCAGGTCGGGATCTCGGGCAGCACCGAGCTGGACGATTACGTCACGATCGGCGGGCAGGCGGGGATCATCGGCCACGTCAAGCTCGGGAAGGGCGTCCAGGTCGGTGCGCAGAGCGGCGTCACGAAGTCGCTGAGCCCGAACACGACCGTGTTCGGCACGCCGGCCTCGCCGCTGCCGCTCGTCAAGCGCATCAACGCCTACCTGCAGCGCCTGCCGCTCCTGTTCGACCGTGCGAAGGCGCTGGAGTCGCGGGTCCAGAAGCTCGAGGAGCAGCACAAGGAGAGCGTGCGTTGAGCGGTCGGCCGCAGCGGACAGTGAAGGGTCCCGCCACGATCGAAGGGGTCGGACTGCACACCGGCGAGAAGGGCCGGATGCGCTTCCTGCCGGCGCCGGTCGGGCACGGCGTGCGTTTCGTCCGCACGGACCTGCCGAATCGCCCCGAGGTGCGCGTGCGCCCCGAGAACGCGCATTTCGACCCCGATGCCGGCCGCCGCACGATCTTGCAGCAGGATGGCGTGCAGGTGCACACCATGGAGCACGTGCTCGCCGCGGTCGCGGGCCTCGGGATCGACAACCTGATCATCGAGACGAGCACGATGGAGGTCCCGGAGGGGCACGACGGCAGCGCCGCGCCGATCGCGCAGGCGCTCCTCAAGGCCGGGCTCGTCGACCAGGACCATCCCACGCGTCACATCAAGGTGAGCAAGCCCGTGCGCTGGGCCGAGGACGGCGTCGAGCTGTCGGCGGTCCCGTACCAGGGCTTCCGGATCTCGTTCCGCATCCAGTACGACCACCCGCTGATCGGCGTGCAGGAGCGCTCGGTGGAGATCACGCCCGAGTCGTTCATGGCCGAGATTGCGCCGGCGCGCACGTTCGTGCTCGAGCGCGACCTCGAGCAGCTCCGCAAGTCGGGCTGGATCAAGGGCGGGCGCATCGAGAGCGCCATCGTCGTGGGGAAGGACCGCGTCCTGAACGAGGAGACGCTGCGCTACCCGGACGAGTTCGTGCGCCACAAGATCCTCGACCTCCTCGGGGACCTGTTCATCCTCGGCGGGCCGTTGCTCGGGCACGTGAGCGCGAACCGCTCGGGCCACCAGGGGCACGTCGCGTTCGTCAAGCGGCTCAAGGAAACGCTGCCGCTTCCGGGCCGGCGCGCGGGCGGCCCGCCCGAGGAGTGGGACACGACCGCGATCATGGACCTGATGCCGCATCGTTACCCGTTCCTGCTCGTGGACCGCATCACGAACATCGAGGAGGGCCGCTCGATCGAGGGCTTGAAGAACGTCACGATCAACGAGCCGTTCTTCCAGGGGCACTTCCCGGGTCACCCGGTCATGCCCGCGGTGCTCATCCTCGAGGCCATGGCCCAGGTGGGCGGGATGCTCATGCTCAACTCGGTGGACGACCCGGGCAACAAGCTCATGTACTTCATGGGCATCGACGGGGCGAAGTTCCGGCGCCCGGTCGTGCCCGGGGACCAGCTGCGATTCCGCCTCACCCTGCTGTCGGTGAAGCGGCGCACGATGAAGATGCGCGGCGAGGCGTTCGTGGATGGCGGCCTCGTCGCCGAGGCCGAGCTGCTCGCCACCGTGGTGGACAAACGCCCATGAACCGGTGCGCCGGGCATGCTCCCCGCCCGCAGGGCCGCTTGCGATGAGCGAAGCGAAGAGCCTCGCTACGATGAGCGAAGCGAAGAGCATCGTATGACCGTCCGGATCCACCCCGCCGCGTTCGTGGACCCGCACGCCCAGCTCGGCGCCGACGTCGTCGTGGGCCCCGGCTCGGTGGTCGGGCCGCACGTCGTGATCGGCGACCGCACGCGGATCGACGCGCACGCGCTCGTGACCGGCTGGACCACGCTCGGCGCCGACAACCACGTGCACCACGGCGCCGTGCTCGGATCGCCGCCGCAGGATCTCAAGTACGGCGGCGAGCCGTCGTACCTCACGGTGGGCGATCACAACGTGTTCCGCGAGTACGTCACCGCGAACCTGGCCACCGAGCCCGGCGCGAGCACGCGGATCGGGTGCCACGGGCTCTACATGGCCTACTCGCACGTCGCGCACAACTGCGCGCTCGGCGACCGGGTCGTGATCGCGAACGCCGTCCAGATGGCCGGATACGTCGTCGTCGACGACTGGGCCATCATCGGCGGCGGGACCGTGGTCCACCAGTTCACGCGCATCGGCCGGCACTGCATGATCGGCGGCGGCTCGCGCATCTCGCAGGACATCGCGCCGTTCGTGCGAACCGCCGGCAGCCCGCCGCGGAACGCCGGCGTCAACACGATCGGGCTCGAGCGCCGCGGGTTCCCGCGCGAGGTGCGCGAGGCGCTCGAGCGGGCGTACCGCATCTTCTTTCGCGACGGCGGCACCGCGTCGCAGGCCGTGGAGACGATCCGCCGCGAGCTGCCGGGAGTCCCGGAGGCCGAGCACTTCGCTCGCTTCTGCGAGACCTCGGTGCGCGGCATCACGCGCTGAAAGCTCGAGGGAGGGCCCGAATGAAGCCGGTGCGCTGCGGCGTGTGGGGGGTGGGCGTGTGGGGGGAGAAGCACGCCCGCGTGTACGGAGCGATCCCGGAGGCCGAGCTGGTCGGCGTCCACGACCGCTCGCGGGAGCGTGCGACGGCCGTGGCGGCGCAGTTCGGCGGTCGCGTGTTCGACACGCCCGCGGCGATGCTCGCGGAGTGCGAGGCGGTGTCGGTCGCCACGCCGACGGTTTCGCACCTCGAGGCCGCCGGCCAGGCCCTGGCGGCGGGCTGCCACGTGCTCGTCGAGAAGCCCATGGCGGTCACCGTGGCCGAGGCCGACGCCATGATCCAGGCCGCGGAGCGCGCCGGGCGCACGCTGCAGGTTGGACAGGTCGAGCGGTTCAATCCTGCGCTCACCGCGGCCCGGCCGTTCCTGCGTCCGCCCAAGTTCATCGAGGCGCACCGGCTCGCGGCGTTCCAGCCCCGCTCGCTCGACATCGACGTCGTCGGCGACCTGATGATCCACGACATCGATGCCGTGCTGCACCTGACCGGGCACGTGCCGACGGACGTGTCCGCCGTGGGCGTCGCGGTCCTCTCCAGCACGGAGGACATCGCGAACGCGCGGCTCGAGTTCGCCGACGGCTGCGTCGCGAACCTGACCGCGAGCCGCGTGTCGGTGGAGCGGCTGCGGCGCATCCGCTTCTTCACCCGCGACGCCTACGTGTCCGTGGACCTGTTCGAGAAAGCCGGCGAGGCGTTCGTGATCAAGGATCCGGGCTCGTTCAAACCCGGCGTGCTGGACCCGCTGGCGCTCCTCGGGGGCATCCAGCGGACGAAGCTCGTGGTCCCCGCGGGCGAGCCGCTCGCGCTCGAGCTCGCGGCGTTCCTGCGCTCGCTGCGCGGCGAGGGCCCGGGCGCGGCCCCGGCCCGTGCCG
>DATDEX010000028.1:0-5857 GCA_036522895.1 Candidatus Eiseniibacteriota bacterium | reverse complement strand
CACCGTCGGGGCGTGGGCCGCCGGCCCCGCGCCCGGGGAGCGCGCCAGCGCGACGGACACGATCCGGTGGTCGATCGTCTGCGCCAGGTCGGTGCGCAGCACGGCCTGCACGTCGCGCACGATCTGCTTCGGCGAACGCCGGGAGCTGGTCACCACGTGGATCTCGGTGAGCTCCTCGCCGTCGGCGCGCACACTCACCCCATCCACATCGCGCAACCGGCGGATGGCGGCTTCTGCCCGAGCGGCGAGCGGGGAAACCATCATGGACGGCCTTGCCTCCCAGCGGGACGGTCGACGGGGTCAAGAACGCAGGCGCCATCCTAGCACAACCCCGCAACAGCAAGGGAAGATGTAAGTTGACCGGCACGGAAGTTGCGGGTGCTGGCCGAAGCTAGAACATCCTGAACAGGTCGTAGTGGACGAGCCCATGGAGCTCGCTCACCCGCGCCTCGATTTCGCGCGGCGTCGTCTCGACCAGCCGCTCGGGGGAGAACGCCTCGATCGCCATCGAGGCCATCGCCGTGCCGCACGCCATGGCCTGGCGCAGGACCTCGCCGTCCGAGCGATCCAGCCGGGCGAGCAGCCCGACGAAGCCGCCCGCGAACGAGTCGCCCGCGCCGGTCGGGTCGGTGAGCGCCACCACGGGGTACGCCGGGGTGAGGAAGCGCTCGTCCCGGGAGTGGTAGAGCGCGCCGTGCTCGCCCTTCTTGATGATCACCGCGTGCGCTCCGGCCTCGAGCAGCCGCTCGGACGCGCGCGCGAGGTGCGTCTCCCCCGCCAGCGCACGCGCCTCCTCCTCGTTCAGGAGCGCGACGTCCACGTTGCGCAGCACCTCGAGCACGCGGTCGGGCTTGCGCGCGATCCAGTAGTCCATCGTATCGGAGAGCACGAGCCGCGGCTTGCGCATCTGCGAGAGCACCTCGAGCTGCAGA
The DNA here is from genome assembly GCA_036522895.1 of Candidatus Eiseniibacteriota bacterium. GTDB lineage: Bacteria > Eisenbacteria > RBG-16-71-46 > RBG-16-71-46 > RBG-16-71-46 > JAIOPA01. The sequence goes on along the minus strand of DATDEX010000028.1, from coordinate 4,925 downwards.
TCGGGGTCGATGTTCGCGAGGAACACGTACGGGATGCGCCGGTGCGCGTCCGTGAGCTTGGGGTGGAAGTCGGCGAACACGTTCAACTGGGTCTCGAGCGTGTGAGCGTGGCCCAGCTCGGCCATGTACTCGCCCCGCCAGCGGAACGTGCGACCGGGCGCGGCCTCGAGCCCGGCGAGGTCGATGTCGCGGCGCGCGAACGTCTCGCGGTGCGCCGCCGGGAAATCCTGGCCCACGACCGCCACGACAGAGACCGGCGCGAAGTGGCTCGCCGAGAACGAGAAGTAGGATGCCGAGCCGCCGAGCGCTTCGGTCGCGGCGCCGTACGGGGTGCGGATGGTGTCGAGCGCCACCGAGCCCACGACGAGGATGCGCTGCGGGTTCACGCGCTCGCCTCCGTCGTGCGCTCGAGCCGCTCGGGCGCCGAGACCCCGAGGAGCCCGAGGCCGTTCCGGAGCACCTGGGCGGCCCCGGCGCAGAGGCGGAGCCGGTGCCGGCTCTGCGCGGCGTCCTCGGACACGACGCGGCAGGCCTGGTAGAAGCGATGGAATTCGGCCGCGGTCTCCACGAGGAACGCCGGGACGCGGTGTGGCTCGCGCGCGTGCGCCGCGCCGCGCACCACCTCGGGCCAGGTCGCGAGCTGGCGGACGAGCGCCACCTCCGCCGGGTGCGCGAGCGGCGCGGGGTCCCCGGTCGCCGGCGCGAGCCCGGCCTCGGCCCCCTTGCGCAGCACCGAGGCGATGCGCGCGTGCGCGTACTGGACGTAGAACGCCGGGTTCTCGTCGTTCTGTCGCTTCGCGAGCCCGAGGTCGAAGTCCAGGTGCGAGCTCGTGCCGCGCATGAGGAAGAAGAACTTGGCGCAGTCCGCCCCCACCTCGTCGACCAGGTCGCGCAGCGTGTCGAACTCGCCCGCGCGCTTGCTCATCTTCACGACCGTCCCGTCGCGGAGCAGGTTCACCTGCTGGACGATGAGGATGTGCAGGAAGTCGTCCTCGAGCCCGAGCGCCTTCAAGCCCGCGGTGAGCGTGGTCACGTAAGCGTGGTGATCGGGACCCCACAGGTTGATCGCCCGCCGGAACCCGCGCGCGCGCTTGTCGAGGTGGTAGGCGATGTCCGGGAGCAGGTACGTGGGCCGGCCGTCGGAGCGCACGATCACGCGATCCATCGCGTCGCCGAACTGCGACGTGCGGAGCCACGTCGCGACCCCGCCGCCCGCCGCCGCGCCGGCGTCGGTCTTGACGCGCGTCTCGGCCGCCTCGGTGACGCCCTCCGGCCGCTCGGCGCGGTAGGTCACGCCGCGCGCCTCGAGCGCCGCGAGCGCGCGCTCCACGGCGCCGGGGTGGAGCGAGGATTCGCGGAACCAGCGATCGAACCGCACGCCGTAGGCGGCGAGGTCCTCGCGCTGCCAGTCCACGACGCGCGCGAGCGCCTGCTCCGCGAACCAGCCGCCCCCGTCCCGGCGCGCGAGCGCGGCGCGCGCCTCGGCCTCGGGCAGCTTCGCCGCCAGCTCCCTCACGTACTCGCCGCGATAGCCCTCCTCCGGAAGCGGGCGCGACTCCCCGATCCGCTCGGCGAAGCGCGCGGCGAGCGACTCCCCCAGGAGCTCCACCTGGTTCCCGGCGTCGTTCACGTAGAACTCGCTGGCGGCGGCGAAGCCGGCCGCATCGAGCAGGCGGACGAGCGCCGAGCCCACGGCGGCCGCGCGCGCGCTCACGATGTTCATGGGACCGGTCGGGTTCGCGCTCACGTACTCCACGAGCACCTGCTCGCCGGCCCCCGCGGATGAGTGCCCGAACGCGCCCGCCTCGGCCACGATGCGGGCAGGCAGCGCCGCGAGCCAGTCGTCGCGGTAGCGGAAGTTCAGGAATCCCGGGCCCGCCACCTCCACGGCCGCGAACGGCGAGCCCGCGAGCGGGAACGCCGCGGCGAGCTCGGCCGCGAGCTCGCGCGGCGGCCGCTTCGCGGCCTTCGCGAGCCCCATCGCCAGGTTCGTCGACCAGTCCCCGTGCGATCGCTCGCGCGGGATCGTCAGCTCGAGGCGATCGAGCCCCCGCGTCGAATCGAGCCCCGCCTCGCCGAGCGCCGCCGCGAGCCCGGCGCGGAGCTCATTCCACACCAAGGTCCACCCTCCTCGCGTCGCCCCACAGGCGCTCGAGCAGGTAGTACGCGCGGGTCTGCTCGTGGAACACGTGCACGACCACGTCCACGAAATCGAGGAGCACCCAGCGGCGGTACTCGCGGCCCTCCACGTGCCAGGCCTTGGCCCCGCGCTCGCGCAGTTTCTCCTCCACCGCCTCGGCGATGGCCTTCACCTGGGGTTCGCTCGCGCCCGAGCAGATCAGGAAGAAGTCGGCCACGCCGTCCAGGCCCGTGAGATCGAGCCCGACCATGTCGAGCGCCTTCTTGGACGCGGCGGCCTCGGCGGCGACCCGGAGCAACTCGGGCGCTGGCAGGAGCTGGGCGGCACGCGGGAGCGTCATTGCGGGGACCCCTCCCGGCTCAATGGTCACGCTGGATGGCGTAATCCACCGCGGCATCGAGCGCGCGCCGGGCCGTGCTGGCGCGCTCGCCGGCGAGGAGCCCGCGCGACTCGGTGGCCAGCGCCGCCGCGCGCTCGCGCGCGTAGCGGAACCCGCCCGACTTCTCGATCAATGCGGCCAGGCTCGCCCACTGCGCCTTCGTCCAGCGGCGGCGGCCGGCGAGCTGGCGCAGGCGCCGGGCATCCGCGTCGCTCGCCTGGCGAAGCGCGGCGATCAGCGGCAGCGTCACCTTGCCCTCGGCGAGGTCGTAGCCCACGGGCTTGCCGGTGATCGCGGAGTCGCTCAGGTAATCGAACAGGTCGTCCACGATCTGGAACGCCACCCCCACCTTCTCCCCGAACTGCCGGTAGCGCTCGCGGCGGCGCACGTCGCGCGCGCCGCCGTTCAGCCCCGCCCCGATCTCGGTCGACGCCCCGATGAGCGACCCGGTCTTGGCGCGAATGAGCTCCTCGTACTGGCTCTCCGTGACGTCGAGGTCGTAGGCGTGCTGGAACTCCATCGCCTCCCCGCACGACATCTCGCTCACCACGCGCGCGAGGATGGCCATGGCCTGGTTATGGCCGTTCTCCACGAGCAGCGACATCGACTGGGCGTACATGTAGTCCCCCATGATGATCGCCATCTCGTCGGTCCAGAGCCCGTTCACCGTCGGCTGGCCGCGGCGCAGGTGGCTCCGGTCCACGGAGTCGTCGTGGATGAGCGCGGCCGCGTGCACGAGCTCGACCACGGTCGCGCACACCACGGCGTCCTCGCCGAGGTGGCCGCGGAGCTTGGCGGTGAGGAGCAGGAGCGTGGGCCGGAACTTCTTCCCGCGCGTGGCCAGCACGTGTCCCCCCACCTCGTTCAGGATCGGGATGGAGGTCTTGAACAGGCCCCGCAGGCGGTCCTGGACCTGGTCCAGCTGGCGTCGGACGGGCCGTTGGAGGGCCACGATGCTGCGGTCGGCGGTCATGGGAGGCCGGAGGTTCCCCGGGTCCGAGGGCGGGCGGTAGCAAGGGAAAGGCGCGATGCAAGATACGGACGGGTCAGGGCGCGGTCAAGCATCACCGGATTCGCGCAGGGCGGCGAGCCGGGCGAGCAGCCGCTCGCGGGTGTTCCACCCGGGCTCGTCGAGCACCTCCTCGAGGAGCCGCTCGAGCACGCGCCCCACCCGGGGCCCGCTCGGGAGCCGGAGCGCGCGCATCACGTCTTCGCCGTCCACGGCGAGATCGCGCACCGAGAGCGCCGTGGCCCCGGCGAGCACGCCGTTGATGCGCCGCGCCATGGCCTCGAGCCGGCGCGGGTCGGGGTCGCGCGTGCCGTTGCCGAGCGCGTCGGCCATGCGCAGGTCGAACAGGTCCGCGATCTCATCGGGTCCGACGCGGCGGATGAACCGGCGCACCGCCGCGTCGCTCCACGACGGCTGGTAGTCGAACATGTGCTCGCGGATCAAGTGCACGATCCGCTCGCGGATCGCGTGCGCGAAGCGGAGTCGTGCGAGGAGCGCGTCCGCGAGCCGGGCGCCGAGCTCGGCGTGACCGTGGAACGTGCCCTCCCCCGCCCGCTCCGCCCGCGTTCCGGGTTTTCCGATATCGTGCAGGAGTGCCGCCCAGCGCACGACCGGGTTCTCCGGGCGCGCCGCGTCGCAGGAGTAGAGCGAGTGGAAATAGACGTCGTAGGCATGGAACCGGTTCTGCGGCACGCCGCGGCACGCCGCGAGCTCGGGGAGCCAGAGCGGCAGGAGCTCCGCCTCGCGCAGGATCTCGTAGCCGCGCGAGGGACGCGGCGCGGCCATGAGCTTCTCCAGCTCCTCGCGCACGCGTTCGACCGCGAGCCCGGCCATGCGGTCGCGGACGCCGCCGAGCGCCACGCGCGTGTCCTCGTCCAGCTCGAGCTCGAGCACCGCGGCGAACCGCGCCGCGCGGAGCGTCCGGAGCGCGTCCTCGCGGAAGCGCTCGAGCGGATCGCCGACCGCCCGCAGCCGCCGGCGCGCGAGGTCGCGCGCGCCCTCGAACGGATCGAGGAGTTCTCCGCGGGCCGGATCGAAGCCGAGCGCGTTCATGGTGAAGTCCCGGCGCGCGAGGTCCTCGAGCGGGTCGCGCGTCCACCACACCTGGTCGGGATGGCGGGCGTCGGCATAGGCACCCTCGCGCCGGAACGTGGTGCACTCGAGCGTCATGCCCGGCTCGATCACGAGGACGGTGCCGTGCCGCTCCCCGATCCCCTCCGTGCGCGCGAAGAGCGCGCGGACGTCTTCCGGCAGCCGGTCGGTCGCGACGTCCCAGCGCGAGTCGGGCGGGCGGCCGAGCACGACGTCGCGGACCGAGCCGCCGACCAGGAGCGCGCGATGGCCGCCCTGGGCGAGCTTCGCGAGCGCGGCGAGCAGCTCCGCCGGCCAGGCGTGCG
>DATDEX010000027.1:0-7394 GCA_036522895.1 Candidatus Eiseniibacteriota bacterium | reverse complement strand
GCCGAGGTGACGCTCGTCCACCGCGGCGCCGAGCTCGTGCGGCCGCGGGGCGAGAACGTCGAGCGCGTGCGATCGCTCGGCGGGCACGGGCCGGGGCGGATCGACCTCCGGCTCGGCACCCAGGTCACCGCGATCGGCGAGCGCGACGCGACGCTGCGCGGCCCGAACGGGCGCGAGGAGCGGATCGCGTGCGAGGCGGTGTTCGTGCTCGTCGGTCGCGAGCCGCCGCTCGCGTTCCTGCGCCGCTCCGGGATCGCGCTCCGCGGCGAGCGGACGTGGCGCCAGTGGACGGCGATGGCCGCGTTCATGGCGTTCTGCACGTGGCTCTACAACTGGAAGTCGGGCGGGTTCTTCACCGACCTCTGGACTCGGAACCACTGGTTCCCCACCGATGTTCCCGAACGCCTCGCGTCGCTCGGGGGTGCGCTCGCGGTCCAGGCGCACGATCCGCGCACGCTCGTCGGCACGCTCGCGGTGAGCGGCGCCGCGCCCGCGTTCTGGTACACGCTCGCCTACTCGCTCGTCATCGTGGTGTTCGGGCTCCGTCGCATCCGCCGCCGGGCCACGCCCTACGTGACCGCGCAGACGCTTACGCTCATGGCGGTGCAGGTCGTGCCGTTGTTCCTTCTGCCCGAGATCGTCCTGCCGCTCATGGGGGCGCACGGCTGGATCCCGCGCGGGATCGCCGACGCGCTCTTCCCGGTGGTGAGCTACGGGCACGGCCGCGAGTACTGGCGCGCGTACGGCTTCATCCTCGCCTGGCCGCTCAACGTCTACAACGTGTTCACGCGCGAGCCGCTCTGGGCGTGGATCGGGATCGGGTTCGTCCAGACGTTCGTCCTCCTGCCGCTCGGGGTGCGCGCGTTCGGCAAGGGCTTCTACTGCGGCTGGATCTGCTCGTGCGGCGCCCTCGCCGAGACGCTCGGCGACGACCACCGTGGCAAGATGCCGCACGGTCCGGCATGGAACCGTGCCAACCTCGCGGGCCAGGTGCTGCTGGCGCTCGCGTTCGTGCTGCTCGCCGTGCGCGTGACGGGCTGGATCGTTCCCGGCGACGACGTATTCGCGCGCGTGTTCGAAGCCCAGCTCGAGCCGCGCTGGAAGTGGTGGGTGGACGTGGGGCTCGCGGGCGTCCTCGGCTACGGTGCCTATTTCTGGCTCTCGGGCCGCGTCTGGTGCCGGTTTCTCTGCCCGCTCGCGGCGCTGCTCCACGTCTACGCGCGCTTCTCGCGATTCGCGATCGTGGCGGAGAAGTCCAAGTGCATCTCGTGCAACCAGTGCACGAGCGTGTGTCACATGGGCATCGACGTGATGGCGCCCGCCCAGCGCGGCGAGCCGATGCGCGACCCCGAGTGCGTGCGTTGCTCGGCATGCGTGCACGCGTGCCCGACCGGCGTGCTCCAGTTCGGGAGCATCGATGCGCGCGGCTTCGTGTCGCTGGATTCGCTCGCGGCCTCTCCGGTGCGGATGCGCGAGGACGGCTGAACTCCGCCAGCGGGCGCTCGCCGTAAACGGTCGCGCCGGGACGCGAAAGGCGGCGTGGCCACGCCGCCTCGCGCGTTCACACTATGCGGATGGGACCGTCGCTCAGCTCTTGCGGACGTTGCTCGCCTGCAGGCCCTTCGGCCCCTTGACGATCTCGAACTCGACGCGCTCGCCCTCGGCCAGCGTCTTGAAACCGTCCCCCTGGATCGCGGAGAAGTGCACGAACACGTCCTCGCCACCCTCCTGCGAGATGAAGCCGAAACCCTTGGCATCGTTGAACCACTTCACGGTACCCGTCGCCACTTCAGGACTCCTTCCGGCCGCGGGGGAAGCACCCCCGTCTCACCAGCGCTCCCATGAGCCACCACGGAGCGCGCGGACAATGGTCTGAGTGGGCGGGCCGTCCCTTGCAACGAAAACAGCCGCGGTCGCGAAGGACCTGCGGCTGGAACGCTGCCTGTAGCGAACCCTGCACCCGGCTCCGACGCGGCAGAGAATGGAGCCGATCCGCTGGCGGGTCAACGGGATATTGGGATCTCCGAGGGCGTCTCCGCCGGGCCCGGGACGGACCGGGGCCCGGCCGCGATCTGATGGCCGAGCCCCCGATGCCACAACGCGCTAGCCGGGTTCGCTCACAACTCACTCAAATAGACGCCCGGGACCGCCCTGACCTCGAGCTTCTGCCGGCGCGGCGCGGCCTTGCCCGCGGTGAGCTTCACGTCGTAGTGCCCCGGGCGCACGAACTCCGGCTGGCCGGAGAGCTCGGTGCGGCGGATGCGCACCTTGGGATCGCCCGCGGTCAGATCCCACACCACGCGATGGAATCCCGCTTCGCCGGGTCCGGTGAGCGAGCGCACGCTCCGACCCGCGGAGTCGGCGATCGCGATCGTGACGCCGCCTTCCACTTCGCGCGGCAGGAAGTAGTCGAGCCAGGCTCCGAACGGCGGGTTCTTCCCGCTCCATTCGCCGAACCCGAACTTGCCGCCGAGCGACCGCTTGTGCCAGGCCCATGCCGGCTTCGGCGTGAAGAACGAGACCGTGTCCTGGAGCGTCCGCGCACTCCACTCCTCGAACACCTGCACGCCGTCGAGCACGTAGAGGCTCCTCCCGTGCGTCGCGACCACGAGGTCCAGGTCGCGCGGCTGGATGTGGAGATCGTCCACCGCGATCGTCGGCAGGCCGTTCTTGAACGGCAACCAGTTCCTGCCGCCCTCGAGGCTCACGTGCATGCCGAACTCGGTGCCGACGTAGACGAGGTCCTTGTTCCGGCGCCCGCCGCGCACGACGATCACGGGCGCGTCCTTGGGCAGGCCGGCGGCGAGCGAGCTCCAGCTCTTCCCCTGGTCGTGCGTTACGAACACGTAGGGCGAGACGTCGTTCGAGCGGTGCCCGTCGATCGACAGGTACGCGGTCTCGGGATCGAGCGGCGAGGGGTCGATGCAGCTCACGTAGAGCCCGGGCGGCACGCCCTTCACGTTCGCGGTCACGTCGCGCCAGCTCTTGCCGGCGTCGGGCGAGACCCAGACCTTGCCGTCGTCCGTGCCCGCCCACAGCACGCCCGCCTTCGCCGGCGACTCCGCGAGCGACACGATGGTGCAGTACTGCTCCGCCCCCGATCCCCCGGTCGCCATCTTCTTGGGATCGGCGGTGGTGAGATCCGGGCTCACGCGCTCCCACTTGTTGCCGTGCTCGTAGAGCCGGAACACGTACTGGCCGCCCATCCACAGCACGCTCGGGTCGTGGGGCGAGATCTGGAACGGCGTGTTCCAGTTGAACCGGAACACCTGCTCGCCCTCGTTGTTCGACGGCCGGCAGAAGCGCTCGCGACCGCTGGACAGGTCCTGGCGGAGCAGCTCGCCGCCCTGGGACTCGTAGTAGACGATGTTCGGGTCGGTCGGGTCGGCCGCGACGTGGAAGCCGTCCCCGCCGCCGAGCACGAACCAGTTCTCGTTCATGATGCCGTGGCCGTCGCGCGAATCGTCGAGCCAGCTGTCGATTTCCATGCGCGTGCGCGACGGCCCGCCCCAGCTCTGGTTGTCCTGGAGCCCGCCGTAGATGTCGTAGTAGGGCTCGCGCATGTTCGTCGCGACGTCGTAGAACTCGCCGATCGGCAGGTTGTCGACGAACCGCCAGTTCGCGGCGCGGTCGGTGGACTCGTTCACGCCCCCGTCCGTGCCGAGCAGGACGTGTTTGCCGTTGTTCCTGTCGATCCACATGGCGTGGCAATCCGGGTGCACCGCACGGGCGCCGCGGGCTCGAAACGTCGCGCCACCGTCGTCCGAGACGTAGAGGTCGGTGCCGAGCAGGTAGACGCGCGTGCTGTCGTCGGGCTGAACGCGGATCTGGCTGAAGTAGAACGAGCGGGGCGAGAACGGGCTCACCCGCTTCCAGTGGATCCCGGCGTCGTCCGAGCGGAACACGCCGCCGGCGCGGCTCGTCTCCTCGAAGTCGGAGAGCCGGCCGCCCTCGTCGGATTCCACCACGGCGTACACCACGTTCGGGTGCTTGGCGTAGACCGAGAGCCCGATGCGGCCGGTGCGCCTGGGGATTCCGTCCGTGCACTTGATCCACGACTTGCCGGCGTCCGTGCTGCGGTAGACGCCGCCCGTTTCGGAGACGCCGCTGAACGACCACGGCGAGCGACGGCGCGCGTACATCGCGGCGTAGAGCCGGGACGGGTTCCCCGGGTCCATCGCCAGGTCCACGCAGCCGGTGTTCGCGTCGATCTTGAGCGCCTGCGTCCAGCTGCGGCCGCCGTCGTGCGTCTTGAACACGCCGCGCTCGGGATTCGCCGCCCACAGCCGGCCGAGCGCGGCCACGTACACGGTGAGGCTGTCGTTCGGGTCGCAGACGATGCGGCCGATGCTCGCGGTCGCCTCGAGCCCGACGCTCGTCCACGAGCCACCGCCGTCGTCCGAGCGGTAGACGCCCTTGCCCCACGCCGAGGAGTTGCGCCCGTTCGGCTCGCCCGTGCCGAGCCAGACCAGCTCGGGCTTCCGCTGGAACACCGCGATCGCGCCGGTGCTCGCGACCGCCTCCTTCTCGAACACCGGCTGCCACGTGGTGCCCTGATTGCTCGTCTTCCACACCCCGCCGGTGGCGGTGGCGACGTAGTACTGGGCGGGATTCGAATCGACCACCGCGAAGTCGGAGATACGTCCGCCCATGTTGGCGGGCCCGATCGAGCGCGCGTCGAATCCTTTGAACCACTTGGCGAATTGCTTGGCGTCGAGCGCCACCGGCTCGGGCTTCTTGGCCGCGGCCTTCGCCTCCGCCGCGAGCGCGCGCGCGCCGAGCGGAAGTGCGATCAGGCCTGCGAGGATCAGGACAGCGAACGGGGCGCGCGGGACGATGCCTCGCGAGCGGCGGCGGCTCATGGCGGGTCTCCCTGCGCGGCGGCGGGACCGCGCGGCGGACGTGGCGTGAACGGCGGGTGGAACGGGACGCGCGACGGTAGCACAGCGTCCGCGCCGCATCGGACGCCTCCGCGCCCCGAGCGACGAGCGCGCGGGAGTACCACCCCAGTGCGGCAGCCGTGCGGGTCGGGGCTCAGCGCCCCGGTGCGGCCCCGGGATCCCGCCCGCGGAGCGCGCCCACCCGCGCCACGAACGCCGTGGCCCAGCGCGCGCGCATGCCGGCCTGCCACGCGAGCACCTGGGCGGTGTCGTCCTCCACCGCGAGCGCGGGCATGTACGTTACGTGCGAAAGCCCCACGGCCGGATGGACGCACCAGCCGCCGAGCTGATCCACGCCGGTCCACTCGCGCACCTCGGCCTCGTTCAGGAGCGACGCGGTGGCCGCCGCGCGCTCGGCGACCGGCTCGGTGCCGGCGGGTAGTACGAGCACGAGCACGAGCCCCGGGCCAAGCCGCGGATGCGGCTGCGTCGCGCTCACGCGCAGGAGCGCCATTCCCTGCCCGGGCCCGCCGCCCGCGTGCGAGGGCCCGCACGCGATCTCGGCGTCGAGCCCGTGCGCCGCGCGTGTCATCCTCGCCCACGGCGCAGGCGTGGCCGCGGCCAGCCGCGCGACGCCGGCGGCGACCGAGTCCGCGAGCGCGGTACCCTCCGCGGCGTATGCACGCCACGCCTCGACCTGCTCCACCACGGCGAGATCCGCGCGGGGCGGGGCACCCACAGCAGGTGGGTCCGGGGCGAGGACGCGCGCGCCCGGGAACGCGACCGCCAGCGCGTCCGCGGCGAGCAGCGCCTCGCCAACTTGAAGTAGTGCCGCGTGCGCGAGACGTCGCGCCGCCGCTCCCGGCTCGCCGGGGCGCGCGATCACCGCGGCGCGAAGCGACACCTCCCCCGTCTCCGCATCCCAGCGGAGCGCCGAGAGCCCCGGCTCGCGGGCGTTTCGCGCGGCGAGCACCGCGAACTCGGGCCCGCGACCCGACACGCCGCCCAAGAGCGCGCTCTCCGCCGCTACGACCGCCGCGCCGTCCGCGCGGGCGGGCGTGGCCGACACGCGCATCGCGTGCGCATGCGGCCACCAGCGGAAACCGCGCGATTCCTCGCGCGTGCGGGACGCCTCGGGCGCGAGCGCCGCTCGTACGACGGCGAGCGCGCCGAGCCCGGCATCCTCCTGTGAATCAGCGCACGTCGACGAGCTCGACTTCGAACACGAGCGTCGAGTTGGGCGGGATCACGCTGCCACGCCCCTCGGAGCCGTAAGCCATGTCGGGCGGGATCGTGAGCTTGCGCTTGCCGCCGATGCGCATGCCCTTCACGCCCTCGTCCCAGCCCTTGATCATCTCGCCGTTGCCGAGCTGGAACTTGATGGGCTCGCCGCGGTCGTAGCTGCTGTCGAACTTGAAGCCGTCCGTGCGCCAGCCCGTGTAGTTCACCGACACGTTCATGCCGGCCTCGGCCATCTTGCCGCTGCCGACGACCAGGTCCTCGTACTGGAGACCGCTCGGGAGCTTGTGCACTTTGCCGCCCTCCGTGGCCCCGCCGGCGGCGCCGCCGCCTGGAGCGGCACTGGTCGTCGAAGGGGTGATGGTGGCGCTCGTGGTCGTGGAGGAAGTCGAAGTGGTCTCGGTCTTGGTCTCGTTGCAGCCGGCCGTGAGCACGGCGGCGGCGAGAGCCAGCGCATAGGCGGGTTTGAGCATGCGGTTCTCCTCACGCGCCGGGCCAGGGGCGCGTTCCAGCGGCGCAAACTGCCACATCACAAAGGCTTCCGCAAGCCCCGCCGGGCGACCCGCGCGCCTCAAGTCGGGCCCGGAATCAGCCGAAACCCATTCGGAAAGGCCGCGCCGTCACACCGCACGCTCCACACCCGACCGCGAGGAGCCCGCCGTGGAGATTACCAACCTCGTCGTCGCCCGTTACCTCGACGGCCGGCTCATGAAGGGCGTGACGCGCGACTTCTCGCCGAATCGCCCCATCTTTCACGTCGACCTCCAGGACGGCGCGAGCGCGGTCGAGCTGCGATTCCGCCAGTTGAAGGCGCTGTTCTTCGTGAAGGCGCTCGACGGCGATCCCGCCCGCCAGGACGTGCGCGGGTTCGTTCACGGACCGGCCGAGACGCAGCAGGGGAAGAAAATCGCGGTGCGCTTCCGCGATGGCGAGTTCGTCTGCGGCTACACGTTGTCGTGGTCGCCCGACCGGGAGGGTTTCTTCATGTTCCCGGCGGACGCCAACAGCAACAACCAGCGCATCTTCGTGATCACCGGTTCGACGCTCGAGATCAAGGCCGGCCCCGCCGCGGAAGTGCTCGCGCAGCGCGTGCTCGCCGAGGCGCCGGCCCCGGGCGACGTCCCGTTCATCCCGGCGGACCCGAACCGGTCGAGGGCGAACCCGATGCCTCCGCTCGGCGGGTACCGGCCGAGCGGCTTCCTGCCGCGCCCGCCGCGCCCCGGCCCGCCCGAAGAGCGGACCGGCTCCGACTGACCCGCGCCGGACGAGCGCGGG
>DATDEX010000026.1:0-2378 GCA_036522895.1 Candidatus Eiseniibacteriota bacterium | reverse complement strand
CCACTCGGGCTCCGGCTGCGGCAGCGCCAGCTGGCTCGCGAGGTCGCCGCCCAGGAGCGCCCGCGCCGCCGCGAGCAGGAGCACGCGCTCGGCCTCCAGCATGCCGTCCCCGCGCAGCAGGAACACGCCCCCGGGACGATTCCGCCACGCGGCCCACGGGCCCTTCTCGAGCAGGCTCTGGAGCTGGTCCTGCATCTCGGTCAGGTAACTCGCGGGGTAGTCGTTCAGGATCACGATGTCGACGCTCAGGCCCTTCAGCCGCCAGTACTCCTGCGCGCGCAACACCTGGCGGACCAGCGAGAGATCCTCGTCCTGGATCACGCGCGCGATCAGGATCGGCAGGTCGCCCGAGACACCGTGCGCCCACAGTCCGGATTGTCCCAGCGTGTTCCGCTCGAGGATCGCGGGCGCGGCCCGCAGCGCCCCGTCCGCCCACAGGACGCGCGAAGCGAGCCGCTCGTAGAGCTGCGCTTCGTCCGTCGAGATCCCGAGGTGACGGAGCCGCAGCTGCGTCTGGGTCGTGGCGAGCGCGAACGCGCGCGCCGCCGAATCGGCGTCGTCGTACTTTTCCGCGATCGCGATCGCCGCCGCGCGGCTCGGGGCGGCTCCGGTCGCGAACGCGAGCCGCACCTGCCCGCCCGGGGGGATGCGCACGCGGCAGCGCAGGCTCATGACCGGATCGAGCACCGCGCCCGTCGTGCCCGAGAGCGCCCGGCCATCGAGCGCGAGCGGCGCCTCGGGCGTGCGGCCGCGGCCGATGAAGCGGACGCGGTCGGTCTCCCACTCGATCGCCCCGTGCACGCCGCCCTCGGCGCTCAGCACGTGCACCGCCCACGGCGCGAGCTCGTCCGGCGAGCGCGGGCGGCGGCCGCAGAGGAGCGCCGTGCACTCGGGACGGTACTCGGTCTCGAGGAAGAGCTTCAAGAACGCCGGGTGCGCCAGGTCGTCGGCATGGGGAGCGAGCACGATCTCGACCAGGCTCGTCACCTCGATCTCGCGCAGGAGATCCGTGCGATTGACGAGCGTGAGCCGGCGCACCTCGACGTCGTCCTCGGGGGAGACCGTGATCTCGAGCCGGGTGACGATGCCGTCGTCGGTGCGTGCGAAGCGGGCCTCGTCGGCCAGGAACGTCACCCGGTAGTGCTCGGGCTCGCGGCACACCGGCTGGTACGCGGCCGACCACACGAGCCCGCTGCGCACGTCGCGCAGGTAGACGAACTGGCTGCCCGGGTCGCAGGTGGGATCGTCCCGCCGGCGCGTGACCGCGCGCCCCCGCCACGAGCTGGCTCCGCCCCCGGCGTTCGTGAGCACCGTGGTGTACTGGCCGTTCGAGAGGAAATGCGCGCTCGGGTAGAGCGTGTGCGGGGAGCGGAACCGGCGCGGCGACGCCGACGGCACCGGCGGCTCGACCCGGGCGGTCTCCGCGGGCCGCGGACGGATGACGGGCACGTAGCGCGGCACGCGCTCCTGGAGCAGCGGCTCCGTGGCCTGGATGCGCGCATCCGAGTGGAACCGCCGCACGAGCGGCGCCCCGAGCAGCGCGTTCGTGAGCGCGACCAGGCTCATGCCCTGGTGATGCGCGAAGAACGCGCGAACGAAGTGGAGGCGGGCCGCGTCGGGCGCCGGGGCGTCCTCGGGCGTTCCGCTCTTCCGCTGCGTGTAGTCGAGCGCTTCGTCGAAGCCATAGCGGCCCACGGCGCCCTCGCGAGCCAGCCGGCGGAAGTTCGCCGCGGCCGCGGCCGGGTCGACCATCGCGGCGAGGGCCGTCGCGTAGGGCGCGATCACCAGGTCCTCGGCCAGCCCGCGCTTGAGCCCGAGCCCGGGCACCCCGAACGCCCGGTACTGGTAGGTGCCGTGCGGATCCACGACGTGATAGGCGGACTCCGAGATGCCCCACGGCACGTGGTGGCGTCGCCCGTACTGGATCTGCGCGCGCACCACGGCGTCGCAGGTGTGCTCGAGCAGGGTCTCGGGATGGTTGCGGAGCAGGAGGAGCGGCATCAGGTACTCGAACATCGAGCCGCTCCACGAGACGAGCGTCGTCCTGCCCTCGACGCTCACGAGCGCACGCGAGAGCCGGAACCAGTGCTCCTGCGGCACCTCGCCCCGGGCGATCGCGATGAAGCTCGCGAGCCGGGCCTCCGACGCCAGCAAATCGTAATACGAGGCGTCGAGCCGGCCCGGCGCGTTGGGCTCGGCGGGGCGGAAGCCGATCGAGAACACGCCGCGCGCGCGATCGTAGAGGAACTTCCATTCCATTCCGTCCGCGAGCGCGTCCGCGCGGCGGGCGAGGTCGTGGAGCCGGGAGCCGAGCGCGGCGGGCCGGGCCGCGGGCTCGCCCGTGCGGCCGAGTGCCTCCTCGAGCAACGCGCCCCACC
>DATDEX010000025.1:0-7390 GCA_036522895.1 Candidatus Eiseniibacteriota bacterium | reverse complement strand
GCCCAGCGCGCGCCACCCCACGCGCCCGCAGCGAGCACGAGCGCGAACAACGCGACCGCCGCCACGGGCCGGAGCTCGAACCGCTGCGATTCGAGCCACCAGCGCATCCCCATCGTCCGCGGTCGCGAGAGGCGCGCGAGCAGGCGCGCCTCGGCGTCGGCGTCGCGTGCGGGCGCGGCGCGGTAAGCGGCGCGCACGGCCGCGTCGAGCCGGCCGTCGTCTGAGCTTGAACCATAGCCTGAACCGGCGCCTGAACCGGCGCCCGAACCCGAGCCTGAACCGGCGCTCGAGCTGGCGCCGGGATCGAGGGGGCGGTCGGGACCGCGATCGGCGCCGTCAGACATGCGGCACCCCCGTCCAGTGCGCGCGCACGTGATCGCGCGCACGCTTGACCCGCATCTTGAGCGCCGGCACACCCGCGCCGGTCAGCCGCGCCATCTCTTCGTACTCCATCTCCTCGCCCACCCGGAGCAGGAACGCTTCGCGGTGATGGAGATCGAGCCCCTCGAGCGCTCGCGCGAGCGCGCGCTGCGCGTCCACCATCGCCTCGTCGCTCCCCACCCGGGCCACGCGGGTCGCGGCCTCGTCGTTCACGACGTGCGCGCGCCGCCTGGCCCGGCGCACCGCCGCGGTGCGGCAGCGATTCACCAGGATGCCGAAGAGCCAGGCGCGGAACGTGTCCCGCTCTTCGTAGCGCTCGAGCCCTGCCAGGGCCCGGATAAACGTCTCCTGCACCGCATCCTCCGCGTCGCCCTCATCCCCGAGCAAATGCCGCGCGAATCGCAGGCAGCCGGCGTGATGGCGCTCGACGAGCGCCGCCCGCGCCGACTCCAGGCCGGCGCGCGCCTGCGCCACGCACTCGGCGTCGCTCATCGCGTCGTGCGGGTCTCGCACCGTCGATCACGGTGCGCCCAGCAGCACCACGCGCCGGTTGACGACGCGTCCCGGCAGCGTGAGCCGGTAGAAGTAGATCCCGCCCGGCGCGCGGCTGCCGTCGCCGCGCCGCCCGTCCCACGCGAGGACGCTCGTCCCGCGCGGGAGCATGCCGCGCTGGATCGTGGTCACGCGCCGGCCGGAGAGGTCGAACACGGCGACCTCGGCGAGCGTGGGATCGGCGAGCGAGACCGCGAACGTGGTGATGACCCGGAACGGGTTCGGCGCGCTCGCCGAGAGCCCCGCCTTGAGCGAGTCGCCCGGTGGCGGCGGCTGGGGCGGCGGCGGCGCGTTGGGGTCGGTGACGGTGAAGCGGAACCCGAGCCGCCGCTCGAGCGCGAGCGAGGGCACGTGAACGTGCAGCAGCCCGAAGTGCTCGCCCACCGTGGGGACGCCCAGATCGAACGTCGCGTTCCAGGTGCGGCTCGTGTCGGTGCAGGTCGAATCCCTGCCGAGCGTGACGGAGAGGCTCTCCGGGTCCGCGCTGCTCGTCCCGGCGATCCTGCCGCAGTCGAAGGGGTAGCGGCCGCGGGCGTGCGCGGTCACGTGGTCGCCGAGGAGCGGCGCGCCCGGCGTCAGCTCGAAGGACTGAACGAGCGTGGTGACGCTGTCCACGGGCGGCGGCGGTGGCGGCGGCGGGGGTGGCGGCGGCGGCGGCGGCGGCGGTGAAGCCGGCACGACCTCGAACGGCACGGTGATCTCTTCGTCGTGCTGGACGAGCGGGCTGTAATAGACCGTGGCCCGCACGGTGAGCGTGTGCATGCCGGCGGCGAGCACGCCGATCTGCCAGCCCGCCGTCCAGTGGCTGCCCGTGTCGCCACACGCGCTTGCCGGCCGGATCCCCACGAGCACGTGCGCGGAGTCGACGAGCATCGCGTTGTAGATCTGCCAGCACGAGTCGGGATAGACCGCCGAGAGGAGGAAGCCGGTCACGGTCGAGTTGTTCGGCGTCTCGGGGAAGAACGCGAGGCTGTTGACGTGCGGCAGGAGCGGATAGGTCCAGGCCAGGGCCGGGCGAGCCGCGGGCGGCAGCCCCAGGAGTCCGATCACCACCGCGGCGCGCGCGAATCCGCGCCCGATCCGCTTGCTTCCCCGCATCATCGCCTCCCGCCGCTCGACTGCCCCGGTGCCATGTTTCGGTGGCCTGCAGATCCTACAACCCCGCTCGGCCCCCGGGCGTCACAGGAATTCTCCCGTCCCGGCGGCTAATCCACCGTCGGGTCGAACGGCAGCCCGGCCAGGTGCCGGCGCAGCATGTCGAGCGCGGTCTGCGCGGCGCGCTCGCGCACCGTGCTCCGGCTGCCCATGAACTTGTGCACGCGCACCCCCTCGCCGAGCGGGGAGGCGACCGCGATGAACACCGTGCCCACCGGCTTCTGGTCGGTGCCGCCGTCGGGACCCGCGATGCCGGTGACGCCCACCCCCACCTCGACGCCCGCCTTCGCCCGCGCGCCGCGCGCCATCTGCTCGGCGATCTGCGCGCTCACCGCACCGTGCGAGGCGAGGTCGGTGGCGGAGACCCCGAGGAGCTGGAGTTTCGCCTCGTTGGAATAGGTGACGTAGGAGCGCTCGAGGTAGCGCGACGCGCCGGGCACGTCGGTGAGCCGCTTGCTCAGGAGCCCGCCGGTGCACGATTCCGCCGCCGCGATGCGCCAGCCCCGCTCGAGCAGGAGATCGCTCACCACCTCTTCCATCCCGCGCGTGCCCTCGGCGTAGATCACTCCGCTCACACGCTTCCCCAGCTCGGCGTATGCGCGCGCGGCGGTGTCCTTGGCGAGCGCGGCGTTGTTGCCGGAAACCGTCACGCGCAGGTCGACGCCGAACCAGCTCGGCAGGTAGGCCAGCGTAGCCCCGGCCCAGCCGTCGGGCATCTTCCCGATCCTCTCGTGGAGCTGGCTCTCGAACAGCCCGTACGTGCGCAGCGTGAAGCTCTCGACCGCGACGCCGCTCCGCTCGCGGAGCCAGGGCACCACGAACTCGCGGGCCAGCGCCTCCAACTCGGGCGGCGGGCCGGGGAGCAGGATCACGGTCTTCTTCCGGTAATCGATCCGGATGCCCGGCGCCGCCCCGACCGGGTTCTGCCAGAGCTCCGAGCCGCGCGGCACGAGCGCCATGGTCTCCACGGACGACGGCAGCTTCCGCGCCGCGCGCTTGCCGCGCTCGCGGATGTGCTTCAGCACGCTCTCGTCGAGCTGGAGCGGGCGGTTGAGCACGGTCGCCACGGCCTTGCGCGTGACGTCGTCCGGCGTGGGGCCCAGTCCGCCCGTCGTGATCACGACGTCGGCACGCGAGAGCGCCAGCTTCAGGGCCTCGCCGATCCCCTCGACGCTGTCCCCGATCGTGGTGTGGTAGGCCACCACGACGCTGGCCTCCTCGAGCGCGCGCGCGAGGAACACGAAGTTCGTGTCGAATGTGCGGCCCGACAGGACCTCGTTCCCGATGGTGACGATCTCGACGCGCATGTCTCGTCCGTGGGGGTGCGCTGCGGCACGGCAGGTGGAGCGCGGACTGTGACGCAGGCGCGCGGTGGCGGCAAGGCCGCCGGGTGCTACCAGCGGCTCCCTTCAGCCGCGGATCGCGCCCGGGAAACGCGCCGTCGCGATTTCGTAGCCCGGGAAGACCGGGTCGAGCGAGCGCGCCCCGAGGTGGCGCGCCAGCACCTCGCCGAAGAGATCGCGGAAGTCGGTCGTCACCGCGACGTCGCGACCCTCGAACCGATTCGCCGGATCGAGGCCGGGCCACCGGCCCAGCACCCGGCCGCCGCGCACCCGACCGCCCAGCACGAACATCGCCGTGGCGTGGCCGTGGTCCGTGCCCGCGCTCCCGTTTTCGGCGATCGTGCGCCCGAACTCCGAGCAGGTGAGGAGCACGACGTCGTCCATCCGGTCGTCGAGGTCGCGCGCGAACGCGGCCAGCGCCTGCGCGAGCTCGCCGAGCCGCGCCGAGAGCTGGCCCTCCGCCGAGCCCTGGTTCACATGCGTGTCCCAGCCGCCGACGTCGGCGAACGCGATCTCCAGCCCCACGTCGGCCTTGATGAGCTGCGCGATCTGGAGCAGCGACTGGCCGAAGCGCCCGGCGGGATACACCGCGTCGTGCGCAGGCGAATACCGCGCGGGGTCGATGCGCTCGAGCATGCGCACCGCCTGGAAGCCCTCCGCGGCCGAGGAGGCGAGGAGCCCGGTCGGCGCGGTCTCGTAGAGGGCCTCGAACGCCTGCGTCAACCGGTCGCGCACCGGGCCGCGCGGCGCCCGGATCCCGAACGCGCGCAGGTCGTCGATCGCCAGGCTCGGCGCGCTGCCGGAGAGGATCCGCGGCAGGCTGGGGCCGAACGCGACGGCGCGAAAGGGCGTGGCGTCGTGCTCGCGCTGGTGCTGGCAGTAGCGGTTCAACCAGCCGTCGGGCGTGGCCTTGATCCCCGGGGTCGCGGTCTCCATGTAGTCCTGCGCGTCGAAATGGCTGCGGGTCGCGTCGGGCGAGCCGATCGCCTGGACGGGGGCGAGCGCGCCGGCCTTCCACAAGGGCAGGAGCGGCGCGAGCGCCGGGTGGAGCCCGAACGTGCCGTCGAGGTCGATCACCTCGCCCGCCGGGATCGCGATCGTGGGGCGCTCGCGGTAGTAGAGCGGCTCGCCGTGCGGCACGATCATGCTCAGCCCGTCGACCGCGCCGCGCTGGAAGAGGCACACGAGGACGCGCCGGGATCGCGCCGGACGCGGCTCCGACCGCCGCGCGTACACCGCGCGCGCGAGGAACAGCGGATCGAGCCCGAAGCTCACCATCGCGAGCCCACCCGCCCTGAGAAACGCCCGACGTGAGAGCCGCATCGTTCTACCTCCGATTCCGGTGGCGGTCGGGCCGCCGACCCCGGCGCGCCCCGACCGCATGGCTATTGCCGCTGGAACTCCGGGCTCCCGAGCGCGAGCCCGACCGCGAGCGCGCGCGCCCGCCGCGCGTCGGCCTCGCCTGCGATCTCCTCCAGGATCACGTGCCGCGTGCTCGCGCTCATCGCGCCGCCCAGGATGCGCTCGTCGATCGCCTCGACGAGTTGCTCGCGGTCGCCGTCCGCCGGCACGCCGTCGTCCAGGTCGACGGTCGTGCCGGGCACGCGGCCGGCGGCGAGTGCGAGCGCGAAGTTCATCCGCCCGAGGAGCGCGCCGCTGTTCGCCCACGCCTCCTGCCGCTCCGGGTAGCCGGCGGGCGAAGGCTGGAGGTAGAGCGGCTCGCCGAGCCGACCGACCGCGTCGGCGAGGCGCGCGGTGGTATCGGGCACGGCGCCCACCGCGCGTGCCGCGCTCGCCACGAACTCGAGCGGAGTCTTCACCTTGGTGCGGAGCGCGCGCGCCGACCAGAACTCGGGCGTCCGCGCGATCGCGCGCAGCACCTCGCGCACGTCGCCGTCGCTCCGCTCCCATGCCGCGACCGCGGCGTCGACGCAGCCGTCGGGCGGATCGTCCGCGACGAAGCGCGCGCAGAGCTTCCGGCAGACGTGGCGGGCGGTGGCGGGGTGGCGCGCGAGCATCGCGAGCAGGCGCAGGCCCTCGTCGAGGCCGTGCCCGGCCGGGAATCGCTCACCGAGCACGAGCTTCTCCCCCGCGTCGTGCGCGCGGGGGCGGAACACGAACCCGCCGCCCTGGGCGGGCGGCTCCATGCTCCAGCCGGTCAAGATGCGCGCGACGTCGATCACGTCCGCCTGGGTGTAGCCACCGTCGACGCCTAGCGTGTGGAGCTCGAGCAGCTCGCGCGCGTAGTTCTCGTTGATGCCGCGCCGGTTCGGGCCGAGGGCGCGGCCGGGGGCCACGCTCTCCACGTTGTCGAGGTAGAAGAGCATCGCCGGGCTCCGCGCCGTGGCGACGAGCAGGTCCTCGAAACGGCCGAGCGCGTGCGGGCGGATCACGTCCTCGACGTAGGCCGGGAGCAGGCAGCGGTCGGCGCCCTTGTTGAGGAAGACGTTGAAGTGGTTGACCCAGAAGTCCGTCATCACCTCGCGAAGCTGCGCCTCCGCGGTCACCGCCCGGACGAGCGCCACACCGCGCACCTGCTCGAGCAGCCGGCCCACTTCCTCGCGCTCGGGAGCCGGCCCGGGGCGGACGCCGCCCGCGCGCGTCGTGTCGAGCGGGGCCGGCTCGTCCCCGCGCATCGCCTCGCGCTCCTCCGCCTGCGCGCGCCGCTCGCGCATCGCCCGCTGGCCGGCGGCGAAGAGGCGCGCCCAGTCGCCGGGCTGGAGCGCGAACGCGTCGTAGTGCTTCGCGCGGAGCGCGAGCGCGGAATCGGGAAGCGCCTCCGGCGCGAGCTGCGCCTCGAGCCAGGCGAGCGCGCCCTGTCGCGCCACCTCATCGACTTCGCCGGGCCGCGGCCCGTAGGCGAAGCGGTTGAGCACGTGGAGCGCGGAATCGCGCGCGGAGAGCGGGTGGGGCCGCTCGCGTGCTCGAGCCGGCGCCGCGGCCAGCGCGACGGTCACGGCGAACAACGTGACGAGCAGCGTGGCGAGCAACGCGGCGGTTCGTGCGAACGTCGAGAACGATGGGAGCGTTGCGAACGTGGGTGCACGCATCATGCGCAGGGAGACCCGGAGGGGAGCTGACCTGCGGCCTCGGCCTGCGCGGAATGCTCCGCCTTCGCCCGGCGCGCGCCAAGCAAAGTTGTTGTGGAACCAGGCTCGAGCCGGGTCAGTATCGCCGGTCGAGCAGGTCGCACCGGCGGACTTCGATCCCGCGCCGGGGCGACCCGCCGAGCCGGCAACAATCTTCGGCGCACAACCGAACGCACGTGGCGCCATGAAGATCCGGCTCTGGCTTCGACCTCGTGCGCGAGCGTAGGATGCCTGCGGCCTCACCACCCAGGAGGACACAGTCATGGCCAACCCGACCACCACGACCACCGAGCGCGAGATGTATTTGAGCGCGTTCGAGCGCGAGTACCAGACCACGCTGCGCGTGCTCAAGGCCTATCCCGCGAACAAGATCCAGTACAAGCCGACGGAGAACCTGCCCCCCGCGATCGACCGGGCGTGGATCCTGGTCATCTCGCAGATGGTGACGGAGCCGATCCTCGTGGCCCCGAAGCTCGAGCCGCAGCCCCCGCCGCCGCCGCCGGGCGACTGGAGCACGTTCGTCTCCACGTTCGAGAAGGCGCACCGCGACGCCACCCAGCGGTTCTCCAAGCTGACCGATCAAGTGTTCAACAGCACGATCGTCATGCCGGTGGGACCGGGCGGTAAGACGGCCCCGGTGCGCCGCGGCGACGCGCTGTGGATGATGCTCTCCGACACCATCCACCACCGCGGGCAGTTCTCGGTCTACCTGCGCGCGGCGGGCGGCAAGGTGCCGAGCATCTACGGCGGGAGCGGCGACGAGCCGTGGTTCTGAGCGGATCGCGCGGCCGCTGAGCGCGGGCCACGCGACAGGTGGCACGGGGCGGGCGCCGCGGACGCGGCGCCCGTCGCGCTTTCCCCCGACCGGAC
>DATDEX010000024.1:0-21181 GCA_036522895.1 Candidatus Eiseniibacteriota bacterium | reverse complement strand
GGACGGCGGCACCGGGCGATTCGCTCGCCCGGGCCGCGGGGTCGCGCGAGGCTCAGGCGCGCGGCGGCGCGCGCCGATAACCTTTTCCGGCGGCCGTCGCGTTCGCGCGCGGGCGGCGAGCGCCCGATTCCGCTTGCTGGCGGTCGCCGGAGCGTGCTACACGGAAGGGTCCCCGGCGCTCGACGTCCCACAGGGAGGTGTGGACCGATGCTCGAAGCTCCCGTGATGACCGAAGCCCGCGTGACCACCCGCGTTCCATGGGCCTGGATCCCCTCGCTCTACCTGGCGGAGGGACTCCCGTACGTGGTCGTGATGACCGTGTCCGTCATCATGTACAAGGGCTTCGGAATCTCCAACACCGACATCGCGCTCTACACGAGCTGGCTCTACCTGCCGTGGGTGATCAAGCCGTTCTGGTCCCCGGTCGTCGACCTGCTCGGCACGCGGCGGCGTTGGATCTGGGTCATGCAGCTCCTGATCGGCGGTGGGCTCGGCGGCGTCGCGCTCGCGATCCCGATGCCGCACATGTTCCAGTGGACGCTCGCCATCTTCTGGCTCATGGCGTTCAACTCGGCCACGCACGACATCGCGGCGGACGGCTTCTACATGCTCGCCACGACCCCGTCCGAGCAGGCGTTCTTCGTGGGTGTGCGCAACATGTTCTATCGCGGCGCGACCATCTTCGGGCAGGGGCTGATCGTCACGTTCGCGGGGCTGATCGAGAAGCAATCCGGCAGCAAGACGCATGCGTGGACGCTGGCCATGGCCGTGCTCGCGGGATTGTTCCTGTTGTTCGGCCTCTGGCACGCGTGGGCGCTGCCGCGGCCGGCGGTGGACCGGCCCGGCAACGTGCGGCGTTTCCCCGAGTTCGTGAAGGAGTTCGTCGCCACGTTCGGTTCGTTCTTCCGCAAGCCCGGCATCGTCACGATCGTCGCGTTCCTGCTGCTCTACCGGCTCGGCGAGGCGCAGCTCGTGAAGATGGTGGCGCCGTTCCTGCTCGATGCGCGCGACCAGGGCGGGCTGGCGTTGTCGACCGCCTCCGTGGGCATCGTCTACGGCACGTTCGGCATCCTCGCGCTCACGCTCGGTGGAATCGCCGGCGGCATCGTCGCCTCGCGCGATGGCTTGAAGAGGTGGCTCTGGCCGATGCTGTTCGCGATCCACGTCCCCGACGCCGTGTTCATCTACCTCGCGTACACGCAGCCCACGAACGTCTGGATCATCCAGGCGTGCGTCGTGCTCGAGCAGTTCGGCTACGGCTTCGGGTTCACCGCGTTCCTCCTCTACATGATCCACATCGCGCGCGGCGAGCATCAGACCGCGCACTACGCGATCTGCACCGGGTTCATGGCCATGGGGATGATGTTTCCCGGCATGTGGAGCGGCTGGCTCCAGGACCACATCGGCTACCGGCACTTCTTCGTGTGGGTGATCCTGGCCACGGTGCCGAGCTTCCTCGTGGCCACGCGCATCCCGCTGGACGACGAGTTCGGGAAGAAGGCCGCGGCGTAGGCCCTGTTCGGGAATTCCGCGCGTCAGCCCGGGGTCACCGGTAGAGCGCCTTGAGCTGGCCCCACGCCGAACGGTGCGCGGCCGTGGCCGCCGGGCAACCCGAGGTGCCGTGGCCCACCGGCACGCCGCCACCCTGCCACGACACGAAGTTGCTGCCGGGGGCATTGGCCGTGGTGAGGAGCCGCGAGCCGATGTTGTTCTTGCCCACGACATTGATCGAGTTGAGCACGATGCACACCGGAACGTCGCAGCCGCTGCAGCTTCCGGGGCCCACGGTGCCCGCGTTGTCGAGCCCCACGTGGTACGCGAAGTACTCGGTGCCCGCCGCGAGATCGCGCGCGTTCGCCTGGGCGACGGCGACGGCCAGCTTGAGGCGAACGAGATTGGCGGAAGTCGGATGGTCGAAGCATGGGCCGGAGATCGTGCAGTAGTTGGCGATCCCACCGACCGCCTGGCTGTGCGACCAGTCCGGGCAGGCGGGGTCCGCGGGGTCGGGAACGAAGTTCGCCGACAGCGAGCCCGCTCGGCAGCTGCCCGCGTTGTAGAGATCCCACCACGCGGGCAGGCCCGTGCTGGCGGCGGCGAGGTCGATGATGATCTCGAGGCCGATGACCTGGTTGATCCCTGCCCCGAGCACGAACGAGCCCGTCATGACGTGGGTGCCATCGTTCACGTCGCAGGCGAACGATTCGTTCTGGACGCCCGTGCCCTGACCGAAGCAATGACTCCAGGCGACGTTCACTCCCTCGGCGGCGGCCCGGCCCGGGCGGAGAAGCGAAGACATGGCGAGGAGAAGCAACGCGAGCGCGAAACTCTTCCGGACGGACATGCGCGGACCTCCGATTGGGATGGTTTGCCTAGAGCGCAGGATCGGAGGGTGGATCCGTGCGTCGGGATCGACCCGGACGCATCCGCTTCGCGACCTCGCAGGCCACCATGCTCGCCCTCTCGCGGGGCCGGCGCAAGGGCGTTGCTGCGCTAGGCTCAGTTCTCGCGGTGCGCGTCGTCCTCGCTGCGCTTGGCCGCCGGCTTGGGCGCGGCGGGGTACGGCGCGCGCACGTGGAAGATGGCCGTCAGCACCGGGATGAACGACTCGCGGATGCGCGCCAGCTCCTGGAGCGTGAGGTTGCACTCGTCCAGCTGCCCGTCGCGCACGCGCTCCTCGATGATCCGCTGGACCAGGCCGCGAATACGGCTCGGCGTCGGTTCGGCGAGCGCGCGCGAGGCGCCTTCGACGCCGTCGGCCAGCATGAGGATCGCGGTCTCCTTGGAGCGCGGCCGCGGCCCGGGGTAGCTGTAGTCCTCGCGCCTAGCCGTCGGGTCGATCTCGAGCGCCTTGTGGTAGAAGAACGCCATCACCATGGTGCCGTGGTGCTCGGGAATGGCGCTCTGCACGGCGCGCGGCAGCCGCTCCTTCTTCGCGAGCTCGAGGCCCTCCCCGATGTGCGACTTCACCACGAGCGCGCTCATGGAGGGCGTGAGCTTCTCGTGGCGCGAGCGCGAGCTCGCCGGCTCGTTCTCGGCGTAGTATTCCGGCTTCGCGAGCTTCCCGATGTCGTGGTAATAGGCCTGGACGCGGGCGAGCAGCGAGTTCGCGCCGATCGCCTCGGCCGCGGCCTCGGCGAGCGAGCCCACGACCATGCTGTGGTGGTACGTGCCGGGGGCCTCGAGCTGCATCCGGCGCAACAGCGGACGGTTCAAGTCGGAGAGCTCGAGCAGCGTGATGTCGCTCGTGAGCCGGAACACCTGCTCCACGATCGGCAACAGGCCGAACGCCACGGCGGTCGCGAACAATGCGGACAGGAGCCCCCAGAGCCCGTCGCGGAACATCCCCGTCATGGGCGTGTTGCGCGCGAGGTCCCACGCCACGATCGCGGCCGTGTTGGCGAGCGCGATGGCGAAGAACGCGCGCACGAAGTGCCAGCGATGACGCAGGCGCTGGACCGAGTAGACCGCGGTGACGCCGCCCATCATCGCCACGGCCACGAACGGCGCCCGCAGCTCCGCGACCGCCATCACGAGCACCGACAGCATGAGCGTGAACACGAGCGCGGGCCGTTTCTCCATGAGCGACGCCACGACGAGCGGGGCCAGCGCGAGCGGCACGGCGAACTCGGAGAGCCCCGCCACCGGCACGATCGCCACGACGCAGCCGAGAACGGCGAGCGTGAGCACCGTGAACATGGCCAGCATGCCGTTGTCGGCGAACACCCACGGCAGCTCCATTCGGAGATAGGTCGCGAACGCGGCGATGAACAGCAGCATGAGCAGCATGCGCGCGAGCGGCGGATAGAGGTGCTCGCTCTGCGAGCGACGTGCGGCCTCGAGGTTCCGGAGCGAGCGGAGCTTCAAGACGGCGTCGCGCGACACGCGCTCGTTCGCGTCCACGATGAGCTCGTCCTTCTTCACCATGCCGACCATGTCGGGCACCGCGCTCTTGGCGTTCGAACGCCGCCACTCGGTTTCGGCGCGGTCGTAGCTCACGCTCGGCACGACGAACGGGGCGGCGAGCGCGAGCACGAGCGCGACCCCGCGCGAATCCGTGCCGAACACGGCATGGGCGTGGCGCGAGATGCGGTCGAGCGCTTCGTTCCGCTCGAGGAACTGGTTCGCCGGCGCGGACGACTCGAGGTCGCCGTCGCGCAGGCTGACGTTGCGATAACCGAGGATGAACCCCCCGCGCTTCTCGCCCACGACGCCGGCATCGAGCACCTCGGCGAGCCAGCCGCCGAGCTCGGTGAGCGCGCGACGCGCGCGGCTCGGCACCGCCAGCGCGTCGGCCGCGGCGCCGTCGAGCGGCACGCCCAGCAGCTTGAGCTTCTCGGAGCGCTCGCTCGGGCTCACCGCGGGGTCCGACACCACCGCGAGCGCGCGTTCCTGGAACGCCGACCACCGCTCGAGCGCGTCGGTGCGAGCGCGTTGATCGACCACGTACACCGGCGGGACGGCGAGCGCGGCCTCCTCGAGATCGCGGCGCAGCGTCGCGTCGTCCTTCTGAATGCGGAAGTCTTCCGGCGCGACGATGCGTTCGCGCGCGATGTCGCCCTCGCGATACCGCAGCCGGTCGAGCACCTCCTGCCCGGTGGGCAGCACGGCCGCCGCGGCGAGCAGCACGACGACCATGACCAGCCGCGCGGCATGGTGTCCCCAACGCACGGTGCGCGCGCGGTCGGGCAGCGCCGGGACGGGGACCGGCAGGTCGTTCGTGCTCATGGAAGCGGCCGGGTCATGGGAGGATCGTCGGGCTCTCGGGACATGGGGGCATGGGAATGGAGAGGCGTGGGCTCGCCCGGAGGCTCGCGCGTCAGCCCTGGCTGCCGCCCTCGTCCCCCGGCGCCCCGTGCTCGTCCGGGAGCAACGGCGCGTCGAGCTTCGACGCCTCCTCGGCGATCTCGCTCTTCAGGCGCTCCGCCATGGGATCCAGGCTCGCGCCGACACCGTCGTCGAGCAAACGCTCCACCCGCGCGTGGTAGACGTCGAACGCGTGGATGATGTCCTTCACCAGGCGGTGGCGCACGACGTCTTCCGGGTGGAAGTACACGAACTTGATGTCGGAGACGTGGCCGAGAATCGACTGGATGCGCACGAGGCCCGACTGGTCGGGCATGCGCAGGTCGATCTGGGTGAGGTCGCCGGTGATGACCGCGCGCGAGTTGAGCCCGAGGCGGGTGAGGAACATTTTCATCTGGCGCACGGTGGTGTTCTGCGCCTCGTCGAGGATCACGAACGCGTTGGAGAGCGTGCGGCCGCGCATGAACGCGAGCGGCGCGATCTCGATCACGCCCATCTCGAGGAAGCGGCGCATCTTGTCGTACGACATGAGGTCGGCGAGCGCGTCGTACATGGGGCGCAGGTAGGGATCCACCTTCTCCTGCATGTCGCCGGGCAGGAAGCCCAGGCTCTCCCCGGCCTCGACCGCGGGGCGCACGAGGACGATGCGATCGACGCGCTTCGCGCGCAGCGCCGCGACCGCGGCGGCCACCGCCAGGTAGGTCTTCCCGGTGCCCGCGGGCCCGATGCCGAAGACGACCTCGTTCTGCTCGAGCGCCTTGAGATACAGCGCCTGCGTGGGCGTGCGCGGGCGCACCGCCTTGCGGTCGAACGTGTAGCCCGGCGCGCCGTCGTATGCCTCGGCCAGCCGGACGCCGCTCTTGCCATTCCCGTTGGCGTCGTGCCCGTTCCCGTCGCGGCGCGCCTGGCCCAGCGCCGTGGCGACGTCGGCCTCCTCGATGACCTTGCCCCGTTCGGCCAGCTCGACCAGCTCCTCGAGCACGCGCACCGCGGGCTTCACCTCGTGCTCGTCACCGGCCACGCTGAGCGTGCCGTCGCGGAGGGTGATGCGAACGGGGATCTCGCGTTCGATCTGGCGGACGTTCGAGTCGTTGTGCCCCAGCAGGGAAATGGGGTCGAGATGTTCGATCGGGAACTTGCGAACGATCACAGGCGTGCCTTCTTCTGGTGGGCCCCGATAAGCGCAAAACTCCCGACCGGCGAGACCTCGAGCGAGGTCCGGTCGAGAGTTTGAGGATGAACGGTTGTCGGTGCGAGAAGTGGTTTCAACCCGGTGTGTCCTGGGTCATCCTTCAACGAGCGCTCACCTCGGGGAGGAGCGTGGCGTCTCGACGGTTCGCGCGGGGGAGCGCGCGATGGCGAGACGTTAACAAGGGCCCCGGCGGGGGTCAATACCTGCCGGAACCCGCTGCCGATGCACGGGATATCGGCATGCTCGTCCGTCCGGTTGAGGGGCGTGTCGCCGCTCGGTCAAGCGTGTTTGCACACGAGCTCACCGGTAGAGCGATTTCACGGCACCCCAGGTCGAACGGCGCGTCGGCGTGCCCGTCGACGCCGCGCAGTCGAGCGTGGCGCTCCGGCTGTAGCCATCGAACGTCGCGGTGTAGTCCACCGTGTGCGCCCCCTGCCAGGTCACGTTGGCGGGCCCGCCGCCCTCGTTCGGGCCTCCGGCCGTGAGCATGATGGTGTCCGCGGGATCCAACGAGACCACGTCCAGGAACCCGACCCCGATGCAGAGCGGGATGTCGCAGCCGCCGCAGCCACCGCTCCCGATCGTGCCCTGGTGGCTCACGTCGAGGGCGATCGCGAAGTCCTCGACTCCCGAGCCGACCGCGAATGGCGAGTCCCCGGGGACCGCGATCGCGGCGAGGATGCGCAGCGTGTACGGGCCCGCCCAGCCCGGCTGGAAGAGGGCGACACCTCCCGAGGCCAGGTTCCGGTAGGGATCGGTGCAGGCACTCGCTAGATCGCCGGCGAA
Source organism: Candidatus Eiseniibacteriota bacterium (assembly GCA_036522895.1). GTDB lineage: Bacteria > Eisenbacteria > RBG-16-71-46 > RBG-16-71-46 > RBG-16-71-46 > JAIOPA01. The sequence goes on along the minus strand of DATDEX010000024.1, from coordinate 14,400 downwards.
GACCCCGGAGAGCGCGTCCGGGCGGCACGCGCTCGCGCCCAGGAGCAACCACCACGGCGGGAGCGTCGCGGCCGCGGCGGTGATGTGGAGGGTGAGATCGACACCCGTCCGGTCGAACCTGTCCACGGGGGATTCGTAGGAGACCACGAGCCGCTCGCTGCCGGCGTTCGTGCCGCAGGCGAACGTCTTGTTCTCCACCTGGCCGTCACCCGAGCAGTGGTCCCAGCTGAGATGCGGGCCGGGCGCGGCCAGCGAGATCGCGGGCGCGAGCGACAGCGCGAGGCCGACGAGCCAGGGGGTGATGGCACGACGCTCTGGACGGCGCACGGGGAACTCCCTCGCGGAGGTGAACGGGCCCGGCGGCGCTCCATCCTGGGCACCGCAAGCAAACGCTAGCACGCGCCGGGCGGTCCCGCCCCGCAAAAGCTTGAGGATTCCGGCTCCCGGCGACCCGATTCAGCCCTTCGCCTCGTCCAGCTCCACGAGCGTCGCGCCCGACTGGACCATCTGGCCGGGGCTCGCCGAGACGCTCTTCACGCGCCCCGCCCGCGGCGCGCGGATCACGTGCTCCATCTTCATGGCCTCGAGCGCCAGCAGGGGCTGGCCCCGGGCGACGTCGTCCCCCACGACCACCATGACCTTGGTGATCACGCCCGGCATCGGGGCCTCGAGTCCCCCCGCCTGCGCCCCGGCCGCGGCCCGCCGGCGGCCGCCGGCCTCGCGCTCGAGCACGAAATCGAGCGCCCCGAGTCGCACGAAACGCCGGCCGCCGACGGGCGTCACCTCGGCCACCGTGACGCCGGCGTCCCCGGCGAGGCGCAGCTTGCCGTCGGGCATGGTCTCGACGTCGAGCTCGAACTCGGAGTCGTCCACGCGCACCCTCCAGCGGCCGGCGCCCAGCGACGTGGTCTCCACCTCGCGGAGCGACTCGCCGTCCCGCCAGGTGGTCTTCACGACAGGCCTCCCTGACGCCAGTGGCCGAGCACCGCGAACGGATCGGCCTGGCGCGGTGCGGGCCCGTTCGAGGCCGGCGTCGGCGGCGCTCCGGCCGCCTCCGCGATCGCCACGGCCGCGAGCGCCAGCTCGGGCGCGGGGGCGCCGCTCAGCGCGGCGAAGCGCTGCAGGAACTCGCGCTCGACCCATTCCGTGTCGAACTCGCCGCGCTGGACCTCCGGGGCCCGCAGCAGCGCGCGGAGGAACGGCAGGTTCGTGACGACGCCGTGCACGCGCGTATCGTCCAACGCGCCCGCCAGCCGCTGGAGCGCCGATTCGCGCGTCGGCCCGCGGGCGATGATCTTCGCCAGCATCGGGTCGTAGTACACGCTCACCGCGTCGCCGGACTCGAGCCCGCGGTCCACGCGCACGAACGGCCCGTCGGGCCAGCGCACGCGCACCGCGGTGCCCACCTGCGGAAGGAAGCCGCGCGCTGCGTCCTCGGCGTAGACGCGCGCCTCGATCGCGTGACCGTGCCGCTGGATCCCGAACTGCTCGAACGGCAGCCGGCCCGTCGCGGCGATCTCGAGTTGTGCGCGCACCAGGTCCACGCCTGTGATGAGCTCCGTGACCGGGTGCTCGACCTGGAGTCGCGTGTTCATCTCGAGGAAATAGACATGTCCCTCGCGCGACACCAGGGTCTCGATGGTGCCCGCGCCGCGGTAGCGCACCGCCTCGGCCAGCCGCACCGCGGCGTGCGTCACGAGCGCGCGCAGCTCGGTGCCGAGCACGGCGCCCGGGGCTTCCTCGACCACTTTCTGGTGCCGGCGCTGGAGCGTGCACTCGCGCTCGAACAGGTGCACGGCGCGGCCCTGGCCATCGCCCAGCACCTGCACCTCGATGTGGCGCGGCTCGACGAGCAACTTTTCCACGTACACGCTCGCGTCGCCGAACGCGGCGGCCGCGATCCGTTGCGCCCCCTCGATCGCCGCGCGCAGCTCGGCCTCGTCGCGCGCCGCCTGCATGCCCTTGCCGCCGCCACCCAGCGCCGCCTTGAGCATGACCGGGTAGCCCATGACGTTCGCGGCGCGCACGAGCGCCCGCGCGTCGGCGCCCTCGGCGCCGGGAACGACCCGGACGCCGGCCGCCTCGGCGAGCTTGCGCGCCGCGCGCTTGTCGCCCATCGCGCGGATCTGCGCCGCGGTGGGGCCGATGAACGTGAGCCCGGCGGCCTCGACCGCCTCGGCAAACGCGGCGTTCTCGGCGAGGAAGCCGAAGCCCGGGTGCACGGCGTCCGCGCCGGAGGCGCGCGCGGCCTCGAGAATCGCCCCGGCGTTCAGGTAGCTCTCCCGCGCCTCGCTCGGCCCGATCGGCCGCGCCTCGTCGCAGACGCGGGTGTGGAGCGCGCCGCGGTCGGCCTCCGAATAGACCGCCACCGAGCGCACGCCCATCTCGTGCAAGGTGGCGGCGACGCGGCACGCGATCTCACCGCGATTGGCGATCAGGACTTTCTTGAACATGCGTGGTCGAAGACTACCCCACCCACCCCGGCTTCCGCTTCTCGAGGAACGCGGCGAGCCCGTCGCGCGCCTCGTCGCCGCTGCGGGCGCCGGCAAGGACCTGCGGGAGCGCGGCGCGATAGTCGCGCCAGCGGTCGTCGTTCCAGCGCTCGAGCAGCTGCTTGATCCTCGCCTGCGCCTGCGGGCCGCCCTTCTGGAGCTCGCCCGCGCGCTCGGCCACCTTCGCGTCGAGCTCGCCCGCCGGCACCACGTGATGCACGAGCCCCGCGGCCAGCGCGCGTGCCGCATCGAACCGCTCGCCCGTGAGCATCAGCTCGCGCGCGGCGCGATCACCCAGCCGGCGGATCACGTAGGGGCTGATCAGGGCCGGGAGGATGCCGAGCCGCACCTCGGTGAGCCCGAACTTCGCGTCGTCGCTGGCCACCGCGATGTCGCAGGCACAGCAGAAGCCCACGCCGCCGCCGTAGACACCGCCGTGGATGCGGCCCACCACCGGCTTCGGGAACTCGGCCACCGCGGCGAACATGCGGGCGAGCCGCTCGGCCTCCGCGAGGTTGTCGTCGAACGAGGCGTTCGCGGATGCCCTCATGGCCCCGATGTCCGCCCCGGCGCAGAACGAGGCGCCGCGTCCGCCCAGCACGACGACCCGGCAGGTCGCGTCGTCGCGCAATCGCTCGAGCACCGCCACGAGCGCCGCGCCGAGCTCCGCCGAGAGTGCGTTGTGCACCTCCGGCCGGTTGAACCACACGCGCGCCAGCGCGCCTTCGCGCTCGACGTCCACCAGTGCCATGCAGGTCCCCGTTTCAGGCCAGCGCCAGCGCCACGACCCCACCCGCGAATGCCGCGGCCGCGACGAGCCGCCGCGTGCGATCCCCCTCGCCCAGCACGCGCCCGCCGAGCCAGGCGCCGATCAGGATGCTCACCTCGCGCGCGGGCGCGACGTGCCCCACGTCGGCGTGGCGGAGCGCGAGCAGGATAAGGATGTAGCTCAACGGGCTCAACAGCGCGATCCCCAGCACGCGCGGCCGCTGCGCGCGCCACAGCGCACGGAGCTCGCCGGGCGCGCGCAGCGCCACCGGCGAGAGCAACAGCACCCGCACCACCTCGCCACCCCAGTAGAAGACGAGCGGGGGCACGCCCGCGCGCTTGACGCCCCAGCCGTCCCAGAGCGTGTAGACCGCGATCGAGACGCCCGTGGCGAGGCCATAGGCCACGCCGGGCCCGAGGCCGCCCCGCCTCCGCTCACCGCCCGTGGTCGCCACCAGCACACCGGCCGCAATGAGGAGCGCCCCGGTCACGGACAGCAGGGTGGGCCGCTCGTGGAACAGCATCACCGCGCCCGCGGTCGCGAGCAGCGGCCCCGTGCCGCGCGCGAGCGGGTACACGAGTGACAGGTCGCCGCCACGATAGCCGCGCAGCAGCAGCACGAAGTAGCCCACGTGGATCACGCCGCTGCCCGCGATGAGCGCGAGCGCGCCGGCATCGGGCCGCCAGCCGCTTCGCGCGAGGATCGCCCAGGCGAACGGAGCGTAAGCCAGCGAGGAGATGCCGGTGAGGAGCCAGAGGAGCGAGGCGCTGCGCACCCCGGGGCCCAGTTGCTTGGTGAGGAGATTCCAGGTCGCGTGGACGACCGCGGAGCCGAGCACGAGCGCCAGGACGGTGGGGGACATCGCGGCGGGGCGCCGCTACTCGTCGAGCGACAGCGACAGCGCGGGACGCCCGCCGAGCGAGACGCGGAACGACATGCTGATGAGCACCAGCAGGAGCACGAGGCAGAGCACGGCCTGGAACGCGTAGGGCGACGTGGGTGTGAACGGCAGCGGCGTGGTGAGCAGCATCGCGCGCACGAGCCACGTGGCGATGAGCGCGAGCAGGCCGAAGCGCACGATCACCCAGGCGGTGAGCGCTCCGGCGATCAACGCGCCCGGGACCTCGAGGACGCGGTTCTCCGCCCCGAGCGACAGGAGCGTCATGACGACCGCGAGACCGATCGCCGCCCACAGCGGCCGCCGCAGCAGGAGGCGGAGGATGAACCACACCCCGAAGAGCGAGCAGCTGGGGACCAGGATGTCGTTCGGCAGCACGAGAAACGTCCCCGCGAGCGATCGCCCGCCGGCGAGCGCGTCCATGACCGGCGGAATGGGCGTCTGGGCGTGGAACGGGATCCAGGTCGGCAGCGCGTTCACCACGTAGAGGACCAGCACGCTCGCCGCGCCGAACAACGCCCCGATCAGCACATCCCGGCCGACGCGGGGATCGGTGAACTTCCCCTGCAGCACGCGAGCCCACCCGATCAGGAGTTCGGGCGTGCGCCGCCGCACCTGGGGCTCGACGCCGAGGTAGAGGAAGAACACGATGCATGCCCGCAGCAGCCCCCGGCTCGTCGCGATTCCGAACGAGTTGAACTCGCTCCCGAGATCGAGCGCGTGGTGCGCGTAGACCGCCCAGTGAAGCAACTCGATGATCACGATGGCCCCCACGACCCGGAGTCCGCCGCGCCAGTCGCTGCGGCCGCCCTGGAGGCGGCTTCGGCCGGTGACCATGCCGAACACGACCATGAGGATGCTGAGCAGGGTGACGGTGACCGCCGCGATCGGGTTCTGCGTCGCGATGCGCAGCTCCCCCATCCGGGTGGGACGCGTCCACGGTCCGCGGACCGCGAACGCGACCGGCCGCTCGCGCCACCAGGCCGCGCTCACGCGCAGCGGCACCCCGGGCAATCGCGGGCTGCTTCCCACCCACTCGCGTCTCGTCTGGAACGCGGGAAGCGGCACCCACACCGGCGGCACCTCGTGGAACGCCGCCGTGTCGAGCCCGGCGAGCGCGAAGAGCTCCGCCGTGTGCGCGGGCGGAACCGGCGCGAGCGACGAGTCGACCTGGGGCGGAATCGCCGAGAACGCGACGAGCCGTCCGCGTCCGTCCACGCCCACGGTCACCATGCCGGAGACGATCTGCGGCGGATCGTCGGCGCCGATGCGCAGCCCGGCGGCGGGATTCATGATGCGCGGGCTCTGCCGCCACCCGAGGAGGAGCGGCGGCCCCATGCGCGCGTAGTCGCGGCGCCAGTGCGTGGACGGCTCGCGCTCCGCCCGCCAGCGCATGGGATCGTAATCGCGCCCGAGCCACGACGCCCCGTCGCGCGGCGGCTCGACGTAGCCGAGCGCCGCCACGATGTCTTTGGCGCGTGCCTCCAGTACGTCGGCGCTCAGCGTGAGCGGCACCAGACCGAGGTCGTTCGCCGCCGGCGCGAGCGCCAGGATGGCCGCGAGGAACGCCGCGAAACCCGCGAGCAACGCCCACGCCGCCCGCGGCACGAGCGAGCCTTCGCCCCCGGACGCCGCGACCATCTGCGGCGACGGCGTCTCCCCCGCCGCCAGCGCGGCGGCGATCGGGTCGCCGCCCGGGAGCGACGCGGCGAGCTGGAGCGCCGAGCGCGGGCGCTTCGCGGGATCCTTCTCGAGGCAGCGCAGGATCGCGCGCGCGACCGGCTCCTCGACGTCGCGCTCCACCTCCTCGGGCGAGCGCGGCTCGACCTGCGAGTGCTGGGATTTCCAGCCGTCCCACGTCGCGGCGGCGAGCGGCCGCCTCCCGGTGTAGATCTCGTACAGGATGAGCCCGAGCGCGTAGAGGTCGGTCTGCGCGGTGGCCGGGCGGCCGTCGAACTGCTCCGGCGCCATGTACGCGGGCGTGCCCACCACCTCGCCCGTCGCCCCGTCGGCGGTGCGAACGGCGAGCCCGAAATCGGTGATGCGCACGCGGCCCTCGTTGTCGATCATGACGTTCGAGGGCTTCAAGTCGCGGTGGATCACGCCGCGGTCGTGCGCCGCCGCGAGCCCGGCGCAGAGCTGGCGCGCGACCTCGTCGGCCTTGGCGCGCGGCAGCCGGCCGATGCGCTTCAAGAGCGTGGCGAGGTCCTCGCCGTCCACGTACTCCATGGTGAGGAAGTAGCGGCCGTCCACCTCGCCGATGTCGTAGACGCGGCAGATATTCGGGTGCGACACCTGCCGGGCGTTGCGCACCTCGGCGCGGAAGCGCTCGAGCATGTCGGGCCGCTCGCTCAGCGCGCGGCCCAGGAACTTGAGCGAAACGGCCTGCGAGAGCTCGAGGTCGTCGGCGCGGTACACCTCGCCCATGCCGCCGCGGCCGAGGAGGCCGATGACGCGATAGCGCGCGGACAGCATCTGGCCGGGCTGGAACGCCGCCCCCGCGAAGCTCGCCGACGATTCGAGCCGGCCGATCGGGGCGGTGACCGGAGGCGGGGTGAGCCGAGCCGGCGTGGCCGGCGTCGCCGCGCCCTGGGGGCCGGCGAGCTCGGTCGCCATCTGCGAGACCGAGCTCTGGAGCGCGCCGCAGCCGGGGCAGTAGCGGGCGCCGGGCGGGACGTCGGCGGTACATTGCGGGCAGCGGCTCATGCCGCGCATCCTAGCTGCGCACGGAGAACGACCGCCAACGCACGCGTCTGGCGGGGGCTCACGTTCGTGGTAGTATCGTGAGGGTTTTGCGCCTTCCGTGCCGGGGGCATCGAGCGAATGTCTATCTCCCTGGAGATGGTGACGACCAGCGTGCGCCGCGCCATCGAGAACTTCAATGCGTCGGAGTCGCAGAAAGTGCCGCTGGCGGGCGGCACGGTCCTGCTCGGAGGGGGGGGTGCGGTGGACTCCCTGGGGTTGGTGCGGCTCGTGCTCACGGTCGAGCGCCAGATCCGCGACGATTTCGGCGTCGGCATCTCGCTCACCGACGAAAAGGCGATGTCGCAGCGGAACAGCCCGTTTCGCAGCATCGACTCCCTGGTGAGCTACCTCTCGGACGCTCTCGCCGCCTCGCGATGACGCCCGCCGGGAAGACGATGCTCATCACCGGCACCCGCAAGGGGATCGGTCGGTACCTCGCCGAGCACTACGTGGCGCAGGGCTACACCGTGATCGGCTGCAGCCGGACTGCGGCCGACTGGTCGCTGCCGGGCTACGAGCACCTGTGCGCCGACATCGCCGAGGAAGCGTCGGTCGCCGACATGTTCCACACCATCCGCCGGCGGCATGGCGGCCTCGACGCGCTCATCAACAACGCCGGCATCGCGTCCATGAATCACGTGCTGCTGACGCCGCTGAGCACGGTGCGGGAGGTCTTCGCAACCAACGTGTTCGGCACGTTCCAGGCCTGCCGCGAGGCGGCCCGGCTCATGATCGACGGCGGCCGGCCGGGCCGCATCGTCAACTTCGCGACCGTCGCAACCCCGCTCCACCTCGAGGGCGAGTCGGTGTACGCCGCGTCGAAGGCGGCGGTGGAGAACCTCACCCGCGTCATCGCGCGCGAGCTGGCGGGATTCCGCATCACCGTGAACGCGGTGGGTCCGACGCCCGTGGCCACCGACCTCATTCGCTCGGTCCCCAAGGACAAGATCGACGCGCTGCTCGCCCGCCAGGCGGTGCGACGACTCGGCGAGATGCGCGACGTCTCCAACGTCGTCGATTTCTTCCTGCGCGAGGAGAGTGACTTCGTCACCGGGCAGGTCGTCTACCTGGGCGGCGTCGGATGACACTGGATTTCCTCTGGGAGGTGTTCCGCGAGATCGCCGACGGGGAGGCAATCGCGGGTGGCGCGGAGCCGTGCTCGTTCTCGGACCTGCTCGCACGCGTGTCGGCCAAACGCGAGCTGGCCACGCGGGCCGGGATCCAGCGCGGCGCGGTCGTGACGCTGGAGTCCGACTACTCGGAGTCGTCGATCGCACTGCTGCTGGCGCTGGTCGATCTCGGCACCATCGTCGTCCCGATCGCGCCGACGTCGGCGGCACGTGCCGTCGAGTTGCGCGCGATCGCCCAGGCCGAGTGGCGCGTGGACGTGCCCCAGGCGGGTGACGCGCGAATCCAGTCCCTCGGCGGTCGCGCGGACCACCCGTTGTACTCGCGCCTGCGGGCCGATTCCCATCCCGGTCTGGTGCTGTTCTCGTCGGGCTATACCGGGCCGCCGAAGGGGGCGGTGCATGACTGGTCGCGGCTGCTCACGAAGTACAAGAAACGGCGGCACCGGCTCCGCACGCTCCTGTTCCTGCTGTTCGATCACATCGGCGGCATCGACACGCTGCTCCAGGCGCTCTCCAACGGCAGCACGGTGGTGCTGCCCCGGGACCGCACGCCAGAAGGCGTCGCCGCGACGATCGAGCGCCACGGCGTCGAAGTGCTGCCCGCGGCGCCCAGCTTTCTCACGATGCTGTTGCTGAGCGAGGCCCACCGGCGATACGACCTGTCATCGCTGCGCTACATCACCTACGGCGCCGAGGTCATGCCTGCTGCGACGCTCGAACGACTGGCGGCTGCGTTCCCTGGCGTGCGGCTGCTGCAGAAGTACGGCCTCACCGAGCTGGGCACCCTGCGCTCGCATTCGCGCGCGAACGATTCGCTGTGGGTGAAGGTGGGCGGCGAGGGCTACGAGACGCGCGTGGTCGACGGATTGCTCCAGATCAAGGCCGCCTCCAGCATGCTCGGCTACCTGAACGCGCCGTCGCCCCTGACCGAGGACGGTTGGTTCATGACCGGCGACGCCGTCGAGGTCGAGGGCGAGTACCTGCGCATCCTCGGACGCGCATCGGACTTGATCAACGTCGGCGGCCGCAAGGTCTATCCCGCCGCCGTCGAGGCGGTGATCCACGAGGTCGACAACATCGCCGAGGCGGTGGTGTTCGGGGAGCGCCACGCGTTCACGGGACAAATCGTGGTCGCGCGCGTGGCCCTGCGCGTGCCCGAGGATCCGCTCTCGGTCGAGCGCCGGATCCGGAGCCATTGTGCGTCGCGGCTCGAGTCGTACCAGGTGCCGATCCGCGTCGACGTCGCGCCGGCCGAAGCGCTGCACACCGATCGCCAGAAGATGTCTCGTCGCTGACCCCCGGCATGGCGATCGTCCGTCCGGTGGGCCCCGAGGACTTCGATCAAATCCATCCGCTGCTGCTGCGTTTCGGCAACTCCGCCATGGACGCAGACGACTGGCGACGGATGCTGTTCGACCTGCCGTGGCGCGTGGACGAGCCGCATCGCGGATTCGGTCTGTTCGAGGACGGGCGCGCGGTCGGTTTCCTCGGCACGATCTTCAGCGTGCGGTCGATCGCGGGGACGATGCATCGCTTCTGCAACCTGTCGTCGTGGATCGTGGAGGAACCGCACCGCTCGAGCAGCGTGCAGCTCCTGCTGCCGGTGCTGGGCATGCGGACGCACACGATCGTCAACCTCACCGCATCGCCCGCCGCCCACGAGATCTTCACCAAGCTCGGGTTCCGGACGCTCGAAGAGCGCCAGGTCCTGGTGCCGTCGCGGCCGGCGTTCCGGCCGGGCGCGGAGCTGCTCTTGGATCACGACGCCATGCGCGCGGCCCTGGACGATCGCGGCCGGACCATCCTCGACGACATGCGCGGGACCCATGCGCGCCAGGTGGTGATCCGTCGAGCCAACCGGACCTGCCACGTGGTGGCGACCCGGTCGCCGTGGAAGGGCCGCCTTCGCCTGGCGCACGTGCAGTACGCGAGCGACTGGCGGCTGCTGGAGGACGAGCTGGCGCTCGCGTCGTGGGCGTTCCTGCGGAGCCTGGGGACGCTCGGGTTGCGGATCGACCATCGCCACCTGGGGGGCCGGCCGCACTTCGGGTCGAAGGTGCGGGCACTGTCGCCGCCGACGCTCTACCGGCCGGCGGACTCGAGCGTCTCCCCCGCGGACGTGGACGGCCTCTACACGGAGTTGGTCGGGCAGCGCTGGTGACGGCGAGCTCCGTCGCGGTCGCTACGTAAAACGCGGCAGCCGGCCCCGAGGAGCCGGCTGCCGTCGTGTCGCGAGGCTGGCCCGAACGACCGGGCAGCGTCTACTCGCCGCCGGTCACCGCCACGCGCGTCGCGGCCGTCCGCCCCGCCTGCCTGAGCCTCAGGAAGTAGAGCCCCGCGGGCACGCGACCCGCAAGGGCGAAGTCCACGCGGTGCTCGCCGGTCCCGAGCGATTCCACCGCTCGCTCCAGCACGCGGCGACCCGAGACATCCACCAGCTCCAGCGTCGCCGGTGCATCCGACGCGAGCACGAACGACACCGACATCCGGTCGAACGCAGGATTCGGCGAGGCGCCGCGCAGCGCGAACTCGAGATTCTGCCCCGGGTTCACGGCGGTCGTCGTCGGCACCTGCACGAACGTCTCACCGCCGAACGTCTCGCCGCGCTGCGAGGCCACCACCGCCTCATAGGAATAGCCATTCCCCTCCTGCACGGTGGCGTCGTCGTAGACGAGATGTCCCGCCACGACCTCACCCTCGCCGAGCGCGGACCAATCGCCGCCCGGGGCGCGGCGGTAGATGCCGGCGTGCGTTCCGGTCGTTGCGCTGACGCTCCAGTCCACGTGCGCGGAGTTCGGGGTGGCACCGCCCGTCGGCGCGAGCGCGGCTTCCGCCGTGGACGAGCCCCAGTTGAGGAACTGGGTGTCGCTCAGCATGTTGTTCCCGTCCCAGCCGCCATAAAAGATCATGCGATCGTGGATCGGGTCGTAGACGGCCGCGTTGTCGGCGCGACCCACCGGCGTCGTTCCGGCGGGGACGAGCTGCGTCCACGTCGGCGTCGCGGTGTTGAAGTCGAGCGCCCAGGTGTCCGGCAGGAATTGGTCCGAGTAAGGAATGGCGTCGAACCCGCCGTAGATCACCATGCGATTTCGCAGCGGATCCCAGATCGCAGTGCCCGAGCGGCGCGCCTGTGGCGGCGTTCCCGCCGTCACCACCAGGTGCCACGTCGGATTGCCGTGCAGGTCCAGCTCCCACACGTCATTGTTGGCGTAATAGTAGTTGTCGTTGATCGAGCCGCCGAACATTAGAAGCCGATCGCCCCGGGCGTCGTACACCGACGTCATCCCGTATCCGCCCTTGGGTGCCGCGCCGTTGGTGGGTACGAGCTCCCAGTTCGCCTGGCCCTGCAGGTTGAGCGACCACGTGTCCACCGGCACGCCGATCGTGCCGCCGAAACCCACGAAGCGCTGACGGATCGGATCGAACACCGCCGCGCCCGCAAGCCTGCCGCTCGGCGCCTGGCCAGCCGGGAAGAGCTCCCTCCAATGCGGTGTCCCGTCGAGGTCGAGCTCCCATACGTCGTCGAGGTATGCGTAGGGGTAGCCCGGGTAGTGGCTGCCGTAGCCGCCGAACATGAGTACACGATTGCGCGCCGCGTCGTAACCCCACTGTGGGGTGTGGCGCGCCCCGGGGACGGTTCCGGTGAACGTGATGTTGCTCCACACGGGCGGATCGCCGGCGACCGACAACTGCCACACGTCGTTGAACAGGATGTAAAGCCCGTAGTTATTCCCGTTGAAGCCGTCAAAGGTCAGGTAGCGCTGGTTCGCCCGGTCGAAGATGGCACCAAACTCGCGGCGCGGGCCGAGGTTCGGCGCGTCGGCCGGGAGCGAGGACCAGGTGCCGTTCTGGGCGTGCGCGGGGAAGGCAGAGGCGACGACTATCGCGAGCGCTGTCGCGGAAATGCTGGCGAACGTTGGCAACCGACGATGCATGGCAACCTCCTCGACACCTGTGGGCCCGGCCAAAGTCGCTTCTCAGGTGACATGACACCCCGTGTCACGGGAAAGATACACCCCCGACCGGACCGGATGCTCCCAGTCTTCATTATACAATGGTGGGTATTCGATAACATTGGGCACGACAGTTGGTTGCAAGCGTTGGCGCCCCGAAGGTCAGGAACCCGCGCCCCCGGGCCCCCGAGGTATTCACCCGATGCCGGATCAGGCGGCACCGTCAGGTTCCTGAAAGTGCGCGCGCGCGCACTCCAGGAACCGTTCGCCGGGAAGAACCTCGAACACCTCGACGTACCCGGGACGGGCGCAGTGCTCGAACGCGTTGAACAGCAGTCGCTCCGCCACCAGGTGAACGTAGTCGTCCACCTTGAGCGCGGTCTCATAGGCGAGCAGCAGCTCTTCGATGCGGCCGATGTGCGCGCCGACGTCGCGCACGTGTGTCGGCGCGACGAGGCTCCAGACCTCGTAGAGCGCCACGTCGGGGAGCGTGCCCGCAACCTGCCGGAGCGCGCGCGCGAGCAGCGCGAGCACGATCTGGTGGTCGGGGTGGATGTCGGTGAACGACGGTGCGAGCACGACCCCGGGCCGGACGCGCTCGAGCAGTTCGCGAAACTGGCCGGCGAGCTCGGGGGTGGCACGCAGCGCGCGGTTGTCGGCTCGCAGGCACACGAGCTCGCGTGCGCCGAGCCCATCGGCGACGCGTCGCGCCTCGTCGAGCCGCACTTGCGTTCGCACCGCCTCGGGCTCGCGGATGAACGCCGCCGAGTCCGAACCGTCCGTGACCTGGACGATCGTCACCGCGCCGCCCGCGGCGACCACGTCGAGCAGCGTGCCGCCGCCGCCGATCACCTCGTCGTCGGGATGCGGCGAGAAGATCAAGGCGCGGGGCGCGTCGGCGGCACGACGGGGTTGCTGCAACGGGGGAACGCCGCCCAGGGGAAGGGCTTGCCCGTGCTTGAGCAGGCGGGTGAAATCGCGGACGAAGTTTTCGTAAGGGTTCATGCGGGCATCTGGTTTCAGGTCAGCACGGGCAGACTCGCGGCGGCGACGGCTTGGCCATGCCGTTTTTCCTTCTCGTCCGGAATGTGAAAGGCGATGCGTTCGGCCAGGTCGGGAAATTCCACGCTTAAGACCTCCTTGGCGCCGGCCACGATGAGATCGCCGCCCGGGCCGGAGGTGACACGGCCGAGGATCAGGACGTGTCGGAATTCGTAGAAGTCGGCGAAGTGAGCCACTCCGTAGCCGAGGTAGGCGCCGAGGGTCTGGTAAATCCTGGCCGCTCGAGCATCGCCGGCCTGCATGAGACTTTGGACGTGTTTGAGTTTTTGCGGCAAGGGGAGGGCGGCATCCACCTCGAGGCCGGCCGGTGTCAACAGGCGTCCGACGCATTGCTGGGAGAAATATTGCACGCCGCAACCGTAATCGCCCGACCACTCGTCCACCGCGGCGCCGGGTTGGTAGTCCACGGGCACGAAGGCCAGCTCATTGAGCCACGAGGTGATGCCACCTTCGGGCGTGACGTAACCGACGGCCATGCTGGTGCCCAGGGCGATGCCGAGCACGGCGTTCTGGCCGATGGCCATCGATCCGGCCAGCGCGGTGACTTCGCCGTCGTTGACCACCTCGAAAGGCACGCCGCCCCAGGCGGCGCGAATTTCGCCGAACAGAGCCTTCACGCGCGTGTCAAACAGCTCCGCCGGCACCCCGCGAAAGAGCGAAGCCACCTTGACCTGGTTATTGACATAGACGCCGGCCGCGCTGCCCCCGATGGCATCGACCCTCGGCAAGTGCGCGGCGGCCTTTTTCAACGAGTCCATGATGCCGTCGAAGTGATACTGTGGGTCGGATTGTTTCACGGGGTCCCAAACGGTCTCGTCGCTGAACACGCATTGGCCGTCGATGACTGCCGCCACCTTGCGATCGCTGCCGCCTAGGTCGAAGCCGATGCGGCAGCCGTTCCAATGGCGGCCGAGGGGCGCGCTGCGGGCGCAGGCGGGCGGGAGATCGGTGGCGGCCACGACTTCAATCGGACGGTCGTAGATGCGCCGGCCGACGATGTCGGAATCAAATCGGCCGGCGGCGGATTCGCGATAGTGCGCGCTGAGACGTTGGGCGAGCGCGGCGGGGCCGTCGAAATGGATCTTCCAGCCGCCGCGCGACCAGAGCAGGAATTTCACGAGCCGTTCCACGAAGGTGAAATTGCCCGCCGCAGCCGGATGCGACTCCGGCAATACCTCCGTGCCGAAGCGGGAGATCGAGCCGTCGGCCTGCTCCAAAGCGATCCGGACGCGGCGCGGGGCGTTCGAGGCGACGACGGCCGCGTGGAAGGCGCGATTGGCCAGCACGGCCGGCCGGAAATGCGGATCGAGCGCGGGCATGACACGAGGGGGAGGCAGCGGCAGGCCGTGAT
>DATDEX010000023.1:0-2581 GCA_036522895.1 Candidatus Eiseniibacteriota bacterium | reverse complement strand
GGGGCGCACGCCGGAACCCGAGCTGCTCGCGGCCGGGAGTCGCGACCGGGCCATGCGCCCGGCAGTCGGCTGGGCCTGCGCGGCGGCGCTCGTCCTGGGCCTTGCGGGTGTCGTTCTGCTGGCATCGCGCACGCGCACCGTCTCCGCGGTCCCCATGGGCGAGCCACCGGCCGTGGTCGGCGCCCGCGCGCGCGTGCTGCTGCGCGGCCTGGGGTTTCCCGAGCCGCGCGACCACGCGTCCGGGTTTCGCTACGACGTGGCCTCCGTGGAACGCATCGCGGCCGCCGACCACTCCGCGACGCGCTGGAATCGTCTCACCCGGTCGTGGCCACCGGTGGTGCTCCACTGGTATCGCGAGAGTCCGCGCGCGCTCGATCCCGCGAACGCGGGGCAGAGCGCGGGCTACTCGGATCCCGCGGCGGTGGTGCCCGGCATGGTGGGACTCGAGCTGGACACGGAGGGCCGGCTCCGGCGGCTCGAGGCCATCCCGAACCCCGCCGCGGGCCCGCCCGCGGGCGAGCCCGCGTGGGGGGCGCTGTTCGCGGCCGCGGGTCTCGACTCTTCCGCGTTCGCGAGCGTGCCCCCGCTGGCCGTGCCGATGGGATTCGCCGATCGTCGGATGGCCTGGGAGGGCTCGATCCCGGGTCCCCCGGGGTCGCCCGTGCGGGTCGAGGCCGCCGCGTACGGCGGCCGCCCGGTGCTCTTTTCGGTCGCGCCCGTCTGGTCCGGGGCGTGGCTCGTGCCCAGGCCGCAGCGCGACGAGGTGGGACGCATCAGCGCGATGATCCGCTCCGGACTTCTCCTCGTCGTCTTCATGCTCGCGGCCTGGCTCGCCCGGCGGAACTTGCGCGCCGGCCGCGGCGACCGACTCGGCGCGGTGCGTGTGGCGACGGCGCTCATGGGCCTGCGGCTCGCGGTGTGGCTTCTCGGCGGGCACCACACGGCCACGGGGTTTCCCGCCCAGTTCGCCGCGGCGCTCGCGTGGTCGCTCTACGACTTCGCGTTCGCGCGGATCTTCTACCTCGCGGTGGAGCCCTACGTGCGGCGGCTGTGGCCACGCGTCCTGATGAGCTGGGTGCGGCTGATCGGCGGGCAACACAGCGACCCGCTCGTGGGACGCGACGCGCTCGTGGGCTGCCTGCTGGGCCTGGCCCTGAGCCTGAGCGTCGCCGCGCACCAGGCGATCCCGATCGCGTTCGGCCTGCCGCCGGGTCGGCCCGACAACGTCGGCTTCGTGGAGCCTTCGCTCGCGGGGCTGATGGGCGCGCGCTACCAGCTCTCGGCCCTGCTCGTGCTCTATCGCTCCGCGGTGGTGAACGCGCTGGGCTTCATCGTGGTGCTCGTGACCGCGAGGCTCCTGCTCCGCCGTTCGTGGCCCGCGTTCGCGGTCGCCGTGATCGTGTTCCTCTCCGTCGGCATGCCCAAGGGCGAGCTCGTGGCGCTCAACATCGCGTTCTCGCTGGGCTGGGCGCTCCTCACGCTCGGGGTGATGATGCGCTTCGGTCTGCTCGCGGCGGTGACCGGGCTCATGGTGCACTACACGCTCCAGGCCAGCGCGCTCACCCGGGACCTGACCGCGTGGCCGGGAGTCACGTCATGGCTCGGGATCGTGCTCGTGCTGGGGCTCGGTGGCTACGGCTTCGTGCGCGCGATGGGCGGGCGGTTGCCGGTGTTGGAGGCGCTGGAGTAGCTGGGAGACGCGCGGTCCGCCCGAGCTTGCTCAGTCGATGGCCTCGAAGCTACGCCCCCAGCCGCTCCCGCAGCTGTCGTGCCCGCGACCGGCTCACGGGGACCTCCGTACGGGCCGCGTCGTCGAGCTGCAGCCGCCACGTGCCCGCGAAGCCGGGGCGGAGCGCGGCCGCGTGGTCCAGGTTGGCGATCGCCGAGCGGTGGACACGCACGAATCGCGCCGGCTCGAGGCGGCGCTCGAGCTCGTCGAGCGTGAAGTTCACGTAGTGCCGGTCCGTGGCGGTGGCGGCGAACACGAGCTTGTCCTCGGCGCCGAACCAGAGCACGTCGTCGGAGCGGAGGATCAGCTGCTTCTGCCCGATCCGGACAGTAAACCGCTCGAGCCGTTCCGGCCGCCCCGGCGGCTCCGCGCGCGAGGTCTCGATGGCCGCGAGCACCTGCTGGAGCTGCCGCGCGAGGTCGTCGGGCCGCGCGATCGCCGAGCGCGCGTGCTCGATCGCGGCCGCGAGCCGGTCGGGGCGGAACGGCTTCAGGAGATAGTCCACCGCGTGCGCCTCGAACGCGCGCACGGCGTAATGGTCGAACGCGGTCACGAACACGACGGCCGGCCGGTGCTTCACGTGTTCGAGGAGCGCGAAGCCGTCCTCGCCCGGCATCTGAACGTCGAGCATCACGAGGTCGGGCGTAAGCGAGTCCACGAGCGGCGTCGCCTCGGCGACCGAGCCGGCCTCGCCCACCACGTCCACGCCGGGGAGTTCGCCGAGCATGCGCTTCAAGCGCCGGCGGGCGAGTGGCTCGTCGTCCACCACCAGCACGCGGAGCGGGGCGCTCATGCGCCGGCCCTGGCGGCGCCCGGCGCGTCGTCGCAGTCGTCCGGGCTCGGCAGTGGGCC
>DATDEX010000022.1:0-17989 GCA_036522895.1 Candidatus Eiseniibacteriota bacterium | reverse complement strand
GGGCGGCCCGGCGCACGCCCCGGGTCGCCGGCCGCATTCCCAAGCGCGCCAGCCCGTTCAGGAGCGCGAACGATGGGAGGGAGCGCGCGGCCCCGGCGTTCGAACCGCGGACAATTCGCGGCAAGGTGCCGTCATTCGGCTTGAACCCCCACCGGCGCGGGCGCAGCATTCCTCCATCCCCGGGCCGCCCGACTCCCCCGCGCGGCCGATCGAACCCCGGAGCACGCCATGCGCACGCCAGGAATCGCCCCCGTCCTCACGCACCCTCTCCGCCCACTGCTCCGAACCCCGAGCCGCCTGCTCGCCCGCGGCGCGTGGCTCGCCACGCTCATCGTCACGCTCGCCGCGACCGCGCACGCGCACGGAGCGCGCGGGTTCGCGGGCGGGTTCCACGGCGGCCGCGGATTCGCCGGCGCGCACACGTTCGTGGGCGCGCGGCCGTTCGTGGGCGGCCCGCACGTCTTCGTCCGCAACGGATTTCACGGCGGGTTCACGGGCGGCCCCGTATTCCGGCATTGCTACCGGCCGCGCACGTTCGTCCGCTTCGGCTTCGACGTGGGCTTCCCGCGCTACTACCACTACTACCAGCCGCCCGTGGTCGTGTACGAGCGCGACGCCGAGCCCGATCACGTCGCTCCCGCGCCGGTGGGCCCGGTGAGCGACGACGACTTCGACGTCACGAACCTGCCGCCGCTCGGCTGCTACTACTACGACCACTTCTGCAACCAGCGCTTCGCGACGCTCGACGACTACACCGAGCACCTCCAGCATCACCACCACGCCGGCACGATCGCGATCATCGACAAGAAGTCCGGCGACCGGCTCCGCACGCTCGAGTTCGTGAACGGGGAATGGCGGCCGGAACCCATCTAGCGGGCGGGGTGCCCGCGCCAGCTCGGTGGCCCGGGCGAGAACCGCGAACGCTTCCTACCGGTAGAGCGACTTGACCGCGCCCCACGTGGACGCGCGAGTCGGCGTCGCCGCGGGACAGCCCGAGCCCAGGAACGTGGTGACGCCCTGCCCGCCCTGCCAGGTCACGAAGTTGCTGCCCTGAGTCTGGGCGGTGTTGATGACGAGCCCGAGCGTGTTCGGCGTCGCGACCAGGCAGCGGTTGAACACGATGCATACGGGAACGTCGCACCCCGGGCACGCGACGCCGGAGGAACCCGACGTCGTCGTGTTGTCGGTCTGGATCAGCAGGTTGACCAGGAAGTAGTCCGCCGTGAGGTTGGTGAGGTTGCGCGCGTTCGCAGACGAGACGAAGCTTCCACCCTCGATGCGCGCGGTGTTCGGTCCGAGCAGACCCGTCACGTAGATCGGGTTGACGCCGCCCGACGCCAATCCACCCGCCCAATCGGGGCACCCCACGCCGATCGGGACCACCGTGTTGACCAGCAGTTGGTTGGGGCGGCATTCGTCGAAGCGGAAGTGCCACCATTGCGGCAGCGTCGGGCCCGCTGCGGCCAGATCGAGGACATACTCGACGCCCGTGACGCCGTTGAGCGCGCTCGGCAAACGGAACTGGGCCACGAGCTCGAAGGTCTGGAAGTCATCGTCGCAGGGGAACGACTTGTTCTGGACCCCACCCCCGGCCACACAATTGTCCCAGTGCAGATTGAGGCCCGCCGCGGGGGCGGTGGAGACTCCGATTGCGAGCAGCATCGCCGCGAGGAAAGCTGGCTGCTTCATGTTCGGCCCCCGTTGGATTCCCATTGAGATCGACCCGGAGCGCTCCCGGTCGTCGAGTCTATCGAGCCGGCAGCGGCCTTCGCCAGCGGAATCGCGTGGCGGGTATGCGACTTCCGGCGGAGGCGCAGCCCGCGGCACCGCCACCGGCCGCTCCCAGAGCGCGCGACCGGTTGGACTGCGGCGGCACGATCGCGATCATCGGCAAGAAGTCCGGCGACCGGCTCCGCACGCTCGAGTTCGTGAACGGGGAGTGGCGGCCGGAACCCATCTAGCGGGAGCGGTGCCCGCCGAGGACGCCGTTGAAGAACGCCAGCGCCTCGCTCGCCCAGTTGTGCATTCCCTTCGCGCCGCCGAAGCAGTGTCCTCGCTGGTCCTCCGGCATCGACGCGGGGTACACGCGGGTCGTGAACGAACGCTTGCCGAGCCGCCGGGCCTCGGCGCCGAGGCACTTCGCGGGCTCGAGGCTGGCGTCCTCGGGAGGCTGGAGCAGCCGCACGGGGATCCCGATCCGGCCGACGGTCGCGATGAGGCGCTCCTGGAGCACGGGGTGCCCGCGCCAGCTCAAGGCCCCGGGTGAGATCGCGAGCGCGGCCCTGAAGCCCGCGCCGCGCTCCGCGGCGAGCAGCGTCTCGATGCCGCCGTAGGAGCAGCCGGCGACGACGAGCCGGCTCGAGTCCACGAACGCGAGCGTCTTCGCGTACGCGAGCCCCGCGAGCTGATCGTCGAGCTGCTCGCCCTCCATGAGCCGCACCATCAATTGCTCCGCCGCCGGCGGGCCCTCGCGCTGGAACGCCGCCCGGATCCGGTCCTGGATGTATTCCCCCTGCGAGGCGCTCTGCCCGCGGCGTACGGGCGCGACGACGACGTAGCCCGCGGGCACGAAGATCGCCGCGACGGAGTCGAACTGCGGGGCACTCGCCGGATCGGGCTCGCTGCCGTGATTCCAGACGAGCGTGGGGAAGGGCCCGTCGCCGTCGGGCTTGTACACGTAGCCGACGAGCGTGAGCGCGCCGCTCGCGTAGGTCACGCGCTGTTTGTGGAAGGGCGCGGACTGGGCACGCGCAGCGCCCGCGGCGACGACGCTCGCGATGAACGCGAGCCTCACGCACGACCGCACGCCGCGAGCGAACGCGGCGTGCGGCCCACGAAGACCAACGGGCGCGGGGATGCGCGGGAAGCTCACGCCCCGAGCATACGCGAGCCGTGCCTGGCGGCGCGGCGGCGGCGCTGAGGATCAGGCCATCGCCCGCGTGGCGGCGGCCGACTCGCTCGACGGCCCGATGCGCATTCGCCGCCACGTCGAGGCATTGCCGACAGTAACTTTCCGCCGAGAGTGGCGCTCGGGACGACGAACGAGGCCCGGGGTTCGATGCTCTGCCGCTCCGGGGTGGAGCCGGCCGTGTAGACTCCCGTTCGGCCGATTACGGAGCCCTCCCTCATGAACTATTCGCTCCGCGTGAACGGCAGGACGGCGAGCGTCGAGGCTCCCGCCGACATGCCGCTGCTCTGGGTGCTGCGCGATGTGCTCGAGCTGCCGGGCACCAAGTACGGCTGCGGCGTGGCGCAATGCGGCGCCTGCACCGTGCACATGAACGGCGAGGCCGTTCGCTCGTGCCAGGTGCCGGTGTCGAGCGTGGGCACGGCGGCGATCACCACGATCGAAGGCCTCTCCCCGGACGGCTCGCACCCCGTCCAGCGCGCCTGGCGCGAGCTCGACGTGCCGCAGTGCGGCTACTGCCAGGCGGGCCAGATCATGGCCGCGGCCGCATTGCTCGCGAAGACCCCGCGCCCGACCGATGCGGAGATCGCGAGCGCCCTGAACGGCAACCTGTGCCGATGCGCCACCTACCTCCGCATCCACGCGGGCGTCCAGCGCGCGGCCGAGCTGGCCGAGAGCGCGCCGGCGCGGCCCAAGCGCGTCGCGACCGGCAACGAGAGCGGCCGGGACCGCTAAGGAGCGAGCATGGGCATGCTGGAGCTCGATCGCAGGGCCTTCCTCAAGGTGAGCGCGCTTGCCGGCGGCGGGCTGCTCCTCGCACCGGTGCTCGCGCCGGTGCTCGAGCGACTCGGTGGTGACGCGACGGCCGGCGAAGTCGAGCGGGCCGCGCTCGGTGCGTTCATCCGGATCGGCGCCGACGGCGCGATCACGATCGTGGCCAAGAATCCGGAAATCGGCCAGGGCGTCAAGACGTCGCTGCCCATGCTCATCGCGGACGAGCTCGGTGCCAACTGGAAGGACGTGACCGTGGAGCAGGCACCGAGCGACGAGGCGACGTTCGGCGAGCAGTTCGCGGGCGGCAGCAGCGCGACCCCGGAGAACTTCGAGCAGCTCCGCCGGGTCGGGGCGGCGGGGCGGCAGCTGCTGATCGCCGCCGCGGCGCAAACCTGGCGGGTGCCGGCGTCCGAGTGCCAGGCGGCGGCGAGCGCGGTGACGCACACCCCGAGCGGGCGGAAGCTCGGCTTCGGCAAGCTAGCCGCGCGCGCGGCCACGCTGCCCGCGCCGGACTTGAAGTCGGTGGCGCTCAAGGACCCGAAGGACTTCGCGATCATCGGCCGGCCGCAGCGCGGTGTCGACACGCCGGCGATCGTGGCCGGCAAGCCGCTCTATGGAATCGACGTGCGCGTGCCCGGCATGCTCTACGCCGTGTTCGAGAAGTGCCCGGTGTTCGGCGGCAAGGTGGTGTCGGCGAACGTGGACGCCGTCCAGCGCGAGCCGGGCGTGCGCCAGGCGTTCGTGGTCGAGGGCACCGCGCAGTCGTTCGGGCTCCTCTCCGGTGTCGCGATCGTGGCGGACAGCTGGTGGGCCGCGAAGGCGGCGCGCGAGAAGCTGGTGGTGAAGTGGGACGAGGGCGCGGCGGCCGACGTGTCGAGCGCGGCGCACGCCAAGCGTGCCTCCGAGCTGGCGACGGCGGCGCCCGGACGGATGGTGCGCCTGGACGGCGACGTGACGGCCACGCTCGCCAGGGCCGCGAAGACGGTGAAGGCCACCTACTCGTACCCGTTCCTCTCGCACGCGCCGCTCGAGCCGCAGAACTGCACCGCGCGTTTCGCCGACGGCAAGCTCGAGCTGTGGGCGCCGTCCCAGACGCCGCAGGACGGCCGCGAGCTGGTGGCGAACACGCTCGGGCTCGCGCAGTCGGACATCACGATTCACATGCTGCGCGCGGGCGGCGGCTTCGGCCGCCGGCTCCAGAACGACTACATGGTCGAGGCGGCGTGGATCGCGCGCGCCGCCGGCGCGCCCGTGAAGCTCCTGTGGACGCGCGAGGACGACATGCGCCACGACTTCTACCGGCCGGCGGGCTGGCATCATCTGGAGGCCGGCCTCGATGCCACGGGCAAGCTGATCGCATGGCGCGACCATTTCGTCACGTTCGGCACGGCCGAGCGGTTCGCGCAGGCCGCCGGCATCCGGCCGACCGAGTTCCCGGCGCGGTTCGTTCCGAACTTGGAAATCGGCGCCTCGGTGATGCCTCCGCTCGTCCCGACGGGCGCGCTACGCGCCCCCGGCAGCAACGGGTTCGCGTTCGTGTTCCATTCGTTCCTGGACGAGCTGGCGCACGCCGCCGGCGCGGATCCGGTCAAATTCCGGCTCGATCTCCTGGGTGAGTCACGGGTGATCACCGAGCCCGACGGCAAGGCGCCCTACGACGCCGGCCGCGCGCGCGGCGTGCTCGAGGAGGTGGCGGAGCGCTCGGGTTGGGGCAGGCGCACGCTGCCCGCGGGCACGGGGATGGGTGTCGCGTTCCACTACAGCCACCAGGGCTACTTCGCCGAGGTGGTCGAGGCGCGCGTGGCCGGCGACGCGGTGAGCGTGAACCAGGTGTGGATGGTGGGCGACATCGGCAGCACGATCGTGAACCCGCTCCACGCCGAGAACGAAGCGCAAGGCGCCATCCTCGACGGCTTGAGCCAGGCGATGGCCCAGGAGATCACGGTCGAGCGCGGTCGCGCGGTGCAGAGCAACTTCACCGAGTACACACTGCTCCGTCACGCGCAGACCCCGCCGGTGGATGTGCACTTCCGCGTGAGCGACCACCCGCCCACCGGCCTCGGCGAGCCCGCGCTCCCGCCCGCGATCCCCGCGCTCTGCAACGCCATCTTCGCCGCGAGCGGGAAGCGGGTGCGGGCGTTGCCGCTGGCGAGGGCAGGGTTCAGGTGGGCGTGAGGCCCGGCCCGACTCTCAGCACATCACTCGTGCGCGCGAAGACGGCCGCCCTCTCTATCGGCTAGTCCCTGCCGTGGGTGCTCATGGCGGCATTTCCGGCTTGTTGAGCGCTCGGTCACGAGCGGATAATCGGATTTAGCCGCCGGCCGCTGGGACGACCCCGCACCGGTTCGTCCCCCCACGGGTCCGCACATTCGACCGGGGAGGTCCCATGACTGCGCCCTTGTCCCCCCGCCGCGGCCTGCACGCCCTGCTCCTGGCCGCGTGGTCACTCTCTCCTGGTCACGCGACCGCGCAGGACGCCAGCTGGAGCCGCGCCCACGAGCTGCGCGGCATCGAGGCGGGGTGCTTCGTCTACGACTCGGCTCGCGATCGCCTGATCCTCATCGACGGTTCGCGTGAGGGACTCCCGACCGACGAAATCTATATCTCGCCTGCGGGGGGAACGCCCGACTGGCGCTGGCTCGAGACCTCGGGGCCGAATCCCCCGGCGCGAATGCAAGCGACCGCGATCTACGATCCGTTGCGCGACCGTGTGCTCATGATCGGGGGCGGGACCGGCACCGCCGACGTTCCCGCGACGCTGTGGTCGCTCTCGCTCGCCGGGCCGGGACAACCGGCCTGGTCGGCAGTCGGTACGGCGGGCGGGACGCCGGCTCCCGGGCTGGGCGCGCAACTCTTCTACGATGCCGCGCGCGATCGCGCCGTGCTCATGACCGGCTACCCCACGGGGCAGAGCCCGGTGCTGCCGCTGCAGGTGTGGACGCTCTCCCTGACGGGCACCATGACGTGGGCGACCGTGCCCGTGGGCGCCGCACCCACATTCGATGTCACGAGACGGGTGCTCGCGCACGACCCGACCGGGGACCGCCTCGTCGTCTTCGGCCTTCCGAACGGCGGCAATCCGGGCGTGGCGACGCTCGCTCTCGGCAGCCCGTCGGCCTGGGCTGTCACCCTCACGCCTGCACCGTCTCCCGGCGACCGCCTGCTCGCGACCGCCTGCTTCGACCCGGTGCGCGGGAGCGTCCTCGAGTTCGGCGGATTTCAGGGCGGCAGCGATCGAAATGACGTCTGGCAACTCTCGCTGGCGGGCACGCCGCAGTGGCAGCCGCTCGCTCCAGCGGGCACGCCTCCAAGCCCACGCCTCAGTGCGCACATGCTCTACGATCCCGTGCGCGACCGCATGCTGATGTTCGGCGGAGGCGGGACGCTCCCCGCGGACAGCTACGACCACCCGGAACACGGCAACGACACGTGGGCGCTTTCGCTCGGGGCCACGCCCGCGTGGCAGGCGGTATCGCCTCCCTCTCCGGGGCCGCCCTGGGAGCTCAGCTTTCACACGCTCACATTCGATCGGCGCCGGTTTCGTGTCATCTCGATCGGTGGGTACGCCGGCGGGTACTCCTACGCGGGGCACGCCGGTCCGTCCAGCTCGGCAGACATCAGCGCCCTGGACGCGCTGTTAGTGTGGTCGGACTTGCAGGGCGGCCGATGGCAGACGCTGGCCACGACCGGCCCGACTCCCCCTGCGCGATATCAACACACGGCGACGTACGATCCGGACGGGGACCGCATCCTCATCGTGGGCGGGGTCGGGGCGTCGGGACCGTTGTCCGATGTGTGGGAACTCCAACTCGCGACGATGCACTGGAATCCGATCGTTCCCACGGGTGCTCCCGTAGGCCCCCTCTATGCGCACAGCGCCGTGCTCGACGAGCCGCGCGACCGGCTCGTCGTCTGCCGGGGCGCGAATGTCAATCAGCTCACGCTGTCCGGGACGCCCGCATGGAGCGCGATCGTCACGCAGGGGACTCCCCCATTCACCCGGGGCGAGGAATCGGCGATCCTCGACCCCGTGCGCGACCGCATCATCGTCACCGGCGGTCGCTTCGACGCCGAGCCGTACAACTACGACATGACCACCAGCAGTACCTGGGCGTTGTCCCTGTCGTCCCCGCCAACCTGGACGAGCCTGGCCCCAGGCCCGGTCGATGCAAGCCAGGCGCAGGCGATCTACGACCAGGCTCGCGACCGGATGGTGGTGTTTGGCGGCGGCTACGCCTCCGGGATCTCGCCCGGCATTCAGTACTACCCGCAACCTTCTCCGAGGGCGTACTCGCTTGCCACGGGCACGTGGTCCACGCTCACGACCACGGGGAGCTCGTATGGGCGATATGCCCAGGGGGCCGCCTACGACCCGCTGCACGACGGAATATTGGTGTTCGCCGGGAAGAGCGACAACGGCGAGGGGCTCGGCAACGACTACACGTTCAGCGAGCTATGGAACCTGCGCTTCACGGCCACGCTCGACGCGCCGGGGGGCTCCGCGCGACCGCACGTGCTGGCGGCGATCGCGTTGCCGAACCCCGCGTTCTCGACGGTCACCATCCGCTGCGCGCTGCCGGAGCGCGCCGCGAGCTCGGTGCGCGTGTTCGACGCGCAGGGACGCCTGATTCGCACGCTCGCACGCGGCATGCTCGAAGCCGGCGACCACACATTCCGCTGGGACGCGCGGGACGGGCAGGGCGGCAGGGCCGCGGCCGGACTGTACTTCTACGAAGTGCGAAACGGTGCCGCGCGCCGCGTCGAGCGGATCGCTCTCCTCAAGTAAAGAGCGCCAGGGGACCGCGACCGAGGGCCTGCGATGCCCCGCTCCGCCGCGCGAACGCCCTTGGGCGGCTACTCCACGGGGCGTTCGGGCGGCGAGGGAGTGTGAGGCGACAATCGAGACTCTCGTCGTCGCCTCCAGGTCGGCTTCGCGGTGGGCGCGGTTTCCGCCGACGCCGGGCCGGGTCATCTCCTGGACGGTGCGGTCGGACCGGGCGTGGTTCGAGCGGCAGCTTGGCCCGCGGGGCCGACCAACATCACGAGCATGTTCTGGTTCAGGCTGAAGACCGGGTCGAACCGGCCCTGGCGATCGAAAGCCGTCACGACCAGCAGATACCGATCGAACACGGTCAGCCCGGAAAGCGTGACCCCGGTGGCGTTCCCGGGGAGGACCGTCCAGCCCGGGAAGTCGGGGGCGTAGAGCCTCCGAAGCGAATCCGGGTTCACGAGGAAGGTCAGAAACAGCGCGTTATCCTGGCTCTCGCTGAACAGTTTGTATCGGATCTCACGCGGCAAGCCGTGCGGGGCGTCGAGATCCGAGGCGTTCCAGCTCACCGAGACCGTGGGCGTAACGACCGGCATGATCAGAGCCGATGGCCGCGGGCTCGTGATCTGGATCGTGGGCAGGACGCGCGTCCTCGCCATCGCGACCCCGGCGCCTCCGGATTCGGCGCCGGGCGCATCGGTCCCCGGAATGTTTCGAACGGAAACGGGGTCGAGCCGATTCTCGCATCCCGAGGTGGCGAGCAGCAGGATGGCGCCCGCAAGGGCCGCGTTCCGCAAATTCATAATCTGGCCTCCGAGACGATCGTGTGGCCCGGGCGCTGCTCGTTGAATGAAGCTACACCGGCCCTCGAACGCTCACCATTGGAATCTCCTGCGAGCGTTGCCATCGCCGGGGGCTGTCTCGCTCCGGCTGCCATCGCCCGGCCCCCGCGCGAAGGACGGGCATGGCACGGGCGGCCACCCGTGAAAAGCGTGGCCGCCCGTACCGCGACGCTCCACTCCGCTGTGCGTCTACCTCACCACCATCACCTTCGCCAGCTGCTGCACCGGCCCTGCCTGGAGCCGCAGGTAGTAACTCCCCGCGCGCAGCCGCGCGCCGTCGGCGCCGCGACCGTCCCAGGCCACCTGGTAGCGCCCGACCGCCTGGCGCGCGTTGACGAGCGAGCGCACCTGCCGGCCCTGGAGGTCGTAGAGCACGAGCGAAACCGGCGCGCGCGCCCCGCCTGCCGCGTTCCGCCCCACGACGTAGGCGAACGACGTCGCGCCGCGCACTGGGTTCGGGGTCGGCCGCTCGAGGAAGCTCAGCGCGCCGATCGCCTCGGCCGAGACCGGGCCGTTCACGATCGAGCGCCCGCGCGCGTCCTTCAAGATCACCCAGTACCAGCTCGTGCCCGGCTCGGGCGCGGGATCCGTGAACTCGAACGTCGTGCCGCGAACGGGCAGGTCCGGATCGGAGATCTGCCGCCGCGTCGCGAAATCGTCGGACCCGGAGCGGAACACGGTCGCGGTGGCGCCGCTCGCATCCGAGGCGAGCACCAGCGAGAGCCGGACGCCCTTCGCATCGGCCGCGGCGGAGAAGCGCACGACGTCGACGCCGGTCACCGGCTTCTCCGGGATCCACAGCGTCGCGTGCTGGCCCTCGACCGTCTGCATGGGCGTCACCGAATTCGTCACGAACGTCGTGCCCGACGAGCTGCCCGGCGAGCTGTTCATGAACAGCGAGAAGTCGTTCACGCGCCCGTTCTGATCCACGAAGCCGCCCTCGGCCACGTCGAGGAACCAGGCGTTGCCCGGGTTCGGCGGCAGGAGCGAAGCAATGTTGTCCGCGCTCGTGAACGGGATCGACCAGAAGTGCCGGATGTGCCCCGGCGGGAAGTAGAACAGGTCGGTGGGCACGAGCGCCATGCTGTCCTGCTGCGCGGAGCCGGGCCCGGTGACGACCAGATCGGCCACCCTGGTGTCGTACTGGTGCGTCTCGCCCAGGCGCACGAACAGGTCGTTGTCGGGCGAATCGTGCGTGATGCTGTAGTACACCGTGGCGACCCGCGGATTCGAGCCGAACAGCACCTGCACCGGCGGCTCGGCATGCGAGACGGCGGCGTTGTCCACCCAGTTGACGCGGTACCAGTAGCTCTTCCCGATCTCGAGCGCGGGATCCGCGTCGACCAGGCTGTAGGGCGTGCGGTTCGAAACGCCCTGGATGTTCGAATGCCCCGCGGGCGCGATCCGGAGCGCGTTGATCTGCGCGAAGGCGCCCGGGGTGCCGCCGACGTCGGGCGCGCGGAAGACGTCGAAGCCCAGGAACGGGTACTCGCGCTGCGTGATCCACCCGACCGTGATCGTGTGCGCCGCGAGATCCGTGACCGGGCGCTGGATCTGCGTCACCTGCACGCCGCTCGTGCTGTTCAAGGCTTCCTTGCACGCCGCGTACGCGTCCGCCTCGCCCCAGCCGCTGCCCGGGTCGTAGTTCGGATCGTTGCTCGCCGCGAACGTGCGGAACCCGCCCTTCACGCTCGGGATGAAGTGCTCCGCCGTGTTCTGGAGGATCGCCCGCAGCTCGAGCGGTTGGAGATTCCGGTTCGCCTGGAGGATCAGCGCGCACACGCCCGAGATGCAAGGCGTCGACATGCTGGTCCCGTTCAGCACCTTGTAATTGCGGCCGTCGCTCGTGACGTCGCCGTCCGAGGACACGATTCCCGCCCCCGGCGCGACGATGTTCGGCTTCATCTCGTCGGTAGGGCTGCCGTCGTTGTTGTCCGTCCGCGGACCCTCGTTCGAGAACGAGGTGACGGTGTCGTCGCGGCGATCGAGCGTGAGATTGTGGCTCGTCGCGCCGACCGCGATGCTCTTGCTCGCGCCGGCCGGCACCGCGATGCCGGGCGCGTTGCCGTCGTTGCCCGTGGCGATCACCACCACGATGCCGGCGTCGACCGCCGCGTTCACGAGCTCCTCCGAGGGATCCGTGCCGTCGGACGTGCAGCCGATGCAGCCGAGCGACATGCTCGCGATCTGGATGCCGCGATAGGCCGTGTCGGGACCGGTGAGCCCGGGCCACGTGCGGTTGCGGTTGGCAATCACCCAGTCGAGCCCGACCGCGTCCCCGCCGTTCGTGGCGCCCGCGTCGGTGAGCACCTTGCAGTCGACGAGGCGGGCCTTCGGCGCCACGCCGGCGAAGAAGCCGGTCTCGCCGCCCGTGCCCATCGCGGTGCCGGCGACGTGTGTCGCGTGGTATTCGGTCGCCGCCGCGCCGTGATCGTTCGGGTTCATGCTGGCGGTGATCGAGGTGCTGAGCTGGGCGACGCCGGTGGAAAAGTCGCCGCCGCCGAGGAACTTACCGCGCAGGCTCTCGTGCCCGGGATAGCCGACGACGTCGGCGCTGTCGTTGACGCCGGTGTCGAGGATCGCGATCACGACCCCGCTGCCGTCGAGCCCGAGGTCCTGTCGCACGCTCGGGAAGAGCACGTAGTTCTGCGCCGCGCTGATGCCGCGGGAGTCGCGCGAGCGCACGACGCGAGAGCCATAGTGGTTGGACGCGTACATCACCTGGACGGCGGTGACGCGCGTTACGCCCGGCCCGAGGACCATGGACTGGATCTGCGGGTACGTGGCCTGGACTTCCAGGTAGTCGATCGCGTGGAACGCGTAGAGCACGCTCGCGCCCAGCGTGGTGACGGCCTGGGCGTCGAGGTTCGTCGGGTGGTGGTCGTAGCCGACGTAGACGCGGAACGTCACGGGCGGGCCCGCGGCGACGCCGATCAGCATCCGCTTCGTCACGTCGCCGTTCTCGTACGCCGCGGCGAGCCCCTGGGTGTGAACCGCCTCGATGCGATCGTCGATGCGGTTGTGGTTCTGGTCGTAGAGCCAGGCCCGTGCGGGCGCGGCGGCCGCCAGCATGAGGAGCCCGGCGAGCATGGTGAATGCGCGCGAAAGACGCGCAGGGCTTGCGGCGCGAACGGACATGAGAAACCTCCTCCCGATCCGCCCCACGGCGGGGCATCGCCAGGCGGCGAGCGATTCGTCACCCGGAGCAGGGAGGGTGGCCGCGGAGGCTTGCCGAGGAGTTGAGTCGGGTCGGCCGGCCAGGTCGTAATCCGCTGCCGACCAGAGCGTTACTCGATCGCCGCCGGCTCGGTGCCATGGCGGCGATCGGGTGTTTTCCGTCCGCGCTCGCGCGTTCGGGCGACGCCGACGCTGCGCGCGGCGGGATCCCCGCCCGGCCGGGCCCGCGCGGCCGGAGGTGCTACCTTTCCCGTGCCGCCGCGATACGAATCCGCACGCGTCGGGCCCGCGCAGACCACGGGCTCGTCAGCGTTGCCGGCGAGGGAGGTCGCCCGTCATGCATACTCGTCTCGGCGTTGCCGGTGGAGTCCTGCTGGTGCTCCTCGCGAATCCCGCGCTCGCGCTCCCGTGGCACTACGGCGCTCGCGCCGGCGTCAACGCGGCGAACTTCGGGGGCGAGTCCGGCGACGCCGTCCGGCCCAAGCTCCGCTATGGATTGAACGCCGGGCTAGCGGGCGAGGCCGAGCTCGCGGCGCGCTGGTCGGTCCGCGTCGAGGCGGCCTACTCGAGCAAGGGCGGCAAGTCCAAGTCGAAGCCGATCGTTACCACCCAGGGCAACCTGATCGGCTCGTTCGACGAAACCTGGAGCTACGATTACGTCGAGGTCCCGGCGCTCGTGCGCGCGCGCCTCTGGAGCCACGCCGGCGCGCGCGCGTTCGCGGAGCTGGGCCCGAGCTTCGGCGTCGCGCTCCGGGGCCGATTCAAGACCGAGGCTCCGGGAATCCCCGAGCGCGACTTGAAGAAGGACATGCGGCCGATCGACCCCGGCTACGCGGGCGGCCTGGGCGTGAGCTTCGCCGCGGGGCAGGGGCGGCTCGGGATCGAGGCGCGGTTCACGCGCGGGTTTGGGGACCTGTTCGACATCTCGAACAATCCCTCGAGCATCAACCAGGTGTGGACGCTGGCCCTGTCGTGGCTGCAATGATCCTGACCGTGCGCCGCGGCGATGGCCGGCCGCGATGACGCAGCCGCCCGAGCATCCCGTTCGCATCCGGCGTCTCGCGCACGCCGAAGGGCTGCCGCTCCCCGCGTACGAGACGCCGGGGGCCGCCGGGCTGGACGTGCGCGCCGCGGTGACGGAGCCGCTCCTGCTCGCCCCCGGCGCCATCGCGCTCGTGCCCACCGGGTTCGCGATCGAGTTGCCGGAGGGCTTCGAGATGCAGGTCCGGCCGCGCTCCGGGCTCGCGGCGAACCACGGGATCACGCTCCCCAACAGCCCCGCGACCATCGACTCCGACTACCGCGGCGAGGTGAGAGTGATCCTGCAGAACCTGGGCGCCGCACCGTTCACGATCGAGCGCGGCCTGCGCATCGCGCAGATGGTGCTGCAGCGCGCGCCGCGCGTGCGCTGGGTCGAGGTGGACGAGCTCTCCTCCACGGCGCGGGCCGCGGGAGGGTTCGGTCACACGGGGGCGAAGTAGCCCATCCCACAGCGCTTCCTCCCCGTCCAGTCCGTGTCAGACTTCGCGCCGGGTCGCGCGTGCGGTTCATCCATGAGATAGGTTCGATGATCGACCCATCTCCGAGGAGACCGACCGCGGTGCCAGCGACGTGCGAATCCCTCGCGTGCCTGCTCGAACAGCTGGTGAACATCCCCAGCCTCTCGGGTCAGGAGCACGCGCTCGCCGACTTCATCGAGGCGCGGCTCACCGCCGCCGGGAACGGCGAAGTGCAGCGCACCCGGCGATCGCTCGTCTGGCGCGGCCCGCAGCACGATCGCCCGCTGCTGGTGCTCGCGGGGCACATCGACACGGTGCGGCCGCAGGGGAACGCCATGGCGCGCCGGGAGGGCGAGCCGGGGCACGAGAAGATCGTCGGGCTCGGCGCCACCGACATGAAGGCCGGCATCGCGGTGATGCTCGGGCTCGTCGAGACGTTCGAGTTCGAGCGGGCGCGGTTCGACGTCGCCTGCGTGTTCTACGACGGCGAGGAGGGCCCGACCGCGAAGAACGGCTTGAAGCGCGTGCTGTCTCGATTCCGCTGGCTCCGGAAGGCGCGGCTCGCCGTGGTGCTCGAGCCCACCGACCTGAACGTCGAGATGGGCTGTAACGGCAGCGTGAACGTGGAGGTGCGCGTCCCGGGCGTGAGCGCGCACGCGGCGCGACCGTGGACCGGGCGTAACGCGGTCACCGAGGGAGCGGACTGGCTGGGGGTGATCGGGCGCACGCCGGTCGAGACGGCGACCGTGCAGGGGCTCGAGTTCCGGGAGACGCTCGAGGTCACGCGGCTCCGCGCTGGCGGGGCGCGCAACGTGCTGCCGGGCGAGATGATCGTGAACCTGAATCATCGCTACCCGCCCGACCGCACGCTCGAGGACGCCGTGGCGCGCGTGCGCGCGCTCGTGCCCGAGGCGTTCGGCTTCAAGGTGCGCAGCAGCTCGCCTCCCGGACGCGTGTGCCTGGACGACGACGAGGTGCAGCACTTCATCCGGCGTACGGGCGCGCGCGTCGCGGGGAAGCAGGGCTGGACCGACGTGGCCCGGTTCACCCGGCGCGGCATCGCGGCGTTCAACTTCGGGCCCGGCCTGGCCGAGATGTGCCATCGCGTCGACGAGTACTGCCCGATCGCGAACCTCGGCGTGGCCTACGAGCACCTCGCCGGCTGGCTCGCGGCGGGGGCCTGACCGCGCCGCGTCCCGCGCCGCACGGCCTGGTCGCCCGGCGGGGGGCGACCCGTCACCGCTCGACGAGCACGAACGCGAACCCGTCGTAGCCCTTGCTGCCCACCGTCTGGAGCGCGGTCGCGCTCACGCGCGGCTCCGCGGCGATCAGCTCGTTCATGCGCCGCACGCCCTGCACGCTGGGATCGGCGCTCGTGGCGTCCGCGACCTCGCCGTCGCGCACGACGTTGTCGGCCACGATCACCGTGCCCGGGCGCGAGAGGCGCAGGGCCCACGTGAAGTAGTCCGGCATGCTCGGCTTGTCGGCGTCGATGAACACGAGGTCGAACGGGCCGGCGCGCTCGGCGACCAGCTGCTCGAGCGTCGCGAGCGCGGGCCCGAGCCGGAGCGAGATCACGTCGGCGAGGCCCGCGCGCGCGAACGTCGCCTCGGCCACCGCGGCGTGCCGCGGCTCGGCCTCGAGCGTCACGAGCCGGCCGCCGGGGGCGAGCCCGCGCGCGAGCCACAGGGTGCTGTAGCCGCCGAGCGTTCCCAGCTCGAGGATCGCGCGCGCGCCGATCGCGCGGGCGAGGAGCTGGAGCAGGCGGCCCTGGTTCGGCGCCACCTGGATCGCGGGCAACCCCGCGGCCGCGCTCGCGGCGAGCGCCCCGGCGAGCGCCGCGTCGTCCGGCACGAGCGTGCGGCTCAGGTAGTCGTCGACGCGGGTCCACAGTTCGCGATCCATGCGCGCAGCATAATATAGGAGCGCCGCTCCGCGCCGCGCCACGGCAGGGAGGCCGTGCCGGGGCCGGCCGGCGTCAGCGCACGTGTTCGCCGGTGACGAGCTGCGGGTGCGACGCCACGAAGTCCGCGACGCGGTCGTTCGCGACGGCCCGCCACAGCGTGTCGGCGGCGGCGTGGTCGTACACGACCACGCTTGCGTCACCGTGCGTGGCGACACCGGCGGTCGGCGCGGTGACGAACGTGAGGTCCTCTGCGTGCAACTTGCACACCGACGCGGCGAGCGTGAGCATCTCCTGCGTCGTGAGCCGGCTGTCCACGCGCACCGCATCGCCCAGCGCGCTCGCGAGCGCGCGCATCTCGACGGGATCGGCGAGCATGTGGCGTTCGAGCGCCTGCCGCACGAACGCGCGCAGGAAGTTGTGCTGGCGCCTGACGCGATCGAAGTCCCCGTTCGGCAGGTGCATGCGTTCGCTCAGGTAGGGGAGCGCCGCGTCGCCGGAGAGCTCGAGCGCGACCTCTCCCTGGGGCGAGCCGGCGCTGTCCGCGCCCGCCGGCACCACGTTCACCGGCACGCCGCCCACGGCATCGGTGAGCCGCCGGAGCCCGGTCCAGTCCACGACCACGAGGTGATCCATGCGCAGCCCGGTGAGCTGCTCCACCGTCTGGACGAACAGCGGCGGCCCGCCCAGCGAGTAGGCCGCGTTCACCTTGTCCTCCCGGTGCCCGGGGATCGGCACCCACGCGTCGCGCGGGATCGACACGAGCCAGGCCTTCCGCCGGTCCGCGTCCAGGTGGAGCACCATGATCGCGTCGCTGCGTGCCTCGTGCGCGGGCCCCGTGACGTGCTCGCCGTCGAGCCCGGCAATGAGCACGTTGACGCTGCGGCCGGCGGCCACCGGCCGCGCCGGGCGGGCGGCCGCGGGCATGCTGAACGCGTCCTCCATCCGCTGGACGTGCTCCGAGATCCGCTGGACCGTCCACCACGCGTTCGCGAGCACCCCGAGCGCCAGGATCGAGGCCGCCGCGAGCAGCAGCCAGGCGACGCTCTGAAACGACAGCGACGCGCGGCGCGGACTCGGCGGCGGCGGCGAAGTGCGATAGCGGATCGCGGACCGGGGGAACTCGATCACGTTCCACGGCCCGCCCGGCTCGAACGGGGGGGTCATGCGCGTCTCCTGCGGGTGAGACACAAGCATGGCAGCCGACGCGGACCTTCCCAAGCACTCTTGCGGCGAGGTTCAGTGGTGGCGAACGCGAGCACACCTACACTGCACCCGAGCGCCGTCGGGGATTGCGTTCTGCACGCCGCGCGTTCGAGGCGTCGCGTCGCGCACGATCCCCGATCGATCAGCTCGGCGCCGGAGACGGCCGCGGCGGGCCAGGGCCCATGCCCTCACCCGCCGCACGACACGAGGCGGAGCGCCGGTTCAGGCGCGCTCCCCAGTGCGCCTCACGCACTCGCGTGCGGTCGCTCCGCCTTTCCCTCGCGCCTCGCCCGTTCCGCGATGGCGCGCACCTTCGCGCGGGTCGCCCGCAGCAGCTCGCGGTGCCGCGCCGACAGCTCCGACATGCGGTGCGAGAGCGCGCGCTGCCCGTCGTCGTGCGCGGACTGCTCGGCCTCGAGCTGCGTGCGAAGCTCGGCCATCTCCCGGTGCATTTCGTCGACCCGGGCGTCCACGCTGGCGCGCGTCTCCTCCGAGACGTCGCGCGCGGCGAGGCGTGCCTCGATGGTGGCGAGCCGCGCGGAGAGTGCGCCGATCCGCCCGCCGATCCGCCCCATGCGCGCCCCGTGCCGGCCCATCTCGGCGCCGAGTGCGCCCATCTCCCGGCTCACCTCCAGCAGCGGACGCGTGGCCTCGCGGACCTCGGCGATCACATCGGGATCGCGCACCACGAAGTCCTCGTCCCGATCGCGGAACCAGAACTTCGACTCGGCCGAACGCCGCTCGTGGCCGAGCCGGGTCGAGCCGGTGGCGTCGATCCAGAGACTGCCGTCGCGGTCGAAGAGCCCCCAGGCGAAGCCGGCAGCGTCGGGACCGCCGTCGTCCGTGAACATGGAACGCTCGCCGCAGGGGAAGACCAGGTCCGAGATCGCGGCGGCAGTCTCTGGATCGACG
>DATDEX010000021.1:0-18343 GCA_036522895.1 Candidatus Eiseniibacteriota bacterium | reverse complement strand
GGCGCACGCGCTCGCGCACTTCTCCTGGCAGGCGCTCGGCCGCGAGCTGGAGCGCGTGGCGCGCGAAGCGAAGGACGGCCAGGCCGCAAGTGGCTGAGCGCCCGCCCGCGGTCGCCGCGGTCTCGGCCCGGGGGTTCGCGCGGAGGCTGCTCGCCGACACGGGGCAGGCCACGTTCGGGCGCGTGCTGTCGCTCGGGGTGTGGACGCTGCTCGTGCCCCAGCTCCTCCGCGGGCTCGGCCCCGAGCGGTTCGGGCTCTGGTCGCTGTTCTTCGCGCTCACCGGCTATCTCTCCGCGCTCGATCTCGGATTTTCGCAGGGCACGCTCCGCCACGTGGCCGCGGCGCGGGCGCGGAACGACGGCCACGAGGCCGGGGAGTTCGCGCTCGTCGGCCTGCTCGGCTACTTGGTGCTCGGCGCGGCGTGGCTGGCCCTCACCCCGTGGCTGCGCGAGCCGGTGCTCGACCTCCTGCGCATCGACTCCGTTCACCGCGCGGACGCCGGCGCGGCGTTCATGATGGGGCCGGTCGCGTTCGCGTTCACCGGCACCGCCATGGTGACGGCGACATCGCTCCAGGGCTGGGGGCGCTTCGACCTCGCGAACGGGGTCACGTTCTCGTCGGTGCTGGTGCAGGCCGGCGGCGCGCTGCTGTCGCTCCATCTCCGCTGGGGCCTGCTCGGCGTCATTCGCTTCGCGGTGATCGGCGCCGCGGTCGCGACGCTCGTGGGGCTCCTGCTCCTTCGCCTGGGGGCCAGGGGCTTCGCCTGGGGGTCGCCCGCGCGCGCCGCGCGCCGCCTGCGCGAGGCCATGGCGTTCGGCGGGCCGCTCCAGCTCGCGAACATCCTGGGCGTCGCCCACCAGCAGCTCGACAAGCTGCTGCTCACGCGCTACGTGACGCTGGCGCTCGTGACCCCGTACGAGATCGGGCTCCGCACCTCGACCGTGCTCGGCTCGATGCCACAACAACTCCTGCTCGCGCTCATTCCCGCGGCGTCCGCGCTGCATGCGACCGGGGATGCCGCCGGGTTGCGCGCCGCCTACGACCGGTCCGGCCGCTGGGTGATGGCGATCACCGCCGCCGTCGGCGCGGCGTTCCTGGGCGGCGCGCCGCGCCTGCTCGGGGCCTGGCTCGGGACGCCGCCCGCGGGAGCGGAGATGTGCCTCGTCGGGCTCACGCTCGCGATGGTCGCGGCGATGACCACCGGCACGGGCACCGCTATCGCACGCGCGCTCGGGCGGACGCGCTACGAGGCGGAGTATTCCGGCCTCGGCCTGGGCGTGCACATCGTGCTGGGACTCCTGCTCGTGCCACGGTTCGGACTGCAGGGCGCGCTCGCCGCCACGCTCGTCGCCAACCTGCTCGCGAGCGCGTGGTTCCTCTACCGCTTCGGCCGCGTGACGGGGTGGGGCTTCGCCTCGATGTTCCTGCGCCCGGCTTTACAACCGCTCGCGGTGCTCGCTCTCTGTTCCGTACTCGGGAGGTTGCTGGCCAAAGCTCTCCCCGCAGCGGCTGGGCTCGCCGCCTGGAAGTGGGCGTTCGTCGCGGCCGGGCTGCCGGCGCTCGCGGCGCTGGCGCTCCTCGCCGCGACCGGGTTCCTGCCCCGTGCCGAGCTCGAGGCTCTGCTCACGCGCCCACGCGCGGGCGGCGCCCCGGATGCTTGACAGCGCACCGGGCGGCCGGAATGCTGCGGGCGCGAATGTCCGGAACCGCACCGGTCCATCCCGGCGAAGCCGCCCGGGGACGGCGCCCGACAGGCTCTAGAAGAGGAGGCAGGGAGTGAGGCGTTGGCTCGCGAGCGCGGGGTGCATCCTGGCGCTGCTGGCGGCAGGCTCCTCGCGCGGCTTCGCGGAGAAGGCGGAGAGCGAGCCCCGCGAACCGGCGCTGCCCGCGATCGTGCCGCTCGCCGGCACGATCGACCCGGGCCGTTACCGGCTCGGCCCCGGCGACGTGATGCGCCTGGCACTCTTCGGCCCGCTCTCGCGGGAGGCCACGCTCGCGGTGACCCCCGAGGGGACACTGTTCCTCGCCGACATGGGCGCGGTGCACGTGGCGGGGCTCACGCTGAACGAGGCGCGCCAGGTGGTGACCACCCGGATCCGCGGCGCGTTGCGCGGCGTGGGCGTGGAGCTCCAGCTCATGGTGCCGCGCACGTTCCGCGTCTATCTCACGGGCGAGCTGCGGCTCACCGGCCCGCGGACAGCGAGTGCCACGAGCCGGATCGTGGACGTGCTCCCGGACACGCTCTTCCTCCCGACCTCGTCGCGGCGCCGGATCGAGGTGCGCTCGCTCGACGGCAGCGTGCGCATCGCGGACGTGGATCGCTTCCGCCTCGCCGGCGACATGCGCGGGGAGGCCGCGCTCTCCGATGGGGACGTCGTGCACGTTCCGGTCGCGAACCAGTTCCTCGCCGCGTGGGGCGGCGTCGGCCGGCCGGGCCGCTACGAGCTAGGGGAGCGCGACAGCCTGAGCACGCTGCTGCAACTGGCCGGGGGATTGCGCGAAGATGCCGTCCCCGGCCGCGCGCTGCTCGTCCGCTGGACGGACTCGCGGCGCGAGAGCGTCTGGGTCTCGCTCGCGGATCGCGGCGCCACCGGGCTGGGACTCCCCCTGCGCAACGGCGACGAGCTGCACGTGTTCACGCAGCCCGACTACCACCTGTCCGAGCGCGTGGAGATCACCGGTCGGGTCGCGGTGACGGGCAGCTACCCGGTGCGTGCGGGCGTGACGCGGCTCTCGCAGCTCCTCGCGAGCGCGGGCGGCGTGCTGCCGGACGCCGACACGGCGTCGGTGCTGCTGTTCCGCGCCCGCCCTCCGTCGGGGCCCGACCCCGAGTTCGACCGGCTGTCGCGCCTCTCGCGCGGCGAGATGACGGCGTCCGAGTACGCGACGTTTCGCACCCGGCTCGCCGGGCTCTCGCCCGACTTCCGCGTCGACCTGCGCACGGTGCGCCCCGGGAGTCCCAACGATCCGCTGCTCGCGGATGGCGACCATGTGCTGGTCGCGCGGGTGGTGCGCTCGATCCGCGTGGACGGCCAGGTGCGGCGCCCGGGCGTGGTGGAGTTCGAGCCCGGCAGGCCGTGGGCCTGGTACGTGCGCCAGTGCGGCGGATTCACCGCCCGCTCGGCGCGCGGGCAGGCACGCCTCACCCGCGCGAGCAGCGGCCAGACGATGCTCGCGCGCGAGACCGACGTGCCGCTCGCGGGCGACTTCCTGTGGGTGCCCGAGCGCTCCGAGGTGCCGACGTGGCAGTACCTGCGCGACACGATCCTCGTCCTCGCGCAGGTCGCGACGGTGTTCATCGCGCTCAGGAAGTGAGCCCGCGCACCGGCCGCATCGATGGGGACGTCGCCGAGCCAAGGCCCGGGATTGACCCTCTGATTCCCGCTCCCGTACGCTCGCTGGCCATGCCTTCCACCCCCTCGGCGAGCCCCGTGGATTTCCTGGGCCGCCACGCCCCGCGCGTCTTGATCCAGGCGGTCGTCGTCGCGGCGGTGGCGGGCCTCGCGAGCCTGCTGATCCCCGATCGCTACACCGCCAGCACCGTCCTGTTGCCGCCGAGCGACGAGACCGATTTGAGCGGGCTCATGTCCGGGGGCGCGGGGTCCATGGCGCTCACGCACGCGCTCGGGCTCGGCTCGCAGAACGAGATCGACATTTACCTGGGCGTGCTGCGGAGCGAGCACGTGAACCGGCTCCTGGTCGACCGTTTCGGGCTCCTCAAGGTGTACCGGCAGCGCGACATCGAGAAGGCGGGCAAGAAGTTGTCGTCGCATACCGGCATCGCGCTCACGAACGAGGGATTCGTCAAGGTGAGCGTCACCGAGCGCGACCGGAAACTCGCCGCCGATCTCGCCAACGCTTACGCCGAGGAGCTCGACCAGTTCCTGCGACTCAACACCAACACGAGCGCGCGCCAGCGGCGCGAGTTCATGGACTTGCGCCTCTCGGAAACGGAGCGCTCGCTCGCGGCCGTGGAGGATTCGCTGCGCGACTACCAGACGCGCTCGCGGCTGCCGCTCCTCGGAACCGAATCCCAGGCGGCTTCGAGCGCGGCCGCGGATCTGCTGGCCCAGAAGGTCACCCGCGAGATGGAGCTGGGCACGCTCCAGCGCCTGAGCACCGGTCCCAACCCGCGCGTGGAGCAGTTGCAGGAAGAGGTCAACCAGATCGACCGCCAGCTCTCGCGCATCCCCCCCGCGACGACCGAGATCGCGCGCCTCTTGCGCAACGCGAAGATCCAGGAGCGCATCCTGCTGGTGCTCACCGAGGAGCGCGAGCGCGCGCGGCTCCTCGAGCTCAAGACCATGCGCAGCGTGGACGTCGTGGACCGGGCCGAGCCACCGCTCCACAAGAGTCAACCACGTCGAACGCTGATCATCGCGGCGGCATTCGGCCTCGCCCTGCTGGCGGGCTTCTCGTTGCAGCGGCTCCGCGAGGCCGCCCCCCCGGAGCGATGAGCGCCGGCGCCGGCACGGCGGCACTGCGCCGCGCGGCCGCCCATGCGTGGGGCCCCGAGATCCTGCTCGGCGCGGCGGTGGTGCTCGCGGCGGGTGGGCTCGTGTTGGCACCCCTCGCCACGGTGATCGCGCTCGCGGCGGTGGCGCTGGTCGTGAGCCTCGTCCGCTTCCCGTTCCTGATCCCGGTCCTGCTCATCGTCTTCATGGGCAACGTGAAGGTGAACTGGTACCTGGGATTCTTCACTGCGTTCCCCGAGTACTTGGTCCTCGCGGTGGCGAGCGCCATGGGACTCGTGGCCTGGTGGGCGCGGCCGTCGTGGCCGCCGGAACGGCGAGCGGCCGTGCTGTTCCTGCTCTGGGCCTTCACCGGGCTCCTGAGCGTGCCGTTCGCGCTCAGCGTGTCGAAGGTGCTAGCCAAGGTCGTCCTGCTCCTCGTGGCCGGCGTCACGTTCTTCACGGTGATCGCGACCGTCCGCTCGGCGCGGGATCTCCGGCGGGCGGTCTCGCTCTGGGAGGTCACCGCCGCGCTCTATGCGGTGTTCGGCATCGTGCAGATGATCGGGCTCGTGGTCGGGTTCGACACCAGCCTCGGATTCCTCAAAGGAATCTCCAACCCCGACATCTACCTCGGCGTGGGTGCCCCCGTGCGACGGCGCATCGGCGACGTGTTCCGGGCGAACTCGATGTTCAACGACCCGAACATCCTCGGGGGATACCTCGCGGCCACGATGAGCGCGATGCTCGCGCTGCGCTTCCATCATGCCGAGACCGGGCGCAGGGCCCGCGCGTGGGCGGAGACGCTGACGCTGGTGGCCATGGCGGCGTGCCTGCTGCTCACCCAGTCGCGGAGCGGCGTGCTCGCGCTGTTCGCGGGCGCCGCGGTGGTGATCGCGCACTGGCCCGGCGTGCTGCGAAGGCCCGGCCCGTGGATCGCGGTCGGGCTCACGCTCGCGTCCGCGCTGCTCGTGTCGGTGCTCGTCGGGGCCGACCCCCTGCTGCTCGTCGCGCGCCTCGCCGGCACCGGCGACACGAACGACCTCTCGAACCGCCAGCACCTGGACGTGTTCGTGTACGGCCTCGAGCTCCTCCGGCGGTTCCCGCTGACCGGCGTCGGTCTCGGCAACTTCGGCCTTTACTATGGGCCGGAGCGGGACGCGTTCTTCGTGAAGATGATGACGCATTGCGCGCCGCTCACCTATTTCGCCGAGTCCGGGATCCCCGGGGGGATCGCGTTCTGTGCGACCTGGGCGTTCGTCGTCCAGCGGGTGCGGCGCGCGCAGCCCGAGCCCGCCGACCGGCTCGGCCGTGCGCTGCGCGTGGCGCTGCTCGCGGCCGTGGTGGCGCTGCTCGTCGCGAACGTGTTCTACGACTACATCCTGCGCACGTTCGTCTGGGTGATCGCGGCGCTCGCCGTCTGCGTGGCACGCATCCACGGCGCGCCACGGGGCGAGGCCGTGGCGTGAGGCTGATCTACGACCTGCGCTACGCGACCGACCATTTTCCGGGGATCGGGACGCACGCGCGGGCGCTCGCGGGCGCACTGCTCGAGCGCGGGCGGGTGGACTCGGTCACGCTGCTCTGGGATCCGAGCGCCCGCAACACGCGCTTCGACCTGGAACCCCTCCGGCGCCACCCGCGCGCTCGGTGGCTCGACGTGGACGTGCCCGCGCTCGCGACCGGCACCGCGCACGGCACCGGCCGCATCCTCGCGCGGCTGCCGGCGGACGTGTTCCTGAGCCCGTTCTGGCTCCGGCCGGAGGGCGCGAGGATCCCGTGCGTGCTCACGGTGCACGACGTCCTGCCGCTCGCGCTGCCGAGACTCACGAACCTGCCGAAGCGCTGGGCGTACGCGTGGGCGATGCGCCGCGCGGCCGGGGCGGCGGCGGTGCTCACGAGCAGCCGGTTCAGCCGTGACGAGATCCTGCGCCGGACGCGCATCCCGGCCGAGCGTTTGCACGTGATCCCGCTCGGGATCGCGCGGGTGGAGGCCACGCCCGAGCGTCCCGCGGGCGCGCCGCCAGGGCCGTTCGCGCTCACCGTCGGCGCCAACCGCCCGCACAAAGGCCTCGAGACACTCGCCCGGGTGTGGCGCGGCTTCGCCGGCTCGCCGCCGCTCGCGCTCGTCGGCGCCGGAGCGAATGCCCCCGGCCGCTTTTCGCTCGCGCAGCTGTCGCGGGAGGTGAACGGCGTGCACGCGCTCGGATACGTCCCGCCCGCCGAGCTCGAGTGGCTCTACCGTAACGCGACGCTCGTGCTCGTGCCTTCACGCTACGAAGGTTTCGGCCTACCGCTCCTCGAAGCCGCCGCGCGTGGCGCCCCCGTGGTGGCGTCGGACATTCCCGCGCTCCGCGAGATCGGCGAGGGCGTGGCCCGGTTCGTCGCCAGCGACGATGCCTCGGCCTGGGCGCGTGCGATTCGCGAGCTCTCCGGGGATGATCCGGCCCGCGAGCGGATGCGCGCCGACGGCATCGCCCGCGCCGCGGAGTACGATTACGATCGGTGCGCCGGCCGCGTCGAGGGCGTGCTCGTCAAGCTCGGGCAGACTACCCAGGGAGCCGCGGCATGAGGATCGTCCACGTCTACAAGGACTACCACCCGCCTGTCCGGGGCGGCGTCGAGCAGACGATCGAGCGCATGGCGCGCTGGCAGGTGGCTGCGGGGCACGAGGTGAGCGTGCTCGTCTCGGCGAGCGGCGGGCGGCACGACCTCGTCGAGGAGATCGACGGCGTGCGCGTGGTGCGCGTGGCGGAGTGGGCGCGGGCGCTGTCGAGCCCCATCTGTCCCGGTTTTCCGCGGGCGCTCGCGCGTGAACGCGCCGACCTCTGGCACCTGCACAGTCCCAATCCACTGGGCGAGGTCAGCTACCGGTGGGCCCGGCCCGAGGGCGCGCTGCTCATCACGTACCATGGCGACGTCACCAAGCAGAAGCCGCTGCTGCCGCTGTACCGGCCGCTCGTCCACGCGCTCTTTCGCGAGGCCAACGTGCTGCACGCGACCTCCTCGCGTGCGCTCGACCGGCCCGGATCGCTCGTCAAGCCGTTCCACGAACGCTTCCGCGTCGTGCCGCTCGGCGTGGATGCCGCGCCGCTCTTCGCGCTCGACCGCTCGCGCCCGGCCGCCGGCCTCCTGCGCGAGCGCTACGGCGACCCGCACCTGCTGTTCGTCGGGCGGCTCCGCTACTACAAGGGCCTGCACGTGCTGCTCGACGCGATGCCCGCGATCGAGGCCCCGCTCGTGATCGTCGGCAACGGTCCCATGGACCGAGCGTTGCGCGCGCAGGCGGCGCGCCTCGGGTTGGACGACCGCGTGCATTTCGTGGGGCCGGTGAGCGACGACGTGCTCCTCGACCACCTCGCGGCCGCGGGCATCGGCCTGCTGCCGTCGTCCACGCCGACCGAGGCGTTCGGGCTCGCGCTCGTGGAATACATGGCGGCCGGGCTCCCGGTGGTCTGCACCGAGCTCGGCACCGGGACGTCGTTCGTCAACCAGCACGGCGA
This sequence comes from Candidatus Eiseniibacteriota bacterium, assembly GCA_036522895.1. GTDB lineage: Bacteria > Eisenbacteria > RBG-16-71-46 > RBG-16-71-46 > RBG-16-71-46 > JAIOPA01. Next base: position 10,389 of record DATDEX010000021.1, on the reverse strand, counting down.
AACCGGGCTCGTCGTGCGCGCGAACGATCCCGGCGCGCTCGCCGATGCCGTCAATCGCCTGCTCGCCGACCGCGCCCTGCGCGAGCGCATGGGGCGCGCGGGGCGGGAACGCGTGCGCGACCGGTTCACCACCGAGGTGATGATGCGGGGCATGGACTGCCTCTACGGCGAGGCGACCCGGCTCGCGGGCGCGCGCCGGCGGTGACGAGCGGCACCCGCGGGGGCCGGTGCGGTTGACGGCCGCGCGCGCGCGCGCTTAGCCTCGCGCGCCAGCTCGGGAGACGCGTGCGCGCCGCGGTCCGCGCGGCGTTCGGCACGCTCGGCTCGGGGCGCGGGGCCGGCCCCTTCGCACCGGGACGGACCCCGGGGGACCCCGTGATCAACGCGCTCACCATCGACTTCGAGGACTGGTACCAGGGCATCGAGATCCCCCACACGGAGTGGGAGGGCTTCGAGGACCGGATGGTGGGCTCGAGCGAGCGGCTGCTCCGGCTCCTGCGCGAGGCCCGCGTGCGGGCCACGTTCTTCATCCTCGGCTGGGTGGCGGAGCGCCATCCCGAGCTGGTCCGCGCGATCGTCGCGGACGGGCACGAGATCGGCACCCACGGCTGGTCGCACACGCTCATCTACCGGCAGGACCCCGAGGTCTTCCGCGCCGAGCTCACGCGCTCGCTCGAGCTGCTCCGCGCCCTCACCGGGGCGGCCGTGCTCGGGCACCGGGCGCCGTTCTTTTCGATCACGCCGCAGTCGCTCTGGGCGCTCGACATCCTCAAGGACTGCGGGATCCGCTACGACTCGAGCCTGTTTCCAGTACACAATTACCGCTACGGGCTCCCCGGCGCGCCGCGCTGGCCGCACACGCTCGAGGGCCACGGGGCGGGGCTGCGCGAGTTTCCGCTCTCGACGCTCGAGTGGTTCGGGCGCACGCTGCCCGTCTCCGGCGGGGCCTACTTCCGCATCTACCCGTACGCGTTCACGCGCTGGGCCTACCGGCGCATCAACCGGGAGGGCCGCGCGTTCACGTTCTACCTGCACCCTTGGGAGCTCGATCCCGGCCATCCGAGGATTCCGCTCCCGCGGCGGATCGCGCTCACCCACTACTTCAATCTCGGCGCGACCGAAGGGCGGTTGAAACGCCTGCTCCGCGATTTCCAATTCGCCCCGATGGGGGAGGTGCTCGATGTCCACTGACCAGAAAGTGCGGGATCACTTCCAGGCCGACGCGAGCCGCTTCGACGCGATCTACGAGGACGCGGGGAAGGGCCCGTTCGCACGGTTCGTCGACGACGTCTGGCGCGGGGTCGTGAAGCAGCGGCTGAAACTCGCGCTCCGGGAGCTCCAGCCGGCGGAAGGCCGGCGATTCCTCGACGTGGGCTGCGGCTCGGGCCGGTTCTGCCTCGAGTACGCCGCGCGCGGGGCGTCGCACGTGCTGGGAGTCGACGTGGCCCCGGCGATGATCGAGATCGCGAACCAGCTCGCGCGCGAGCGCGGGCTCTCCGAGCGCTGCGTCTACCGGACCGGGCGGTTTCCGGACGACGTCCCCGAGACCGGGTACGACTACGCCTCCGCGATCGGCTACTTCGACTACGTGGCCGACCCGGTCGAGCACCTGGTCGCGCTCCGCGAGCGGACGACGCGTCGCATCATCATGAGCTTCCCCAAGCGCTGGGAGTGGCGGGTGCCGCTGCGCCGGCTCCGGTTCTGGCGCTCCGGCTGCCCGCTCTACCTTTACACCGCCGGCGACGTCCGCCGGCTCCTCGGGAAAGCCGGCCTCACCCGCTGCGACTGGATCGGCACCGACCGCGACTACGTCGTGGTCGCCCGGCTCGACTGACCCCGGTTGGATTCTCGGCCGATCCCGCCCCGGCTGCCGCGGCGCGCGGCGCCGGGTCCGACGTTTCGGGAGCGGAGAGGCGGGCGCGCCTCCCACGAGTGAATGGCGGGCGTTCGCCGGGCGCCGCCCGTCGATAGTTCACTCCCGCGCCCCGCTGCGGGGTATGCCGGGTCGGCAGGCGGCCGCTCCACGCGCCGGGACCGGTGGTCGCCGCGCCCGGCCCGTTGCGCTCGTCCACCGACCAGAGCCTCGCCAGTCGCCGCGGGGAAGCGCAAAAAAAGCCTCAAGGGTGTTGACGCAACGGTCGATGGCCCTATAACCTGCGCCGTCGCACCGCATCCAGACTCAATGGACGCGAGGCTGGGCGCGCACCGGGGAGGAGATTTCGGCTGTCAGCCCCTCGAGGAAAAAAATGAGGATCCTGGTCACAGGAGGTGCCGGCTTCATCGGGTCCCATCTCGCCGAGGAACTCCTCCGGCGGGGTCATGAAGTATGGGCCCTCGACGACCTGTCCACCGGCCGTCTCGACAACTTTTCGAGTTTCGAGCGCAACCCTCGGTTCAGGTTCCGTGAGGGCAGCGTCATGGACGCCCCGCTCGTGCACGAGCTCGTGGCCCAGTGCGATCGTGTGTTCCACCTCGCGGCGGCGGTGGGCGTCAAGTACGTGCTCGAGAACCCGCTCCGCTCGCTGCTCACGAACATCCGTGGCACCGAGGTCGTGCTCGAGGCTGCGAGCGAACAGCGGCGCAAAGTGGTGCTCGCCTCGAGCAGCGAGGTGTACGGCAAGGGGGTCGCGGTGCCGTTCTCCGAGGACGACGACCGCCTGATCGGCCCGACCCACAAGCTCCGCTGGTCCTACGCGTGCGGCAAGGCGGTCGACGAGTGCCTGGCGCATGCGTATCACCAGCAGCACCAGCTGCCGGTCGTGATCGTGCGCTGCTTCAACACCTGCGGGCCGCGCCAGTCGGGCGCGTACGGCATGGTCATTCCGAGCATGGTGCAGCGGGCGCTCCAGGGCGAGCCGATCCACGTCTATGGCGACGGCCAGCAGACCCGTTGCTTCTCGGCGGTCTCCGACGTCGTGCGCGCCATGCTGCTGCTGGCGGACAGTCGCGAGGCCGAGGGCCACGTGTTCAACGCCGGCAGCGACGAGGAAGTCACGGTGAGCGAGCTCGCCCGGCGCATCAAGCGCATGTGCAACAGCGATTCGGTCATCGAGTTCGTACCCTACGAGCAGGTCTACGGCCAGTCGTTCGAGGACATGCGGCGCCGTGTGCCGGATCTGCAGAAGATCCGCCGGTACGTGGGCTTCCGGCCTCAGGTCTCGCTCGACCGGCTGCTCGAGCTGACCATCCGCGACCACTGCGAGCGCATGGGGATCGCCTGCCCGGTCGAGGTGTCGGCCGCGTAGTGCCGGTCGGCCGGCCCCCTCTCCACCCTTCCCGGCATGTCGCTCGCGCCACTGCTCGCGCTGGCCCTGGCCGCGCCGCTCTCGTGGCTCCTCATGCCGCTCGGCATCCGTCTCGCGTGGGCGGTCGGCTGGCTCGATCACCCCGAGGCGCGGAAGCTCCACAGCTCGGCCACCGCCGTGCTCGGCGGCGCGGTCGTGTTCGTCGCCGCGGTGATCGCGTGGGGCGTGACGCTGTCGCGCATCCCTCACTCGCCCGCGGACTGGGAGGCGCGCTACCTGATCGCGGGCGCCGCGGTGACGCTCGGCGTGGGGCTCTGGGACGATCGCTTCGGCATGCAGCCGGGGATCAAGATGCTCGGCCAGGCCGCGGCCGCGACCATGCTCATCGCCAGCGGCCTCATTCCGGACTTCGGCCTGCCGGTGGGGATCGAGGCGGCGATCACGCTGGTGGCGCTCGTGGCGCTCATGAACGCGGTCAACTTCCTCGACAACATGAACGGCATGGTCGCGGGGCTCTCCGCCATCGCGCTCGGGGGCTTCGCGTGGACCTCGATCGAGCGCGGGGCGAGCGGCGTCGCGGCCGCCCAGCTGGCACTGGCGGGGGCCTGCCTGGGATTCCTGCCGCACAACTTCCCCAAGGCCAGGATCTTCCTCGGGGACGCGGGCAGCCTGTTCTTGGGGTATAGTCTCGGCGCTTCCGCGCTGATGACCATGCAGGGAGCGGCTCCAGGGTGGGGCCGCGCCGGGGCGCCGCTCATCCTGGCCTACCCGGCGTTCGACATGATCTTCGTGATCCTCACGCGCACGCGCGAAGGCCGTCCCGTGTACCAGGGCGGCCGGGATCACACCAACCACCGATTGGCGACCATACTCAAATGTCCAACGACGACCGTTCTCACGATGTGGGCCAGTGGGGCCGTCCTCTGCGCCGCCGGGTTAAGTATGCTGCACCTAAACCGTCGGGGCCCGACGCTGCTCCTGTGGGGCCTGTCGACGATCCTGCTGCTCTGGAGCGGGCTGCGGTTATCATCCGTGCCCCCCGCGTCGCCCCCAGGGCCGACGTCGAGGTGATCGGGGCGCCGCGCGAGAGCCGCCCGCGCGAGTCGCACGAACCTGACGAGCACGACGAGAAGCTGCGGCAGCTCGTGATCTACATGGCGAAGGGTCTCGTGGACCATCCCGAGGACGTCTCGGTCGAGGTGCTCGAGGCCGGCGACGGCGGCGAGCTCGAGCTGCGCACGCACCCGGACGACATGGGCCACGTGATCGGCAAGCAGGGCCGCACGGCGCGATCGCTGCGGCTGGCGCTGGGTGCCGCCGCGGGCCGGATCGACCGCCGCATGGGTCTGGAGATCGCGGACTGACGCAGGACGCGGATCCCGGCTCGACGCCACGCGGCGGGCTGATCGCGATCGGCCGGATCGGTCGCCCGCACGGCGTGGCCGGCGAGTTCTACGTCGACGGCTGCCCGCTCGCGCCCGAAACGCTCCAGGCGCTCGGCTCGCTCGAGTGGCGCGGAGCCCGCGCGGGCGTTCGCGAGGTGAAGCTCACCCGCGTGCGCGCCGCCGCCGCCCGGTTGCTCGTCACGGCCGAGGGCGTCTCGACGCGCGAAGCCGCGTCCAGGCTCGTCAACGGCACGCTGTGGGCCGGGCGCGAGCGCCTGCCGGACCCGGGCCCGGGCGTCTCGTACGCGTTCGAGCTCGCCGGGATGCGCGTCGTCGACGCGCAGGGACGCCCGCTCGGCACGGTCGCCGACGTCGTGTGGAACGCCGGTCAGCCGCTGCTCGAGCTCGAGGGCCCGAACGCCAGGCTCCTCCCGTGCCAGCCGCCGTTCATGAAGCACGTGGACGTCGCGGCCGGCGTGATCACGCTCGAGCTGCCGCCGGGCTTCGAGGAGTTCTAGCCCCGACGATGCCAGCGCCGGGACGGGCGTGCGATACTCCCGCGCTGCCCGCAGGCCGTGACGCTCGATCCCCTCGCCCGAGTGCGCCATCCATGAAGATCACGCTGCTCACCATCTTCCCGGAGTTCTTCCCCGACGCGTTCGGCGACGGCATGATCCGCGTGGCCCGCGAGAAGGGCCGGCTCGACGTGTCGGTGGTGAACCTGCGCGACTTCACGGACGACCCGCATCGCACGACCGACGACTATCCCTTCGGCGGCGGCGCGGGCATGGTCATGAAGATCGAGCCCATTCACCGGGCGCTCACTTCGCTCGGTCTCGCGGATCGCGGCGCACGAACCGCCGGCACGCGCGTCGTGCTCACCTCGCCGCAGGGGACGCGCTTCACGCAGGAGACCTCGATCGCCTGGGCGCGGCTCGACCACCTGGTGATCGTGTGCGGGCGCTACAAGGGCGTGGACGAGCGCGTCGCGGAGCACCTCGTGGACGAGGAGTTCTCGCTCGGCGATTTCGTGCTCTCCGGGGGCGAACCGGCGGCGCTCTGTGTCGTGGACGCCGTGGCCAGGCTCCAGCCCGACGTCGTCGGCTGCTTCGATTCGGTCGAGAGCGATTCGTTCCATTCCGGGCTGCTCGATTGCAGCTACTACACGCGGCCAGCCGAGTTCCTGGGCTGGTCCGTGCCCGACGTGCTGCTCTCCGGGCACCACGCCGAGATCGCGCGCGCGCGCCGCGCCGAGGCGTTGCGCCGCACGCTCGAGCGCCGGCCCGAGCTGCTCGAGCGCGCCGAGCTCTCCGAATCCGACCGGAAGATCCTGCGCGCGCTCGCGCGCGAACGCGAGCCGCATCCGTGAGCGCCACCGCCACGGACGGCGTGCACGACTCACAGGGTCGGCTCGCGACCGCGGCCGGGGCGGCGTTCCTGGTCCTCGTGGCGAGCCTCGCCGGCTCGATCGCGCCCATGGGGATCGCGACCGCGCTCGCCGCGGCGCTCACGCTCGCCTGGCTGGCACTCGCGCCGCACCCCGCCTGGCCGCGCACCCCGGTCGAGCCCGCCGCTCTCGGCTGGCTCGTGGCGCTGCTGCTCGTGAGCGCGTGCGCGCTCGATCGCGCGGCGAGCTTCCCCCGGGTCGTCAAGGGGTTCATGCCGCTCCTCGTCCCGCTCGCGGCATTTCATGCCCGCGACGCCGTGCGCGGCCGCCGCGCGCTGGCGGTCTACCTGGCCGCGGCCGGGCTCGTGGCGGTGTATGGACTCCTCGTCTGGCTCGGAAAGGGCGCGAGCTTCGAGTCGCGCGCGCGCGGGCTCGCGGGCCACTACATGACGTTCGGCGGGCAGCTGCTGCTCGAGATCCCGGTCGCGCTCGCCGTGTCGCTCACCGCGCGGACACGGGGCTGGCGGCTCGGGGCGGCGGCGGTGGCGCTGCTCGCGTTCGTCTCGCTCGCGGCGACGTTCACGCGCAGCGCCTGGCTCGGGCTCTTCGTCGCCTGCGCGCTCATCCTCGGCGCGACCCGGCCACGCGGACTGCTCGTCCTCGCGGGCGCGGGGCTCGCCGCATGGTTCCTCGCCCCGGGTGCGTGGGGCGCGCGGCTCCACAGCGTCGTCGATCCGCGCAACCTGTGGAACCGCGAGCGGGTGTTCATGTGGGAGGCGGGGGTGCGGATGTTCCGCGATCACCCGCTCACCGGGGTCGGGCTGCAAGACCTGCACGCGCTCTACGACCAGTATCGATCGCCCGACTCGGTCGAGCGCGCCGGGCACCTCCACGACGCCTACGTCCAGATCGCGGCCAGCATGGGGCTCGTGGGGCTCGCGGCGTTCACCTGGCTCTACGCCTCGCTCCTGCGCGCGGCGTGGGGCGGGCTCGGGGCCGGGCGCGGCGACACGCGGGCCTCGTTCGCGGCACGCGTGCGGGGCGGCGGGGTAGGGGCCGGCGTGCGGCTCGGCGTGACCGCGGCGCTCGCCGGTTTCCTCGTCGCCGGTCTCTTCGAGTGGAACTTCGGCGACGAGGAGCTCCTCTATCAGCTCTACACGCTCGTCGGGCTCGCGTGGGCGGCGCGACTCTGGGAAGAGACCGCGACGTGAGCGCTCCGCAGCGGGTGGCGCTCGTGCACGACTGGCTCACCGGCATGCGCGGCGGCGAGCGCGTGCTCGAGCGTGTCGCGCGGTTCTTTCCCGACGCCGATCTCCATACGCTCGTGTGGAAGCGGGGTGCGGTCTCAGCGGAGATCGAGCGGCACCGCATCCACACCTCGTTCCTCGACCGGATGCCCGCGGCGGACACCCATTACCGCTGGTTCCTGCCGCTCTTCCCGCGGGCGATCGAATCGCTCGATCTCTCGCGTTACGATGCGGTGGTGAGCGTCAGCCATGCCGTGGCCAAGGGTGTGCGCACGCGCCCGGGCGTACCGCACGTGAGCATCGTGCTCACCCCGATGCGCTACGTGTGGGACCTCGAGGACCAGTACTTCCCGCCCGAGCGCTTCCCGTGGCCGATCTCCGCATACGTGCGTCGCACCTGCGCGGAACTCCGCCGCTGGGACCGCGCCACCGCGACACGGCCCACGTGGCTCGTGGCGATCTCGCGCTACGTGGCCGAGCGCATCCGCCGCAACTGGGGTCGCGAATCCACCGTCGTGTTCCCGCACGTCGACGTGGAGCGGTTCAGCCCGGGTGCCGGGGAGCGATCGTACTATCTGCTCGCGGGCGCGTTCGCGCCCTACAAGCGACTCGACCTGGCCCTCGAGGCGTTCGCGCGCCTGCAGCGCCCGCTCGTGGTGGTGGGCGGCGGGCAGGAGGAGGCGCGGCTCCACGCGTTGGCACCCCGCGGCACGGAGTTTCGCGGCGGGGTCTCCGACGCGGAGCTCGTGCGGATCATGGCGGGGGCACGCGCGTTGATCTTCCCGGGCGAAGAAGATTTCGGCATCATGCCGCTCGAAGCCATGGCCTCCGGCACGCCGGTGATCGCGTTCGGACGCGGCGGCGCGCTCGAGACCGTGGGCCGCGGCGCGCCCGCGGAGGCGCTCGCGAAGGTGGCCGCCGGCGGCATCGCGCGCGTGCCGGGCGGCATGCTGTTCGGCACCCAGACCGCGGACGCCGTGGCGGCGACCGTGCAGGCGTTCGAGCGGGAGCGGTTCGAGCCCGCGGAGCTCGCGTCGCTCGCGCAGCCTTTCTCGGGAGCGCGCTTCGACGCCGAGATCCGCGCCGTGTTCGCGGCGGCCGGCATCATGCCGGCGGGGTCGCGCGCATGAGCGAGCGTTCCCCCGGCGCCGCGCCGCGCGTGGCGGCGGTCGTGCTCCATTACGACCGGCCCGCGGGTGCGCTCGCCTGCGTGGACTCGCTCCTCGCCTCGACGTACGGCGACTTCCAGCTCGCGGTGGTGGACAACGGCTCGTCGCCCGGATCGCTCGCCGAGCTCGAAGCCGGGCTCGTTGCCCGCCCCCGGGTCGCGCTGGTGCGGGTCGTACCGAATCGTGGCTACACCGGCGGCATGAACGCCGCGTTCGCGCACGCGCTCGCCACCGGCGCCGAGTACGTGTGGCTCCTCGCGGACGACGTGCGCGTGGCCCCGGACGCCATGGGCGCGCTCGTCGCGGCGCTCGGCGACCGGCCGCGCGCCGGCGTGGCGGCGGCGCTCACCTACTTCGCGGACGATCCCACGCGCATCTGGTACGCGGGCGGGTTCGTGCGCCCCTACACGCTCGGGCGCGCGCGCCATCGCGGCCTGGGGGAGGAGGACCGCGGCCAGTACGCGACGCCCGACGTGGTCGACTACGCGAACGGCTCGAGCCTCTTCGCGCGGCGCGAGGTGGTGGCGAAGATCGGCGGGCTCGACGAGGTCTACTTCACGTACTGGGAGGACAGCGACTGGTGCCAGCGCGCCGCCGAGGCCGGCTGGCAGACGCTGTTCGTGCCCGCCGCGCGCGTCTGGCACCATGTCACGCCCGACACCGGCGACAAGCTCGACCGGGCGCGGCTCTACGACGCGCGCAATCGCATGCTGTGGCACGCCCGCCACCGCCCGCGGCGGCTCGTGCCCGTGCTGCTCTGGACGCTCGCCGCCGTGCCCGTGTTCGCGCTCGTCGGCCGCGCGCGCGAGGGCTGGCTCCAGGCGCGAGGGCTGTTCGCCTATCTCGCCGGGAGCCGGGGGCGCATGGATGTCTGAGCCGCGGCGGGAGCGGCGCGAACCGTTCGGCGTCAACCTGGCCGGGCACCTCACCTCGCCCCAGGGCCTGGGCGTGGCCGCGCGCAACACCGCGCGCGCGCTGGACGAGCGCGGCACGCCGTGGGCGGGGTTCGACGTGCCGACGCCGGCCGCGGGCGGCGAGCGGGTGGAGTCGCTCGCCGGGCGGCTCCGGTCGGCGCACGAGCGCGCTCCGCACCCGGTGAACCTGCTCCACCTGAACCCGCCCGAGGTGCTGGAGCTCCTGTGGGCCGCGCCGGGCTGGCTCGATCTCGAGGCCCGGGTCACGGCCTGCGTGCCGTTCTGGGAGTTCCCGCGCCTGCCCGCCGCATGGCGGGAGGGGCTCGCCTGCATGGACGCGGTGCTCGCGCCGTCGCGGTTCGTCCAGGCCACGGTCGAGCGCGCGCTGCCGGGGCTCCCGGTGTTCCATTTCCCGCAGGCGGCGTGGCTGCCGGAGGGCGTCCACGCCGACCGCGCCCGCTTCGGCATTCCCGCCGGCGTGTGCGCGTTCGTCACCGCGTTCGACACCCGGAGTGATTTCGCGCGGAAGAACCCGCTCGGGGCCCTCGAGGCGTTCCACCGCGCGTTCGCCGGCGCCGGCGACGGCGTGCGGCTCCTGCTCCGCATCCAGAACGCACGGGGCGCGAGCGCGGCCGCCGGGAGCGCCGAGGCGGAGCTGCGCGCGCGCGCCGCCGGCGACGCACGCGTGGTCCTCGTGGAGGGCGCGCTTTCGCACGCGGACCTCCTCTCGCTCGTGGCATCGTGCGACGTGTACGTGTCGCTCCATCGCGCGGAGGGGCTGGGCCTGGGGCCGCTCGAGGCCATGGCGCTCGGCCGGCCGGCGGTGGCGACGGCGTGGTCGGGCAACCTCGACTACATGTCGCCGGAGAACTCGCTGCTCGTGCCGGCCCGCGAGGTGCCGGTGACGGGCGCCTCGATCGGCGCCTATCGGGGGCGCCGGATGGGCGCGGGCCAGACCTGGGGCGAGCCCGACCTCGACGCCGCGGCGCGCGCGCTGCGAACGCTCGGGGCCGATCCCGCGCTCCGTACCGCGCTGGGCGCG
>DATDEX010000020.1:0-8744 GCA_036522895.1 Candidatus Eiseniibacteriota bacterium | reverse complement strand
CGCCACCCGCGTGGGCGCACCGCGCGATCCGCGTCCGCCGCGCGCCGGCCCCGCCACCCCGCGCGACCGTCCAGCATGGCGTGCGGAAGACGTGGCGGGAACGCGTGGGAATCGAACCCACCTCGGACACCGAAGGTGCCCGACACAAGGATTTGAAGTCCCCGGAGGCCACCAGACCTCATTCGTTCCCGCACATCCCATCGCATCCGGGCGGCGCTCATCGGCGCGCGAGCTCCACCGCGCGCGCGCCACGCGGGCGCACCTCGCCCGCCGCGACGTGCCACACGCGTCGCCGCTCGAGCGCGGCCTTAAACGTCGCCGCGGCCCGGGCCGGCACGCAGACTAGGAGCCCACCCGAGGTCTGCGGATCGAAGAGCGCGTCGCGCATCGGCGCCGGCAGGCCGCCGGCGTCCACCTCGGGGGCGTAGAAGTCCCGATTGCGCGCGAGCCCGCCCGGGGCGACCCCCGCTTCCACCAGCTCCAGCACGCGCGGCAGGAACCAGCGCGGCGTGGGCGCCAGGGCGAGCGTCACGCCCGAGGCCTGCGCGAGCTGGGTCGCGTGTCCCAGGAGCCCGAACCCGGTGACGTCGGTCGCCGCGCGCGCGCGCGCGGCCACGGCCGCTTCCGCGGCGGCGCGATTGAGCGCGGCCATGTGCGCGGTGAGCCTCCGGGTCGAGGCCGGATCGAGCTTCCCCTGCTTCAGGGCGGTGGACAGGATCCCGGTCCCGAGCGGCTTCGTGAGGAAGACGCGGTCGCCCGCGCGCGCGCCCGAGTTCCTGAGGAGCCGGTTCCGCCGGGCGATCCCGGTGACGGCGTAGCCGAACTTCAACTCCGGGTCGCGCACCGTGTGCCCGCCCACGACGCTCACGCCCGCGCGCCGCATGGTGTCGAGCCCGCCCTGGAGCACCGCCGCGACCGCCTCGGCGGGCAGCCCGCGGTCGGGCACGCAGAGGAGCGCGAGCGCGGTGAGCGGCCGGCCCCCCATCGCGTAGACGTCCGAGAGCGAGTTCGCCGCCGCGATGCGGCCGAAGTCGTAAGGGTCGTCCACGATGGGCGGAAAGAAGTCCACCGTCTGGACGAGCGCTTCACCGCGCCCGTGCGCGAACACACCCGCGTCGTCGAGCGTGGAAGCGTCCACGAGCACGCGTTTGTCGCGCGGCGGCTGCCGCAGCAGATCGAGAGCATGACGCAGGTCCGCCGGACCCACCTTCGCGGCTCAACCCGCACACGCGACCTGCGCGGTGAGCTGGATCTCGATGCGACGGCGTGCGCTCACGCGGGACGTCCGTTCGCGGGGGCCGGGGGTCCCCCGGGGCGGGGCCCGGTGCCGCCGCCGCTCAGAGGTCGCGCCCCACGGCCACACACTCGATCTCCACGCGCGCGCCCTTCGGCAGGCCGGCGGCCGCGATCGTCGTGCGCGCCGGCGGCGCCGGCCCGAACGCCGCGCCGTACACCTCGTTCATGGTCGCGAAGTCCTGCATGTCGGCCAGGTAGACCGTCGTCTTCACCACGTCCGCGAGCGCCAGGCCGGCGCCGCGCAGCACGGCGGCGAGGTTCTCCATGACGCGGCCGGTCTGCTCCTTCACGCCGCCCGACACCAGCTCGCCCGACTTCGGATCGATGCCGATCTGGCCCGACGTGTACACGAGCTTCTGGCCGCCGTGCAGGCGCACGACCTGGGCCTGGACGTACGGCCCGATCGCCCGCGGGGCGTCCTCCACGTGCAGACTGCTCTTCACGGGTTCCTCCGGAAGCCGCGTCACTCGACGGTGACGCTCTTCGCCAGGTTACGGGGCTGGTCGACGTCGCAGCCGCGCGCGACCGCGATGTCGTAGGCGAGCAACTGCAGCGGGATCACGGACAGGATGGGTTGCAGCATGGGGATCGTGGCCGGAACGTACAGCACGTGGTCGGCGCGCGAGGCCACCTCGGTATCGCCCTCGCTCGCCACCGCGATGATGCGGCCCTTGCGCGCGCGCACCTCCTGCATGTTGCTCATGACCTTCTCGTAGGCGGAGTCGCGCGTGCAGATGAACACGACGGGCATGTGCTCGTCGATCAAGGCGATCGGGCCGTGCTTCATTTCGGCCGCCGGGTAGCCCTCGGCGTGGATGTACGAGATCTCCTTGAGCTTCAAGGCCCCCTCGAGCGCCACCGGGAAGTTGAAGCCGCGGCCCAGGTAGATGAAGTTGTCGTGCTGGCCGTACTGCTCGGCGATCCGGCGCACGGCGTCGTGGCTCTGGAGCACGCGCTCGATCTTCCCGGGCAGGGCCTGCAGCTCGCGCGCGATCTCGATGCCGTAGTCCCGCGCGAGCCCGCGGTGCCGGCCGAGCAGGAGCGTCAGCAGCGCGAGCACGGTGACCTGGCTCGTGAACGCCTTCGTGGACGCCACGCCGATCTCGGGGCCGGCGTGGATGTAGACGCCGCCGTCGGACTCGCGCGCGATCGTGGAGCCGACCACGTTCACGATCCCGAGCACCCGGGCGCCGCGCCGGCGCGCCTCGCGCATGGCGGCGAGCGTGTCGATCGTCTCGCCCGATTGCGAGATGACCAGCACGAGCGTGCCCTCGTCGATGATCGGGTTGCGGTAGCGGAACTCGGAGGCGTACTCGACCTCGACCGGGATGCGCGCGGACTCCTCGAGCATGTACTCGCCGATCAACCCGGCGTGCCACGACGTGCCGCAGCCGAGGATGATGATGCGGCGGATCTCCCGGAGCTGCTCCGGCGTCACGTTCAGGCCGCCGAGGCGCGCGAGGCCCTCCTCGACGATCAGGCGCCCGCGCGTGGCGTTCCGCACGGCGTCGGGCTGCTCCATGATCTCCTTGAGCATGAAGTGCTCGTAGCCGCCCTTCTCGATCTGGGACAGGTCCCAGTCGACGTCGTGCACCTCCTTCTCCACGAGCTCGTGCCCGATCGTGGCGGTGTGGAACCCGTCGGGCGTCAGCACGGCCATCTCGCCGTCGTCGAGGTAGATGACCTGGCGCGTGTGCTCGACGATCGCCGCCACGTCGGAGGCGAGGTAGTACTCCCCGTCGGCGATGCCGAGCACCATCGGGCTGCCGTTCCGCGCGCCCACGAGCACGCCCGGCTCCGACGTGCACATGACCACGATGCCGTACGTGCCGTCGACGTCGCGCAACGTCGCGCCGACCGCGCGCTCGAGCTTGAGCCCGCGCTTCAGGTACTTCTCGATCATGTGCGCGAGCACCTCGGTGTCGGTGTCGGTCGCGAACGTGTGCCCCTCCGCGACCAGCGCGCTCTTCAACGTCGCGAAGTTCTCGATGATCCCGTTGTGGACGAGCGCGACCTGCTGCGCCTCGTCCGTGTGCGGGTGGGCGTTGACGTCGTTCGGCTCGCCGTGCGTGGCCCAGCGCGTGTGCGCGATGCCGAACCGCCCCTTCACAGGGTGCTCGAGCAGCCGGCCCTCGAGCACGCGGATCTTGCCCGCGGCCTTCACGACCTGGAGCCGGCCCTCGGCGTGCACGGCGATGCCCGCGGAGTCGTAGCCGCGGTACTCGAGGCGCTTGATGCCCTCGATCAGGATGGGCAGGCAATCCCGGTGGCCGACGTAGCCGACGATGCCGCACATGTCACGCCCTCCCGAGGGGCACTTCGAGCGCCCGGCGCGCCGTGTCGACGATCGCGCGCGTGCCGGCCGCCTCGGGCGACTCGGCGATGACGCGCACGACCGGCTCGGTGCCGGAGGGCCGGACGTGCACCCATGTCTCACCCCGGGCGAATCTCAGGCCGTCGGTGGCGTCGAGTTGCCAGCCGGCGAACGCCTGCTCGAGTCGCTCCGCGGTGTGCTCCCACCGTTCTTCCGGCCGCGCGAGCTTGTCCTTGATCATCGCGTAGCGCGGCAGCGCGTCGGCCAGCTCACGCAGCGTGGCGCCGTGTCGCATCGCGTGCGCCACCAGGGCCATCGCCACGAGCGCATCGCGCCCGTGGTGCGCGGCCGGCAGGATCATGCCGCCGTTGCCCTCGCCGCCGGCCACCGCGTGCCGCGCGTGCATCGCCTCGACCACGTGCGCCTCGCCGACCGGCGTGCGGTGGAGCGGCACCCCCGCGCGTTCGCACACCGCATCGAGCATACGAGAGGTGCTCAGGTTTGTCACCACCGGGCCCCGCTGGGTCTCGAGCGCGATGCGGGTGCCGATCGCGACCGTGTATTCCTCGCCGAGCGGCACGCCCGCGGCGTCCACGAACGCGGCGCGATCGGCGTCGGGATCGCTCGCGATCCCGAAATCCGCGCCCGCCGCGCGCACCGCCCGACTGAGCGCCCCGAGGTGCTCGGGCAACGGCTCGAGCTCGCGCGTGAACTGTCCGTTCGGCTCGCAGTCGAGCCGCGTCACCCGTGCGCCGAGCGCCTCGAGGAGCGCGGGGAGCGCGATGCCGCCCACGCTCGCGCAGCCGTCCACGACGCCGTGGAGCGCGCGCCCGCGGATCGCCGGCACGTCCACGTGCGGCAGGCCCAGGACGCGCTCGAGATGCCACGCGAGCGCGCCCGATTCCTCGCGCACGCTCCCCACCGCGTCCCAGCGCGCCCACAGGTCGCGGTCGGTCTCGAAGCGCTTCCGCACCTCGCTACCCTGGGCGCTCCCGAGAAACTCCCCGGCGGCAGAAAGAAACTTGAGCGCGTTCCACGGCGCCGGGTTGTGACTCGCGGTGAGGATTACGCCGCCGGCCGCGCCCAGGTGCTCGACCGCGAGTTGCGTCGTGGGCGTGGTGGCGAGCCCGATGTCGATGACGTCGCGGCCGGCGGCGTTCAAGCCGGCGCAGGCGGCGAGCCGCACCATGGGACCCGTGACGCGGGCGTCGCGCCCGATCACGACCGGCCCCTCGCCGGGCAGAACGCGCGCGAACGCGGCGGAGAAACGCGCCACGACCGCGGGATCGAGCGAATCGCCGACCACGCCGCGCACGCCGGCGACGGAGATCATGAGCTGGGTCTTGGGCATGACGGGGGACGATACGCGCGGACCGTGACGGCGGCAATCGCCCGGCCGCGGTCCTGATGGGCCGCTGACATCGGCTGGCGATCGCCGGCCCGCCCCGCACCGCCCGCAGCTACTTCACGAATTCCAGCGATCGCACGACGCTCGAACCACGCAGCATGTCGTGGACGGTGATGTCGAGGCGGTACTCCCCCGCGGGCAGGGCGGCGATGGGCAGCTGGACGAATTGCCGGCGCAGCGGGCCGGGGCTCGTCTCCTCCGCGCGGACGGCCATGCGCGCGTGCGGCCGGGCACCCACGAGTCGCCGGTACCATGGCGCGGGATGCTCGGCCAGGTCGTGCACTTCATAAACGAGATCGAAGCGGGCGATGCCGCTGGCGTTCGTGGACAGGCCGTAGACTTCGAAGTAGGCGTGGAAGCGCGAGTCTTCGGCGACTCGTGACTCCACGTTCGGCGCGAGCCGGACGGGTCCTCCCCCCGCGCCCGGGTCGTAGTCGCCGCACACCGGCACGATGTCACTGAGCGCGAGCCCGGCGGCCGGCTCCGGCACCGCGACCGTGGTGCGCGCCACCCCGCGTCCGCCACGCGCGTCGCTGACCCCGAAGGCCAGCCGGTATCGTCCGGCGGACAGGTCGAATGCGAACTCCATCGTCCGCCGCGCCGCGGGGTCGCACCGCGACGGATCGGGGTGCGCGGACGCGCGCGCGACCGTGTGGCCCGTCGAGTCGAGGACCACGCACTCGGCGGCGAGCGTGTCGGCCGGGGTCCCGGGCATTTCGAACTGAGCCAGCAGATGCGGTCCCGTGGCACTCGCGAACTGCGACACGCGGCCCAGGACGTCGAGCCGGTGCACCCCCGGCAGCAACGGGGAGAACACCGCGCGACCGGCGCCCACCGTGGCGAGGCCGCTCTTCTCCACGGCGGCCGTGTCCACGCGCGCCTCGACCTCGAGGGAGTCCTCGCGCGGCATCTCGTAGATCTGCGACAGGACCATGTCGCGGATCTCCACGCGCATGCCCAGTTGCGGGTACTCCCAGACCTGTACGTTCATGGGCATGTCCATGTGCTGGGTGATCTCGCGGATCATCGAACCGTCGGCGCTCGTCCAGAAGGCCTCGGCCTTGTTCAGTCGGTAGCCGTCGTTCACGCCGACCGGGTTGAAGGTCACCTTGCCCGGTGCCCCGTACCTCACGTACAGCGCCGCGCGCATGTCCCAGCGCGCGTTCCAGGTGTCGGCGAACACCAGCACGGCGTGCGCCACGCGGGCGTGATACTCGACGAGCGCCTCGTTGAGCGGGGTGGTCGGGTCGGGGTCGCTGCCGGCCCAGAATTGCTGCGCGTGACGCTGGCGGTCCCGGGCGGAGAGCGCGGCGACAGCCTCGGCGTCCTCGGCGCCGAGCATCGGCACGACGTCGTCGAAGCGGGCCGCGACCTGGGGCGCGAGCCGCGGGCGGACCGCGGCCAGCAGGCTCTCGGCGACCGTGGCGTCGCCGGCGCGGTACGCCAGATACGCCGCGGCGAGGTCGAGCTCGGGCGCCCGGCAGGCGCCCGCGCGCGCCTCCGCGACGACTCCGCGCGCGGATGCGAACTCGCCTCGCTCGCTGCGCAGTACCGCGAGCATGACCGCCGCGCCGCAGTGGCCGCGGTCGAGGCGCAGCGTCGCCTCGGCGTTCGAGACCGCGCGGTCGAAGTCCTCGTCGGCGAGCGATCGCAGCCAGTTCCGCTTGTAGAGTTGCGCCAGTCCGAACCAGGCCTCGGGGTTCTTCGCGTCGGCGCGTGCCGCCTTCTCGAAGGCGACGCGCGCGTGATGGTTGAACCCGGCGTCCAGGTAAGCACGGCCGAGCGCTTCGAGTGTCGAGGCGCGCTTCGGTTCGAGCTGCGAAGCTTCCTCGAGCAGGCGGATCGCCTCCCGGTGCTCGCCGAAGCCCCCTTTGGCGAAGCGCGCCCGCCCTTCCGCGACGAGCGAATCCGCCTTCGCCTCGCGGGTGTCTGGCGCGGCGGCGGCGGCGGCGGCGACCAGGATCATCGAGACGGCGAGCGCGATCGCGGCCGGACGGTGCATGTGTGCTCCACTCGGGAATCCGGAGACCCGGTCCGGTTCGGTGCGCGAACGCTAGCAGAGACCGCCCGGCGGCGCCCGAGGCGGCGCAGCCTTTCGGCTGCCGTGGACGGACGTGGAGGGGAAGTCGCACCGTGACCCCTTCACCTCGAATGACGGCGCCTTTACCGTCCCACTGACACAGCCTGGGCCACAGTCTTGGGCCACAGTAGCAAAGTGGTGCGTCATTCTGTGCCAAAGCCGCGAGGGAAAGTTCGCTCGCGGCTTCGACTTAAGATGGAGCTGGTGATCGGAATCGAACCGATGACCCCGTCATTACGAGTGACGTGCTCTACCAGCTGAGCTACACCAGCTCCTCGATACCAGAACCTCGATGCGCGACGGCGATGACTCGAGCGCGAGCCCGCATCGCCGTCGAACCCGCGACCGACCGGCCGGTCGGCGGTGCGGCGCGCGGCGGGCCGCCGTGGCCAATGGTGCCACCCCCCAGAATCGAACTGGGGACACCGCGATTTTCAGTCGCGTGCTCTACCAACTGAGCTAGGGTGGCGAATCCTGTGGGATCCTTCGTGGACCCAACGGGCCGAACGGTGTATCACGCCACCGGAGCCAGCGTCAATCCCAGGCCGCGCGCCCACTTGCGGTCCCCCGGTTCACGCGCCGGGTGACTTGCGCCGGCGGTCTCCCCGCGCGCCGCGGCGGTCGGGTCCGCGCCGGCGATCCTGGTTGTCGAGCACGGGAAGCGTCACCGAGAACACCGACGACCAGTCGTCCTCGCTGCGCACGCGCATCTCGCCGCCGTGCTCGCGCACGATCTGCTGGGCCACCGAGAGCCCGAGCGCGCTGCCGGAGGCGGGCGCGCCGCCGAACGGGGCGAACAGCGTCGCGAGCGCGTCGCCGGCCGGCTGCGCCCGGTCGTGCACCACGTCCAGCACGACGTTCGCGGCCGCGCGTCGCGTCTCGATCCGCATGCGGCCGCCCGTCGGGATCGCCTCGAGCGCGCAGGAGACGATGTTCGAGACCACGCGCCGGATGCGGGCGGCATCGAGGAGCAGCGTCGGAAGGTCGGGCGCGAGCTTCTTCACGAGCCGCACCCGCCGCCGCGTGAGGGCCTCGGCCGCGTCGCGGAGCGCGCCCTGGACGACGCTGTTCAACGATTCCATCTTGAGTCGCGGCGGCTCGAGCTGGGCGTAGGCGAGCTGCTCCTTGAGCACGCCCTCGAGGTACTCGGCCTCGCGGCGCACTCCTTCCAGGTATTCGCGCCGCGGATCGTCCTCGGCGAGATCGCGCAGCGCGCGCGCCGCGAACGCGGCGACCGACGCGAGCGGCTGGCGGGCGTCCTCCGCGACGCGCGCCGCCATCTCGCCCACCGCCGCGATCCGGTCCTGCTCGCGCAGCCGCGACGCGAGGTCGCTCCGGCGCCGCTCGAGCACGCCGAGCTCGTCGAGCCGGCGCGCGTGCTCGAACAGCAGCGCCGCCTGGTCCGCGAGCGTCGCGAGCGCGTCCAGATCGCCGCGCTCCCACTCCGGGCTCGCGGGGTGGCGGTCGGGACCGTCCCAGGCCGCGAGCACGCCGAGCACGTGGCCGTACGCCGCGAGCGGCTGGAACGCCCACACGCTCACCTCCCCCAGACCGACGACCGCGGGTCCGGGGAGCGCCTCGGGCCCCGCGCCGGCGAGTGCGCGACCCGCACGCGCCACCTCGGCGGCCGGAACCTGGAGCGTGCG
>DATDEX010000019.1:0-9777 GCA_036522895.1 Candidatus Eiseniibacteriota bacterium | reverse complement strand
GTCGGGGCGTGCTCGAGCAGCGCCAGCCGCTCCCGGAGCGCCGCGGCGTCCGCGCGCGTCTGCACCCCGAGGGCGCCCTGCGCGGGCGCGGGGAGAAAGTCGTGCACGTCGAAAACCTCGGTCGCGCGGGCGCCGTAGCCGAGCCGCTCGATGCCGGCGCGCGCCAGGACCACGGCGTCCAGCTCGCCGCGCTCGACCCGTCCGAGCCGCGTGGGGACGTTGCCGCGGAGGCTCGTGTAGTCGAGATCGGGCCGCCGGGCGCGGAGCTGGGCGGTGCGCCGCGGGCTCGACGTGCCGACGCGGGCGCGCGCGGGCAGGTTCGCGAGCGAGAGCCCATCGCGCGCGCACAGCGTGTCCTCGACCGGCCCGCGCGCCGGCACCGCGGCGATCGCGAGCCCCGGCGTGGAGAGCACGGGCAGGTCCTTGTAGCTGTGCACCGCGACGTCGATGCGGCCGTCGAGGAGCGCGTGCTCCAGCGTCGAGGTGAAGAAGCCCGTGCCCTCCATGCGCTCGAGCGGCGCCTCGGCGAGGTCGTCGCCCGTGGTGGAGAGGAGGACGATCTCGATCTCGAGCCCGGGTTCGTGCGCGCGCCAGAGGGCCGCGACGGTGTCGCTCTGCCAGCGCGCCAGTGCGCTCGCCCGCGTGCCGATCCTAACGCGGGCCATCGACCGCTCCGTCGTCCGGACCGAAGACCCGCGCGAGGTCGATGCTCTGCGGTCCCTCGAGCGAGGGCACGACGCTCCGGAGCGCGCGGATCGGCGCGTGCAGGAGCCGGTCGACCAATCGCCGCGTCACCCGGTCCAGCGACTCCGGGTCGAGACTCCCCGAGGCGAGCGCCCGCTCGAGCTCCTCCTGGCGGATGGCCTCGGCGCGGCGGCGGATCTCCGCCACCAGCGGCCGCGCGGCGAACTCCGCGGCCCACTCCGAGAAGAGCCCGTGCTCGCGCTCGAGCAGCGTCTCCACGCGCGGCACCTCGGCCTCGCGGCGCTCGCGGTTCTGGGCGACGGCCGCCTCGAGGTCGGACAGGTTGTGGAGCGCGACGTGCTCGATGAGCGAGCAGGCGGGATCGATGGCGCGCGGCAGCGAGAGGTCGATGAGCACGAGCGGGGCGTGCGAGCGGCGGCCCGCCCCGCGCAGGAGCTCGGCGGTGAGCAGCGGGCGGTCGACCTGGACCGCGGCGAGGACGGCGTCCGCCTCACGCAGGAGCGGGGCGAGGTCGTCGAGCGAGCCGGGCTCGGCGTTCAACTCCTCCGCGGCCCGCTCGGCGCGCGCCCGGGTGCGGTTCAGGAGCACCAGCCGGCCGACGCGCTCGGCCTTGAGATGCCGCGCCGCCTTGAGCCCGGTCGCCCCGGTCCCGACCACGAGGACCGTGGCGTCCGCGAGGTTCCGGTGCACGCCGGCGAGGAGTCGGACCGAGGCCGAGGCCACCGAGAGCGCGCCGGTGCCGATCCCGGTGTCGGTCCGCGCCCGGCGCCCGAACCGGAGCGCGGCGTGGAACAGCCGGGCGAGGAACATGCCCGCGGAGCCCGCGGTCTGGGCAGTCTCGATCGCGGAGCGGAGCTGACCCAGGATCTCGGCCTCGCCGAGCACCAGCGATTCGAGGCCAGCCGCGACCCGGAACAGGTGGGCGCTCGCCTCGCCCCCCGTGAGCCGCGCGACGTGCTCGCACCCGGGAGACTCGCCGAGCGTCGCGTCCATGAGGAGCGCCTCGGCCCGGTCGTGGTCTTCGGGCCGGACCGCGTAGCTGTAGAGCTCGGTACGATTGCAGGTCGAGAGCACGACCGCTTCGAGGCCGTGGAGCAGGAACCGCTGGTGCAGTTCCGCCAGCGCCGCGGGCGAGAGCGCCATGCGCTCGAGCAGCGGCAGCGGCGCGTTCCGATGATGGATCGAGAACGCGCACAGCGCGGCGGCGCCGGAGCGGGACGAAACGTGCGGCAGACGGGTGCCGTCGACGGTGGTCATCGGACGGGAATCCCGGCAGAAGTGCGACGCGCCGCGTGAGGGAGGGACCAACAGCGTGCCATGAGGGAATTCTACGGCACACGGCCGGGGTGGCAGTTAGGTGTTAAATTACGGAACCCGTCTCCGTAGTTTTACGGCCGGGGGAGTCACGCGCGATTCGTGCAGGATGCAATCGGCCGGCAGGTCACCTGCGCGCGAGCCGCGGCCCACGGCCCCCGAAGGCCGCGCGGCCCGCTCGGAAGGAGCGGGCCGCGCGCTGATTCGAGTGACTGCTCGGGCGTGCGGACTACTTGAGCGCCGGAACGACGAGGCCGCTGGCGCTGGCGGTGAACGTCGCCGTCGAACCGTCCGGAGCCCTGGCGACGAACGTCATCGTCGTGGCCAGCACGTCGCCGGTCGCCACGGAGGCGTTCCGCTGAGCGAGCTGGAGCCGCAGAATCGGCGGGCCAGGGGCCAGACCCGAGAGCGCCGGCCAGACGATCTCGAGCACGTTGCCGGCGCCATCGGTGGCGATGACCACGCCCGGCTCGAGCGCCAGGCCGGGGAAGAGCAGCGGCCCGAACGTGAGGGCCGCGCCCGTGGCGGTCACGGAGGCGCCTCCCCGCGTCAGGCTCCCGGTACCCGAGATGAAGCTCACCGCGGGAGCGGCGACCGGGGCGCAGCCGCCGAGCGTGTTGATCGTGCCGGTGGGGGTGTCCCCGGAGATCTCGACGCGGAGGCGGGTGGCGCGGAACTGGGGAACCGAGGCCGTGGCGTTCACCACGGTCGCGCTCAAGCCGGTGAGCGAGGTGCACGGATTGACGGCGACGGGCGGCGGCGGCGGCGCCACCCCCCCGGCCGTGATCGTGAGCGTCGCGGAGACGGTCACGCCACCGAGGTTCGCGCTGATCGAGGCGCTCGTGGTGGCCGTGACGGTGGACGTGGTGACGGTGAAGCCACCGCTCGTGGCACCCGCCGCGACGGTGATCTGCCCGGGGACGCTCACGCCGGCGCGGTTGCTCGCCAGCTTCACGACGAGCCCGCCGCTCGGCGCAGCGCTGGTCAGCGTGACCGTACCGGCGGATGACGCGCCACCGGTGACACTGGCCGGGGCGAGGCTCACGGAGGAGAGCGCGGCGTTCGGCAGCCCGTTCTGGAACGAGCCGGCCCCACCGCGCGAGGGACCCATCAGCGAGTCCGAGACCGAGTTCGAGCGGCTGCATGCGCCGAGGCCGAGCATGGCGGCCACGGCCAGCGCCGCGAGGAGCACGATGGAGGATTTACGGGTGGCGACGGACATGATGAAACCTCCGGGGGTGGAGAGCGGATGGCGCGGAACCCGGCGCCGAACAGACCGTGGGGGAGGGCTCTCTCTCGAACCCCCTCGCCTTCGCCTGCACGCGGGGACCGCCCGGTGCTGCAAGACCACTGCGCGCCAACGACAAATGTGGCGACGATTCACAATAAGATTTCGCATTTGGAAAACACAAGAATAATGCAACTAAAGTGGTATTATCGTGTCGAAGTTTGTCGTCTGAAGACGAACGCGACGTGGACATGATCAAGCGGACGCAGCGACGCGGACGCCGGGGTCCGCAAGTTTGCTCGGGGCTGCGCTCCGTTCGATCCCACCTTCCGATCGCCGCGCGGGGCGCCACGCGGCCGTCGGGCTCCGTGCCGAACTGTGGCCCGCGCGGGCCGGCCTGCGGCCCTGAGTGGTGCCATCGCCGGCCCGGATCGCCACCCGTCGCGCGACCGCTTTCCGGCTTGACGGCCGCCCCGGCGCCTTGCTCTCCTGCGCGCGGTGCGCCCGCGAGCGGGTCCTCCCGGACCCGCGATCCAGCTCCTGCCCGACACGACCGCGCACCGAGCCGGGAGGTCCGCATGGTTTCCATCCTGTCGCTCTGTGTGCCCGTACTCGTGTCCGCCGTGATCGTCTTCTTCGCGAGCTTCCTCATTCACATGGTGCTTCCCTACCACCGTTCGGATTTCCGCGCGGTGCCGGCGGAGGACGAGGTGATGGAGGCCCTGCGCAAGTTCAACCTCCCGCCCGGCGACTACATGATGCCGCGGCCGAGCGGGCCCCAGGGCATGCGCAGCCCCGAGTTCCTCGCCAAGCTGAACAAGGGCCCGGTGGCGACGATGACCGTGATGAAGAGCGGATCGACGAACATGGGCTCGAACCTGCTCCAGTGGTTCATCTACCTGCTCGTGGTCGGCGTGCTCACGGCCTACGTCACCGGTCGGGCGCTGGGCGCGGGAAGCTCGTACCTGCCCGTGTTCCGGATCGCCGGCTGCACGGCGTTCATCGCCCACTCGGTCGGGAGTTGGCCGAGCTCGATCTGGTACAAACGTTCATGGAGCACGACGTTCAAGAACACGTTCGACGGCCTGGTCTACGGCTTGCTCACGGCGGGGACGTTCGGCTGGCTCTGGCCGAAGTAGGCGGGTGGGGCCGCCCGTCCGGCCGGGCGCCGTGGCCCCGGTGGGCCGGCGCGGCCGGGGGGCCTCACGCTGCTGTCGCAGAATGGGTATGGTGTGCGGAGCGCAACACCCTCGGTCGCGCAGCCTCCGGGCGCGAACTCGAGCGCTTCGCACACGCCCGCATCCCGGGTGATTCCGAAGGGATACCGCATGGCAGGAACCAAACGACCGTCGTTCCTCAAGTCGCAGAAGGAGCAGAAGCGCAAGGCCAAGGCGCAGGAGAAGCGCGAGGCGCGGCAGAACAAGCGCGCGCGTGCCGCGGAGGCCGAGCGCGCCGAGCCCGGAGCCACGGTGGGCGCAGCGGAGCCGCACGACGATCCGGGCGCGGGAGCCGATGCGCCGGACAACGGGCGCGAGCCGACGAGCTGATCGGGCGGGCGATGCCGGAGCGTTCGCGCCGCGCGCGGCGCGCATGCGCCCGCGTGCACGCTCGACTCGCCGCGCCGCTCGTTCGCTCCTCGCGGTCGCGGCAGGCTCACCTCGCGGTCTCGCACGCGGCCCGAGTGCCGTCGCACACCCCGCTCGACTCGCTCGCGCGCGTCCCGCTCATCTAAAGGTTGACAGGCCGGCGGCCGAAACTTCAAACTATGTTGCAGCGTTCCATCGCACGGTCGTCCGTGCGCGGACCTCGCGGGCTCGGGCAGCTCGCAGGACCGGGGAGGTTGGGTCCTCCCGCAGATGGTTGCCCCGAGAAGGAGGTGATCCATTGACTAGTCGCTGTCTGGCTTCGGTGGAGGTGGCGTCCTCTTAGGGGTGATTCGGACGCTGTGGCGCCTGATGTGGCCCCTCGCGGGGAACCCAGCGCCACCAAGACCGAATGTTCTCGGGGCCCGGTCCGCAAGGATCGGGCCCTTGCTATGCCCGTCCTCTGACGTGCGCGAGGCGCGCCCGCCGGGTCGCCGAGCGGGCCGCCAGGCAGGCCGTCGCGGCTACGCCGCCTCGTCCTCGCTCTTCAAGCTGAACTTCGGCCGCTCGCCCTGGTTCGCGCCCTCCATCTTGATCTTCAGGCGCAGGTTGTTCGCGCTGTCCGCCTGGCGGAGCGCCTCCTCGAGCGTGATCTGCCCCGAGCGGTGAAGCTCGTAGAGCGCCTGGTCGAACGAGCGCGAGCCGTCCTGGGCGTTCGCTTCGATAGCGCCCTTCAAGGCCGCGATCTCGCCTTTGCTCACGAGGTCCGCGACGCGCGGCGAGTTGAGCATCACCTCGATCGCTGCCACGCGGCCCTTGCCGTCCGACTTGGGCAGCAGTCGCTGCGAGACGATGCCGCGCAGGTTCAGGGCGAGCTGCTGGTAGAGCTGGGCGTGCGTCTCGGCGGGGAAGAAGTTCATGACCCGCTCCACCGCCTGGTTCGCGTTGTTCGCGTGTAGCGTACCGAGCACGAGGTGGCCGGTCTCGGAGAAGTGGAGCGCCGCCTCCACGGTCTCGACGTCGCGCATCTCGCCGATCAGGATCACGTCGGGCGCCTGCCGGAGCGCGCTCTTCAAGCCCGCCGCGAACGAGGCCGTGTCCACGCCGACCTCGCGCTGCGTCACGACACAGCCCTTGTGCGGGTGCACGAACTCGATCGGGTCCTCGATCGTCAAAATGTGGCCGCGCGAATGGAGATTGCGATGGTCGATGAGCGCGGCGAGCGTGGTGGACTTGCCCGAGCCGGTGGCGCCGGTCACGAGGATGAGCCCGCGCTTCTGCATGATGAGCTCGTTGAGCGACAGGGGAAGGCCGAGCGTCTGCGCGGTCGGGAAGTCGATCGGGATCAGCCGCGCCACGAGCCCGACCTGGCCGCGCTGGCGGAACACGTTGAGCCGGAACCGCCCCACGCCGGCCACCATGCGGGCAACGTTCAACTCGCGGGTGCGGTCGAACTCCTCCTGCTCGGCGCTCGAGAGCACCTCGCGGATGACGCGTTCCACGTCTCCGGCCTCGAGGACGTGGTCGAACGCGGGCACCGTGACGCCGTCGATGCGGTAGAGCGGCGGCGACTCCGCGGTGAAGTAGAGGTCGGAGCCCTTGTGCTGGGCCAGACCCGTCAGCAGCTCGTCGAGGTGCACGCGCGTCCTCCGTGCGGTGGGGCGGGGCTCAGCGCCCGAACATGCCGGGCTTCTTCACGGGCTCGGCGGTCGTGAACGAGGGCCGCGCCACCTGCGCCCCGGGAACGGACGGGCCGGCGGCGCGCAACACGGTGCCGGCGGGACCCGAGGTCCCCGCCGCGGGCGGGGGCGTCTCGAACACCGACGGGTTCGAGGCGTAGCGCGCCGCGTCGGTGCGCGAGAGCCGGCCCTGCATGACGAGCTCGCGCAGGTGCTGGTCCAGGCTCATCATGCCGTGGTTCGCGCCCGTCTGGATGACCGACAGGATCTGCGCGGTCTTGTCCTCGCGGATCAGGTTCCGGAGCGCGGGCACGCCCACGAGCACCTCGACCGCCGCGACGCGACCCTTGCCGTCCTTGGCGGGGAGCAGCGTCTGAGCCACGACGCCCTCGAGCGACTCCGACAGCATGGTGCGGATCTGCGCCTGCTGCCCGCTCGGGAAGATGTCGATGATGCGGTCGATCGTCTTGGCCGCCGAGTTCGTGTGCAGCGTCGCGAACACGAGGTGGCCGGTCTCCGCCGCCGAGATCGCCAGCTGCGTCGTCTCGAGGTCCCGCAGCTCTCCCACCAGGATCACGTCCGGATCCTCGCGCAGCGACGCGCGCAGGGCGGCCGAGAAGCTCTTCGTGTGCGGGCCCACCTCGCGCTGGTTCACGAGGCAGCGCTTCGATTCGTGCACGAACTCGATCGGGTCTTCCACCGTGATGATGTGACCGCGCAGCGTCTCGTTCACGTAGTTCACCATGGCCGCGAGCGTCGTGGACTTGCCCGAGCCGGTCGGACCGGTCACCACGACCAGCCCGCGCTCCTTCTCGGACAGCGTCTTCAAGACGCCCGGCATGCCCAGCTCCTCGAGCGTGCGGATCTTCGTGGGCACGAGCCGGAACACCGCGGCCTCGCCGCGGTTCTGCATGAGCACGTTGGCCCGGAACCGGGACAGCCCCGGGATCTCGAACGCGAAATCGATGTCGCGGTGCTCCTCGAAGATGCGCTTCTGATCGTCCTGCAGGATGTCGTAGATGGCCTCGTGGGCGTCGTCCCGCGACAGCGCCGGCATCTCCAGGCGGACCATCTCGCCGCGGATGCGGAGCATCGGCGGCAGCCCGGCCGAAATGTGGAGGTCCGAGGCGCCCTCGTCGTGGGCGAACCCGAGCAGCGCGGTGAGGTCGAACGCCATGGTGGCTCCTACGACAGGATGCGTGCGGCTTCGCTCGCCGGGAGCCGGCCCGCGGCGACGAGCGCGTGGAGTTGCTCACCGAGGCTCTTGTGGCCTTCGCTTGCGGCCCGCCCGCGCAGCTCCGCGACCGGGGCGCCGGCGCGCAGCGCGTCGCGGAGCGCGTCGCTCACGAGCAGCACCTCGAAAACCGGGCGCGTGCTCGGGGTGCCGGGATCCTCCGCGCCCGCGTCGGGCTCGAAACGTGCCATGCGCTGCTGGATCACCAGGCGCAGCCGGTCGGCGAGAACCAGCCTGCCGCCCGGCCGGGCGGAGAGGAAATCGACGAGCGCGAAGCTGTCGCTCCAGTCGGTGGTCGCGAGCACGAGCCGGCCCGAGGCGCTGCTCGCGAGCACACCCGCGGCATCCTCCCCCGTGAACACGTCGTCGAGCGCGACCACGTCGGCATTCTGCCCCACCACGATCTCGCTCCAGCAGCGCCGCACCTGCTCGGGCGGGAGCGCGAGCCGCGTGGGCGAGGGGAGCGGGGTTCCGGTCGAGCGCTCGAACGCCAGGCTGCGGCGCGTCTCGAGCGAGACGGCGGCGAGCATGCTCGCGAGCGTCGTGGAGCACCCGGAGCGCGCCGGACCGGAGAGGAGCACGAGCCCGGCCGGCTGATCGAGCACGCCGCGCACGCAGGCGAGGTCCACCGGATCGAACCCGAGCGCCTCGAGCGCGGGCACGGCGCCGTCCGCGTCGCGGATGCCGAGCGTCACGGCCAGCCCCGCCTCGCCCCCGAGCAGCGACACGTCGAGCATCACGTTCTGCTCGCCCAGAGGACAGATGGCGCGGCCGTGGCAGTGGGTCTGTTCGCCGTCGAACGCCGGGCCGCCGAGCGCCTCGAGTCGCGCGAGGAGCAGGTAGGCGATGCTCGACGGGCCCGAGCCGGCGAACACGAGCTGCCCGCCCACCCGGTGGTAGACACGGATCTCGTCGCCCTCGGGCAGGTAATGGATCTCGGTCGCGTGCGCGTAGATGGCGCGGCGCAGCTGCCCGGCGAGGAGATGCGCGCCCGAGCCCTCGCGCAGCACCGTGGCGCGATGCGCGTGCTGTGCCTGCTGCGGCGCGACCGGCCGCGGCTGGCCTTCCTGCCGCCCGCCGGCGAGCTGATCCAGGACCTGGTAGATCATGGACGGCACCGCGACGCTCGGAACGATGGGCATGCCGGCGACGTGCTCGAGCTCGGCAATGGCCTCGCGATCGGTCGGATCGCCGAACGCCACCGACAATACGTTGTCCGAGCGCAGGAGCGGCACCGCGAGCAGCCGGCGGAGCAGGCCCTCGGGGAAGCTCCGCACCAGCTCGCGATCGAGAGCGGCGGGCGTCAGGTCCAGGTAGGTGAAGCCCATCTGGCGCGCGAGCGCCCAACCGATGTCGTGCTCGCTCGCGGCACCCAGCTCGACGAGCGCCTCACCGACGCGCACCCCGACCGTGCGCTGGTGTTCGAGCGCGGCCTCGATCTGCTCGGAGGTGACGACCCCGGCTTCGAGCAGGATGTCGGTGATGGTGGGGATGCCCGGACGGACGAGTCCCACGGGGGGGAACCTCCCAAAGCGAGGCGGTCGCGGCTGGGGGCTGCGGGTAGAGTGCCCCTCGCGGAGTCATCGGCCGCGCGGGCCGAAAGTTGACGCCGCAGCCCGCGGGGGCGCTCGCCTCAGCGCGCGGAAACGTCCGCCACGCGATGCTCCCCGCGATTCCCGCTCAGGAACACGATCGCCGTCGCGGCGAACATGAGCACGTGGACGTAGCCCGAGAGCGTGAAGCCCAGCACCTCGAGACCCAGCCAGATCGTGATCAGCAGCAAGCTCACGAGCGTCATCGTGCACCTCCTCCGTGAGGACTCCCCGCACGGGGCGCTCGTCCGGTGGCCCCCCGTGGCCGATTGCAGCCGGGGGTGGGTAAAGCATCGGGCGTGCCTTGACACCCGGCGCCCGCAAGCCGTTGCGGGAACGCGCCGCGATGCCCGCGCACAGGCCGGCTCGCGGGGCGGGGAACCGGTCAGCCGCGCGCCGCCCCCGGCCAGAACCCGGCGTTTTGCCCGCTCGCCCCGGCTAG
>DATDEX010000018.1:0-3467 GCA_036522895.1 Candidatus Eiseniibacteriota bacterium | reverse complement strand
CGCGGTCGCGCTCGGGCCCGGGCTCCCGCGGCTGGTCTCGCTCTCGCTGGTCCCGCGCGAGGCGGCACACGGCGACACGCTCGCCGGGGTGCTCGAGTGGCGCGCCGCGACCCGGCTGCCCCCGGGCTCCTACCGGGTCGCGGTTCGCTTCGACCGGCCGCTCCCGGCGGGCGTTCCCGCGGGGCCTGCCGCGCTCTCCAAGCTGTGGCGGAAGCTCGTCGAGAAGCGCACGCACCAGCGCTACCGGTTCCGCGCCGATCACCTGCCCACGGACGGCGCCTACGGCGTGGACCGCTGGGCGCCGGACGAGGTCGTGCGCGATTCCTTCAGCGTCGTGGTGCCCGCGGACGTGGCGCCGGGCGACTACGTCGTCAAGGTCACGATGCGGCGCCAGCCGCACTATCCCAACTTTCGCCTGCTCGACATGACGAGCGACGACGACGTCCTGAGCGGGATCGCGATGACGAGACTGCGCATCGCCCCGGCGGGGGGGCGCTGACGATGTGCGGCATCAACGGCGAGTTCTGGTATCGCGGCGGCACGGCGGACGCCGAGCGCGTCCGAGCGCAGGCCCGTGTCCAGCGCCATCGCGGCCCCGACGACGCCGGGGTCTGGGCCGAAGGCCCGGTCGCGCTCGGCCACCGGCGGCTCGCGGTCGTGGACGTCTCGCCGGGCGGGCACCAGCCGATGGCGAACGAGGACGGCAGCGTTCACGTGGTCTACAACGGCGAGCTCTACAACTGGCCGGAGGTCATGCCGGAGCTCGCCGCCCGCGGCCACCGCTTCCGCGGCCGCAGCGACACCGAGATGCTGCTCCACCTCTGGGAGGAGAAGGGCGAGGCCATGCTCGGCGACCTGCGCGGCATGTTCACCTTCGCGCTCCACGACGCGCGGCGCGGCGTTCTGCTGCTCGCGCGCGACCGCGCGGGCAAGAAGCCGCTCTACTGGCACGACGACGGCCGGCGGATCGTGTTCGCGAGCGAGTTGAAAGCCCTGCTCGCGGACCCCTCGGTGCCGCGCGAGACCGATCCCGCGGCGATCGCGGACTACCTCACGTTCCAGTACGTGCCGGCGCCCGGCAGCATCTTCGCGGGCGTGCGGAAGCTCGAGGCGGCGCACGCGCTCGTGTGCGACGCGAACGGACCCCGCGTCTCGAGCTACTGGGAGCTGCCGTTCGAGACCGACCACGGCCTCTCCGAGGACGACGCGGTGCGCGGGCTCCGCGACCGGCTCGCGGAGGCAGTCCGGGTTCGCCTCATGTCCGACGTGCCGCTCGGTGCATTCCTCTCCGGGGGCATCGACTCGAGCGCGGTCGTGGCACTCATGGCGCAGGTGTCGAGCACGCGCGTCAAGACGTACAGCATCGGGTTCGAGGACGCCGACCGGAGCGAGCTGCCGCACGCCCGCGCGGTGGCGGAGCACCTGGGGACCGAGCACCACGAGTGGGTCGTCCGCCCGCGCGCGCTCGAGCTCATGCCGCGGCTCGTCTGGGGTCTCGACGAGCCGTTCGCCGATGCCAGCATGGTGCCCACGTTCTACGTGTCGGAGATGGCGCGCGCGCACGTCACCGTGGCGCTTTCCGGCGACGGCGGCGACGAGGCGTTCGCCGGCTACACGACGTACGCGTGGGCGCAGCGGTACGCGCGCGTCGACGCCATTCCCGGGACGCTCCGCCGGCTCGCGGCGCGGCCCGGTGCGTGGCTCGCGCCGGAGCACCCGCTCGGGCGCCGGCTCCGCCGTGCCGGCATGTCGGCCGTGGAGCGCCACCTGGACGTGATGTCGCACTTTCCGCCGCGCGAGCTCGCCTCGATCCTCTCGCCCGAGCTCGCCCGGGCGACGCGCGGACACGATCCCTGGTGCGCCGCTCGCGCGCTGCACGCGCGCGCGGCGAAGGGCCTGGGCGAGCTCGCGGCGCTCCCGGCGCTCGACGCGCTCACCTACATGACCGACGACGTGCTCGTGAAGGTGGACCGAACGAGCATGATGAACTCGCTCGAGACCCGCGCCCCGCTGCTCGATCACCACGTCCTCGAGTGGGTGGCGCGGATGCCGTTCGCGTACAAACTCCGCGGCGGGGTGAGCAAGTGGGCGTTGCGCGAGTGTGTGCGGCCGCTCCTGCCGCCGGCGATCCTCGCGCGCGGCAAGCAGGGTTTCGGGGTTCCGCTCGAGCGCTGGTTCGCGGGCGACTTCGGCCGGCTCGCGCGCGAGGTGCTGCTCGACCGGCGCTGCCGCGAACGCGGTTGGCTCGTACCCGCAGCCGTGCAGCGCCTGCTCGCCGGCAAAGGCCTGCGCGACGAGCTGCGCGCCAGGCGCGTCTTCACGCTCGTCTGCCTCGAGCTCTGGGCGCAAACCTGGCTCGATCGCCCGCGCGAATCCCTCGGGACGCCCACGGACGGGCCGTACCCGCTCCACCCGGCGGTCGCGCCGAGCGCGGTGGAGTGAGCGCGTGAGCCGGACGCCGCGCATCTGCATGTTCGTCGAGTACCTCTACCCGGTCGTGAGCGGCGGCAGGGTGCCGTTCGCGGGCGGCATCGAGGTGCAGTTGACACTCATGGGGCGCGGGCTCGCCCGCCGCGGCTTCGACGTGCGGGTCGTGACGTGCGACTACGGCCAGCCGGACCCGTTCGACGGGGGCGGGATCACGCTCCACAAGGCCTACCCGCCGCGCGGCGGCATCCCGGTCCTGCGCTTCTTCCACCCGCGGCTCACGCGCGGGCTCTCGGCGCTGCGGCGCGCGGATGCCGACGTCTACATGGTCCGCGGCGCCGGGTTGTGGGCCGGGCTCACGCACGCGCTGGCCCGCGGGCGCCGCCGGCGCTTCGTGTGGCTCGCAGGGCACGACCACGACGTGCAGGGGGCACTCCCCGGCGCGCATGGTCCGCGCGATCGCTTCTTCGCCCGCCGGGCGATCCGCGGCGCCGACGCGATCGTGACCCAGACACGCTCGCAGCAGGAGCGCCTGCGCACCGACTTCGGGCGCGAGTCCACGGTGATCATGAACTCGGTCGAGATCCCGCCCGGATCGGAGGTGCTGGACGCCGCCGCGGGCTCGGGCGTGGCGTGGCTCTCCACCTACAAGCCGGGCAAGCGGCCCGAGTGGTTCGTGCGCTTCGCCGAGCGGCACCCCGGCGTGCCGTGCCGCATGGCGGGCGTCGTGCCGGGTCCGCCACTCGACGACCGCGAGTTTCGCGCCGCGCAGGCGGCCGCGGCGCGGCTGCCGAACCTGGACGTGCGGGCGGCGATCGCGCACGAGCGGATCGGCGAATTCCTCGCGGGCGCGGCGCTGTTCGCGCACACCTCGCCGGCCGAGGGCTTCCCCAACACGCTGCTCGAGTGCTGGGCCAGGGGGCTTCCCGCCGTCTCGAGCTTCGACCCGGACGGCATCGTGGAGCGCGAGCGGCTGGGCGCCTGCCGCGCGGAGTACGACGCGTGGGAGGCCGAGCTCGAGCGGCGGCTGGCGGACCCGG
>DATDEX010000017.1:0-13888 GCA_036522895.1 Candidatus Eiseniibacteriota bacterium | reverse complement strand
CTCGAGGGCGGCGGCGAGCTCCTGGCCGACCGGGTCGTGCTCGCGACCTCCGCCCCCGTCGCGGCGGCGATGCTCGTTCGCCAGGCCCCGGAGCTCGCTCGCACGCTCGCGTCGTTCCCGCAGGCCGGGCTCGCCGTGGTGGCGTTCGCGTTTCGCGCGGAGGATCTCGCGCGGCCGCTCGACGGCTATGGCTACCTGGTGTCCCGTGAAGCGCGGCTCGACACGCTCGGCGTGGTCTGGGAGTCGTCGCTGTTCGAGGGGCGTGCCCCGGCGGGGCACGTGCTCCTGCGCGTCATGCTCGGGGGCGCGCGCCGCCCCGAGGTCGCAGCGCTCGCGGAGGCCGAGATCGTGCGCCGGGCGCAGCGGGAGCTGGGCGACGTGCTCGGCATCGTCGCACCCCCGGCGCGAACGTGGACGTGGCGCTGGCCGCAGGCGATCACCCAGTACACGCAGGGGCATCTCGAGCGCGTCGCGCGTGCACGCGCCGCCGCCGCTCTCCACGCGGGGCTCGAGCTCTGCGGTACTTCGTACGACGGGATCTCGTTCACCTCGGCGATCGTCTCCGCCGAGCGCGCGGCCGGCCGGGTGCTCGCGGCTTCGACGCCGGGTGCGCGGGCGGAGGTACCGCCGGATGCGAGCGTCGCTCCGCTCCCGCCCTCGGCCCACGGCGCGCGCGCCGAGAGCGCGGGGGTCCGCTGATGCGCCGGCACGTCGTCCTGATCACGTACGGCGAGCCGCCGAGCGCGGCGTTCTCGGCGCAGCTTCGCTATTCGTGGCGGATTCTGCTCGGGTTGACGCGCCTCGTGGCGCCCATCCCGGGGCTGCTGCTGCCGCTCATCGCGGTGAGCCGAGGCCGGAGCCGCAACCAGCTCTGGACCGCGGAGCATTACACGTCGCCGCTCGAGCCGATCACGCTCGAGCAGGCGCGCGGCATCGAGGCCGCGCTCCGCCGCGACGATCCCGGAACGGACTGGCAGGTGCACGTGGCGTACGAGTTCCGCGACCCGCTGCTCGTTCCGCTCCTCGACCGGCTGCCGCGCGGCGAGGCGGTGGACGTGCTGCCTATGTACGTCGCCGATTCCGCGTTCACGCACGAGATCTCGCGCGTCACCGTGCGCGACTGGGTGGCGCGCGCGGGCGCCGGCCGCTCGGGCGAGGTGCGCGTGCTGCCCCCGCTCGACGAGCAGCGTTTCGTCGAGGTCTCGGCCGACCACGTGGCGCGGCAGCTCGACGCGAAGCACCTGGGTGGGAAGGACTGGGCGCTCGTGCTCGCCGCGCACGGCACGCTGCTCGAGCCGCCGCGCCCCATGGAGACGGGTCGGCTCGCGACCGAGCGGCTCTGTGCCGGCATCGGCCAGCGGCTCGCCGGCCGTTTCGGCGCGATCTACAACGGCTGGCTCAATCACACCCGCGGCGGGCGCTGGACCGAGCCGCCGATCGAGGAGACGCTCCGGACCGTACTCGCGGCCGGCTACCGGAAGGTCGTCTACTACCCGTACGGTTTCTCCGCGGACAACGCCGAAAGCCAGCTCGAGGGCCGGGTCGCGCTGCGGGCCCACGCGTGGGAGGCGGTGGCCCACCTGCCGACCGTGAACGCCGACGCGGGATTCCTCACCGCGCTCGCGCGCCAGGTGATCGAGGCGCGAAGCCCCGCCCGCGGGGAGCGCGCGACGGTCTAGACCCGGGTCGGCGCGAAGAATGCCGTCCCGCGGGCTGAGACCACGTCGCTGAGCAGCGGACCGCCCGCCGGCTGTCGCCGTTCGCAGAGGGATGGCGCGTGTCATGAACTTCTCAAGTTCGCGAGGGGCCGGCCGACAACTCGCCTGTTGGGCCGGGTGCGAGGAGCTTCGGCGCGCCCAGCGCCCTCCCCCGCGACCCCTCGCGCGCGGCCGTCCCGGGTGATTTTCAGGAGGCAACGTGACCCGCACCCATGAGCGAGGTACCCGCTCTCGTTCGGCTGCACGGGCATTGGTCGCCGTCGTCGCGGCGGCCTGCACTGCGCCGCTGTGCGCCAGCGCACATGGTGACGTGCGCGGGCCCTTGCTCGCGCCGACCTACGGGGGAGGTCTCCAGATCGGCACGGTGATCTCGTCCGAGCGTACGCTCTACGAGGGCGAATCCGCTGCGGACACCTACGTGGCGGCGGGCGTCGCATACGGTCTGGGGCCAAACACGATCGCCGGTTTCTACATGCCCTATCGCAAGCGTGCCGAAATCGAGCAGGGCAGCGTGGTTGCGCGCGAATCAGAGCTCGTTCCATGGTCGCTCCAGCTGCAGCAGCGGCTGTGGCGCCGGGACGGCCTGGGGTCGCGGCTCGAAGCGGTCACGTTCGGAAGCGTGGGACTCTACCCGCCCGGCGACGAACATTGGCCGACGCTCCGTCCCGCCAAGTACGCGCTCGCGGGCGGGCTCACGCACACGGGACTGCGTGACATCGCGTCCGTGTCCTGGTCGTATCGGGGTACCGGCTACGGTGCAGAGGAGGAGCCGACGTGGCTCGGCAACGTGGCGGCGCTGGCCCGGCCGTCCGCGCGGCTGCTTGCCCGCGGGCACGACCTCTTCTTCGGCGCCGAGCTCACCTATGAGGGGGCCGTGAACGGCGCCTATGACCGCATCTCGCTCGCGCCCGTGCTCGAGATCCAGCCGGTTCGGCGGTTGTGGCTGGAGGCGTCCTGGGGCCGGCCGGTATGGGAACGGGGAGTGCCTGCGGACATCCAGGGAAGGAGTTCGCTGTGGATTCGCGCCTACATGCAACGCTGATCGCGTCGCATCGGGGCTTCGCGGGCCTGGCCGTCGCCTGCGGCCTCTTGTGCGGAACTGTGACACTGGCCCGCGCCGAGGTCCTGTCGGCGCGGGTTGCCGTCCGGGGGATGACTTGCAACATCTGCGCCGGCACG
Organism: Candidatus Eiseniibacteriota bacterium; assembly: GCA_036522895.1. Taxonomy (GTDB): domain Bacteria; phylum Eisenbacteria; class RBG-16-71-46; order RBG-16-71-46; family RBG-16-71-46; genus JAIOPA01. The sequence continues at coordinate 10,991 of DATDEX010000017.1, read as the reverse complement.
GTAGAGCGGCGGCTCAAGCGCGTAGCCTGCATCATGACGGCGTCGGTCGACCTCGAACGCGGCCTCGCCGAGATCAATCCCCGCAGCGGTCAGCGCTTCGAGGGGCGCCGGATCCTCAAGGCCATCCGTGACGCGGGCTTCACCCCCGGCGACATCGTCGTCGTGGCGCGCGGGCAGCTCGTGTCCCGCGACGAAGCCGCCTACCTGGAACTGGGGCCCGGCGACCTCGCGATCCTCACCGGCGCCACGCGCGCCTCCCCACCCCCCGACCTGCCGGCGCCCGGGAGCCTGATCCGGGTGACCGGCCGATTCGCCGACCCTTCGGGCGACCCGCGGGCCTCGGTCGGCATCGTCGTCGAGCGTGCAGTCGTCGCCACCACGCCCTAGCTCATGCGGTCCCCCCTGTTCCGGCGTCCGCCACTTCGCAGCATCCGCAGCCGGATGCTCGCCGGCATTCTGCTGGCCGCGGTGCCCGGTCTGGTGGCATTGGCGCTGACCGAAGATCGCTACATCACCCAGCTCCTCGAGACGGTCTCGGTGACGCTCTTCAGCAGCGAGGTGCTCGACATCTCGGATGCCTTGACGGACCGGCTGGTGGCGGCTCAGGCACAACTCCGCTCGGTCGCACAGCTGATCGGCGACCGTGCGCCATCACCGGCGGGTCGCCGGGTGTCCGCGCATCCGGGTCCGGCCGTTGGCACGGATGGGGTGGAGTTCTACGAAAGGCTCCGTGACGCGTTCCCTGCCGGATCGGATTTCGCCGCGTTGTCGATCCTGGACGCCGCCGGACGCCCCGTTGGGCGGGTCGATGTTCCCGGATCGCCGCCCGAGCTGCAGCGAAACCTCGACCTGTCGCAGGCAGTGGGCCCTCTCGCTTCGGGCGAGACCCGAGTCTTCCCGCTCCCGGTCGGTCCACCCGGACGTCTCGGCTCGCTGACGTTGGCGATCGCTTCACCGCTGAGACTCGGTCGGGATCGACGGGCCGTACTCGTGGGCATCCTCAATCCGCTGGCGATCTTTCAGCGCGTGAGTAGTGCGGCAGCGAGCGGGGGCCGCAACCTGTTCCTCGCCGACGCCTCGGGCAGGATCGTGGCGTGGGCGGAGGGCGGTCGCGAGGCCGCCTTCGGGGACAGCATTCCCGCGTCGCTGCCGGCGTCGATGATGCAGACGATCGCCGCGGGCGGCCACGACCTCGTCTGGCGCGGCACACCGTTCCTCCTCACCCACGCCTCCGTCGAGCTGGACACGCAGGGCCGGAACCCGACTTGGGTCGTGGGCGAAGCGATGCCTCGCTCGGCACTGTTCGTCAACGTCCGGGAAGTCCGTCGGCGCACGATCACCGTGCTCGTTCTGATCGTCCTCGCTTCGATCGCGCTGGCTTTCTTACTGGCACGTCAAATCACGCGCCCGCTCTTCCGGCTGCGCGCCGGCGCCGAGCGGATTGCCAGCGGTGACCTCGAGCACGCGCTTCCGGCGGAGATGGATGACGAGGCCGGCGAGGTGGCGCGGGCGTTCGAGATCATGCGGGAGAACCTGCGTGCCTCCCGCGCCGCGCTCGGACACGAGCGCCGCATGCTCAAGGATCGCGTCGTCGAACTCAACGAGAGCGAGGAGCGCTTCCGCTCGCTGAGCGCCTCGTCGCCGATCGGCATTTTCGAAAACGATGTCGAAGGTCGCTGCGTCTACACCAACGCCCGCTGGCGGGCGATCTCGGGTCTCTCGTCGGAAGAGAGTCTGGGCACGGGATGGAGTCGTGCGATCGACCCCGAGGACCGTGTATCTGTCCTGGCGGAGTGGCAACGAACGGTCGGCAGCGGTGGCGAGTTCTCGCGCGAGTTTCGGATCCGGACGCCCGAACAGGTACTCCGATGGATCCACTCGCGCGCCGCCCCGATCCACTCGGCCGAAGGGTCGACCCGCGGCTACGTGGGCACGGTCGAAGACGTCACCGAGCAGAAGCGGGTCGAAGCCGACCTCGTTCAGGCCCGCGAGGCGGCGCTTGCGGCGGCGCGGCTCAAATCGGAGTTCATGGCCAACATGAGCCACGAAATCCGGACCCCGATGACCAGTATCATCGGGATGACCGAGCTCGCGCTCGACACCGAGCTCTCCGCAGACCAGCGCACATTCCTCGCCGCGGTCAAGAACTCGGCCGACGCGCTGCTGTCGCTCCTCAACGACATCCTCGATTTCTCCAAGATCGAGGCGGGCAAGCTCGAGTTGGAGACCATTCCGTTCAGTCTGCGCGAGTGCCTCGGGAGCGCGGTCAAGGCGATGGCCGTCCGCGCGTACCAGCGTGGGCTCGAGATGCCGGTGGACATCGCTGCCGACGTGCCGGACCGGCTGATCGGCGATCCGACCCGCCTGCGCCAGGTGATCCTCAATCTGCTGGGCAATGCAATCAAGTTCACGGCGCAGGGCGAGGTCGTGTTGCGCGTGGTTGCCGAATCGGAGTCGGACGCGGGCGTGGCCCTGCGATTCTCGGTCGAGGACACGGGCATCGGGATCCCCGAGCCGATGCAGAAGTTCATCTTCGAGTCGTTCACCCAGGCTGATGGCTCCACCACCCGCCGCCACGGGGGCACCGGACTCGGGCTCACGATCTGTCGTCAGCTGGTGACCCTGATGGGCGGCGAGATCGGGGTGCAGAGCGCGCCCAACCACGGCAGCACGTTTACCTTCACCGTGTCATTCCCGGTCGAGGTGGCTACGGGCTCCGCGCCGATGACGGACGTCCCGCTTCGTGACCGGCGCGTCCTCGTCGTGGAGAACAACGCCTCGAGCCGCTCGATCTTCGTCGGTCTGCTGGAAGGGTGGCAGGCGCGCACGATGGCCACGGAAGACGGAGCGGCGGCGCTTGCTGCCTTGCGGCAGGCACGTGATGCCGGAGACCCGTTCGCTCTGGTGCTCGTTGATGCCCACCTGCCCGGAATGGATGGGGTGGCGCTGGCCGAGCAGATCCAGGGCGACGGGGAGCTTGCCACGCCGATCATCCTGCTCACGACCATCGGCCGAAGTGGCGACGCGGCGCGTTGCCGGTCGCTCGGCATCGCGGGCTACCTCACCAAGCCAGTGCTGGCCGGGGAGCTGCTCGAGGCGATCCGCGCCGTGTTCGCCGGGAGCGCCAAGGGTCGATCCCCCGTCCTGGTCACGCGCCACTCGCTGCGAGAGGACCGCCGGCGATTGCGTCTGTTGCTCGCCGAGGACAACCAGATCAACCGCATGATGGTGACGCGCATGCTCGAGAAGCGCGGACACTACGTGCGAGCTGCGGAGGACGGTCATGCGGTGCTGAAGGCGCTCGAAGCGGAGCCGTTCGACCTCGTCCTCATGGATGTGCAGATGCCGGGCCTCGATGGCTTCGAGACGACGGTGGCGATTCGGGAGCGCGAACGCGCCACGGGGTGTCACCTCCCGATCATCGCGCTCACCGCCCATGCCTTGAAGGGGGACCGCGAGCGCTGCCTCGAGCACGGGATGGATGGCTACGCCAGCAAGCCGATTCGGGCGGCAGAACTGTTCGCCGCGATCGAGGCTCTGATCCCACCCCAAGACCAGCCCGTTGAACCCTCACTGTCGATGCCCGATGCCGGCCCCGCGCTTCGGGTCTTCGACCTGCACCTGGCGATGCTCAGCACCGAGGGCGATCGTGCTGTTCTGGCCGAGGCCGTGCGGCTCCACCTCTCACACGCGCCCCAACAACTCGAGTCCATGGAGGCGGCGCTGCTCCGAGGCGACAGCCAGGCCCTCGAGCGCGGCGCGCACAGTCTGAGGGGCGCGGTCGCCGCACTCGGAGCCAAGGCGGTCGCAGAGGCCGCCCGACGACTCGAGTCCGTGGCCGCCACCGGCGATCTGGAGGCCTCCGCTCCGGCGCTCGGGGCCCTGGAAACCGAAATCCGACGGCTGGCACCCGTACTCCAGTCCGTGCTGGAGGCGGCGTAGCGTTCCGTCCCAGTGGTAACTTGTCTGTCGACCGCCGGACCCACGCTTCGCGTGGGTTCCCCGCCCGCCTCGCTGCGTTACTCCGCCTCATCTGGTCGCCGCCGAAGCGAGAGCGGCGTGCAGGCGCCATCGCGATCGTAGCCAGCTCGCGCGTCGGAGCGACGGCCATCGCCTGCCGGTGCATTCCGCCCGCGAGACCCGGGACGGACAGGACGAGCGACGGGTCTCGAGGTCGGGAATCGACGGCGGCGTCCCCTCCCTGGCCCGCGGGCGGTGAGGGCCCGGCCTGCCCAGTGGCCTGACATTTTGTCGGTGGAGCCAGGGGAGGGGCCGCGTCATTCCCATTCGTCGACCGGGGCGGCGCGTCGTAGCCGGGCCGGCCCGCAAGCCATCTACGCCAATGTTGACAGCCACTTGCGCCGGCTGACCTCGCGCAGGATCGGGGCGCCTCGCGGGTCATCCGGCGCCCGGCCGAGCGGGCACGTCGGTTGCTGTTCTAGTACTTGTCCGCGCCCGGAGACCAAGCGCGACAGGGGGTCGTGATGGCGGAGAGCGGTAACGGTCCCGGCGCCTCGGGCGACCGGCGCGGGTTCCTCGTGTGGCTCACGCGGGGCTTCCTCGGCCTCTGGGCCGTGGGCGGCGGCGCGGCGATTGCCGCCTACATGCGCCCGCCGGAGCGGCACGACACGAGCAGCGAAAACGTGGTGCGCGTGGGGCTCCTCGGCGACTACCGGATCGGCGAGGCGCGCATGGTGCGCCACGGCGTCACGCCGTTCTTCGTGATCCGGCTCGACGAGACGCGCGTCGTCGCGCTCTCCGCCGTGTGCACGCACGTTCGCTGCATCCTCGGCTTCGACCGCGAGAAGAAGACGATCGTCTGCCCGTGCCACGACGGCCGCTTCGACCTCGCGGGCAACGTGTTGTCCGGCCCGCCGCAGCGAGCGCTCCCCAGCTACAGCGTGAGCGTGCGGGCCGGGGAAATCTTCGTCCGAGTATGAGCGAGGAACCCGTCACCCCGGCCCGTTCGTTCGGCGACCGCCTGCTCGACGCGCTCGAGCGGCGCCTCGACCTCTCCGAGCTCTTCTCGTTCCTGAGCCACTTCGGGCTCGTCATGGTGCCGCTCGACACGCGCCGCCCGCTCCGCGAGCTGCTGCGCGATCTCGACGCCACCCCGGTGCCCGAGTACGTGCGCGGCCGCCAGGCGCTTGGCGTGCTCATGGCGGTGCTGTTCGCGATCGAGGCCGTGACCGGGATGCTGCTCGCATTCCACTATCGCCCCACCCCGGACGCCGCGCACACGAGCACGCTCACGATCGTACGCGACCTGCCGCTCGGCGGGGTGATCCACCAGGTGCACACCTGGGGCGCGCTCGCGCTCATCCTCGTCGTGGTGCTGCGGCTGTTGCGGCTCTTCTGGGACGGACTGTGGAAGGCGCCGCGCGAGGTGCTGTGGTGCAGCGCGGTCGCGCTGGTCTGGCTCTCGCTCCAGTTCGACTTCACCGGCCGCCTCCTCACCTGGGACGCGCGCGGCTACTGGTCCACGGTGCGCGGGATCGAGGTCGTCTATTCATTGCCGATCGTCGGGCCGGTGCTCGCGTTCCTGCTCGGCGGACGGGTGATGGGCGAAGACGTGCTCACGCGCTTTTACGCGCTCCATGTCGGCGTGCTGCCGCTGCTCTGGGTGGGCTGCCTCTACCTCACGTTCGCCACCGTGCGCCGGGTCGGGCTCGGCAGCTACCCGTCGATGCCGGCGATCGCGCGGACGTCCACGTTCCGCCGCCATCGTTACAATCTGCTGCTGCTCGCGCTCTTCCTCTTCGCGGGGCTCGTGACGCTGGCGGTGCTGGTGCCGTTCCGGTTCAACGGCCCGGCGGATCCGTACGTGACGCCGGCCGGCGCGCGGCCGCCCTGGTACATGCACGCCGCCTACCTCGTGATCCAGCGCTCGCCGGTGGGCTCGTCGGTCGCGGGCGCCGTCCTGCTCGTGTTCGCGTTCGGGCTCCTGCTCCTCCCCTGGTGGGCGCCGCGCGTGTCGGGCGCGCTCCCCGAGAAGCGCCTGCGCATGGCGGGCGTGGCGATCTTCGTGGCGTGGCTCGCGCTCAGCGTGCTCGGCACGTTCCTGGACCGCGGATGAGCGCGCGTCCCGCCGGCTTCCTGCGCCTCGCCGCCGCCGCGCTGGCGATCGGAACACTCGCGATCGCGGTGCGCGCGGTGCGCGCCCAGCCGGGGATCGCGTCGCCCGAGACGCGGAGCCCGGCCGCGGCCTCGGCGGCCGCGGGCCGCTGCGGCGTGTGCCATCCGGCGGAGCGGAAGCTCTTCGAGACCAGCATCCACGCGGGCGAGGACGTGCACTGCACGTCGTGCCACGGCGGTGACGCCGGCTCGCTCGAGCAAGGGGTCGCGCACGGGGCGGGCTTCCGCGGCAAGCCCGCGCGCGAGACCGTGCCGGCGCTCTGTGCCTCCTGCCACGCCGACGAGCAGAAGATGCGGCCCTACAACCTGCCCGTGGACCAGTACGCGCTCTACCAGACGAGCGGGCACGGCGTGCGGCTGAAGCAGGGCGATCGGCGGGTCGCGGTCTGCTCCGACTGCCACGGCGCGCACGACATCCTCGCACCCCAGGACCCGGCGAGCCGCGTGTTCGCCGCGAACATCCCGCGCACGTGCGGGCGCTGCCACGGCGACTCGGCGCTGGTGAAGGAACGTGGCATCCCCAACACGTTCGCGCTCTACGAGACGAGCGTCCACGCCCGGCAGTTGCACGACAAGGGCAACCTGGGCGCGCCGACGTGCGTGAGCTGCCACGGCGTCCACGGCGCGGCCCCGCCCGAGGTGGGTGACGTGGACAAGGTGTGCGGCCGCTGCCACACCGCCGAGCGCCGCTGGTTCCTCGCAGGCCCGCACGCGCAGGGCATGCGCGCGAAACGCCTGAGCGAGTGCAGCTCGTGTCACAAGGCGCACGACGTGAGCGCCGCCCGTCCGGAGCGGCTCGGGACGTCCTGCGCGGGCTGCCACGCCGAGGGCGGCAAGGAGGTGGCCGCGGGCCAGAAGCTCGACACCGACTACCGCGTCGCCTCCGAGGAAGTGGACCGCGCCGAGGCGATGATCGCCCGCGCCGAGGACGTTCCGCTCCGCACGGACGATTACCGCTCCCGCATGGCGGAGGCGCGCACCTACCTGCGCGAGGCGCTCACCGCGGGACACGCGGTCGAGCCCGAGGTGCTCGCGAACTACGCGCTGCGCGCGCGTACGGTGGGCCAGGAAGTGCAGCACGAGATCCACGGCAAGCTCGGGAACCTCCGCACCGAGCGGCTGCTGCTGATCGTGTTCTGGTTCTACGTGCTCGGCACCGCCGGCATCCTGCGCCGCATGCGGGACCGCGACCCGCGCGCCGAGCGGTGACCCCCATGCCCCGCCGGCTCGCGGCCCTGCTCGAGCGGGTGCGCGCGGCGCGCCTGCCCGGCCTGCCGCACAACGCGCTGCGGCTCGCCGGACCCGTGGCGGTGTTCGTCGTGGGCTTCGGCATCGTCGCCACGCTCGGCATGGTGCAGATGACGAGCACGCCGACGTTCTGCGGCTACACCTGCCACAACATGAAGCCCTATTACGAGTCGTGGAAGCACTCGAAGCACAACAAGATCGCGTGCGTGGAGTGCCACATCGCGCCCGGCATCGGCGCCGAGGTGCGGAAGAAGTTCGAGGCGCTCTCGATGGTGGCGAAGTACTTCACCGGCACCTCGGGCACGAAGCCGTGGGCCGAGGTGGACGACGCGGCCTGCATGCGCTGCCACGAGCGGCGGCTGCTCGAGGGCAAGGAGGTGTTCCACAACGTCGTCTTCGATCACACCCCGCATCTCTCCGAGAGCCGCCGGGGCTTGAGATTGCGGTGCACGTCGTGCCACTCGCAGATCGTCCAGGGCAGCCACATCGCGGTGACCTCGTCCACGTGCGCGCTCTGCCATTTCATGGCGCAGCCCCTGAACAGCGGGACCGGAGCCTGCCTCAAGTGCCACCAGGTGCCGGAGCAGGTGACGAGCAACGAGGGCGTGACGTTCGACCACAGCCAGGTGTCGCGCCTCGACATGAAGTGCGACCTCTGCCACGGCGGGGTCGTGCGCGGCGACGGCGCGGTGCCGAAGGAGCGCTGCCTCACCTGCCACAACGAGCCGGCGCGGCTCTCGCGCTACAACGACACCCGGTTCCTGCACGACCAGCACGTGACGCAGCACAAGGTGGACTGCCAGCACTGCCACCTGACGATCGAGCACGGGCGGTTGCCGAGCCGGGCCGCGTCCGCGACCCACGATGCGGCGGGTGACTGCCGCGCCTGCCACGGCAACGGCCACTCGCCGCAGCAGGATCTCTACTCCGGCCTCGGCGGCCGCGGCGTGCCGCGGAGCCCGAGTCCGATGTTCGCCGCGGGCGTGACCTGCCAGGGCTGCCACAACCCGGCGTTCAGCGCCGAGGTCGCCTCCGCCGGCCCCGAGGGCCCGCACACCCAGCGAGCGAGCGCCGTCTCCTGCATGTCCTGCCACGGGCCGTCGTACGCGCGCATCTTCGAGGCCTGGAAGTCGAGCGTCGACGCGCGCGTCACCGCGCTCAAGGCGCAACTCGAGGCGAGCACCGGGTCCATGGGCTTCGAGGCCCCCAAGGCATGGGAGGACGCACGCGCGAACTTCCTGCTCGTCGAGCGCGGCCACGGCGTGCACAACGTGAACTTCGCCTACGCACTGCTCGACAAGGCATTCGAGCAGATGAACGACGCGCGGCACCAGCGCGGGCTCGGAGCGTTGTCGCGGCCGTGGAAGACGCTCGCCGGCAACTCCGGCACGTGCATGAGCTGCCACGTGGGGATCGAGGACCAGCGCGGCACTTTCGGCGGCCTGGCGTTTTCCCACCAGCCGCACCTCACCGCCGGCAAGCTCGACTGCGCCGCCTGCCACCGCCCGCACGCCGAGCGCGCACCCGGCGAGGTCGTGCGCTTCGGCGCCGACGGCTGCCGCACCTGTCACCACCAGAACGTGAAGACCGTGAGCCAGGCCGCATGCGGCAGCTGCCACGGCGACGTGAAAGCCCGGACCTACCCCAGCTTCCGCGGCGAGTTCTCGCACACGCAGCACCTGGAGACCGGCCTCGAGTGCGAGGGCTGCCACGTGCTCGCGAGCGGCGACCCGCGCCCACAGAAGACGGCGTGCAAGGACTGCCACGAGTGAGCGACGGCCGTTCGGTCGGACTGGCGAAACGTCCCGACGATCGAACTGGAGAACCCGCCTTCGTGGTGCAAACTACAAGGCGTGGCTGATTCCGTATGCGAGGATCGAGGCCCCGGCCAGCAGTCCCACGATCAGCGCCAGCGCCGCGATGCCCCCCGCACTCGAGGCGGTCGACTGCGATTGCCGGGACACCTGCTGGGCCGTGTTCTCCGTAACGAGCCACGCGCGCTCCGCGTCGGAGAGCGCTGCGTAGGGCCTCGACACGAGCGCAGCGAAGCGGGCGTCCGTTCGCCGCGCGACGTGTAGCGGGCGCCCGGTATCGGTTATGGACAGGGCCGACGGCGAGTCCAACTCCAAGTCCCGCTCCAGCCGCCAGTCGCGCTGCACCGCGAGCCACGTGAGCTGCGCGGCGGTCAGCGAATCCGAAGGTCGCGCGAGGAACGCCGCATAGGTGCTGTCCGATGGCAGCGGGCCGGGCGCCCACTTCCTCCACTGCTTCGCGTCCGCCAAGCCCGCAAGGAGTCCAACCGCGACCGCGGCGCCCAGCGCCGCCAGCCAAGCGCCTCTCCATCGGCTGCGGCTCATCCCGCTTCTCCCGTTCTCGCGGCCCCGGCCGGCCGCGGTCGCTCGCACCGGCGGCCCCGGAGCGAGTCCGCACCCGGGGACGATGCCCCGAGCATGCCGGTGCACCAACGACACCAGAGGATCATGCTCTGGTCGCGGCCCGCATGCAAGCGTCCTGCACCGGCGCTCTCCCCGGCGAGTTCTCGCACACGCAGCACCTCGAGACAGGCCTCGAGTGCGAGGGCTGCCACGTGCTCGCGAGCGGCGATCCGCGGCCGCAAGAGACGACGTGCGAAGACTGCCACGAGTGAGGGGTTGTGCGATGCGACCGGTAGGTCGGGCTCCGGGCAGCGGCGCAGGCCTTCCGGCCACGAGCATCAGGCGGGGCTTGTCCCCACGTAGGGTGCGCGACGCACGCAGTTCGGGGCGAGACCGCGCAACGCGGTTTTCACGCGCTCCTCGAGCGGTGCGTCCGGGATGTGCGCGCAGAGCTCCCAGCCATGCCGGGCGCGTTCGAGGCTGTATCCGAGCGCTCGCAGCCAGGGGATCACGTCGTGCTCGTCGGCGTCACGCGCCCGCGCTTCTGCCTGCGCCTCGGCCTTCGCCTTCGCCCTGGCTCCCGCCTCTGCCTTCGCCTCCGCCGCCCGACAGCGCGTCTCTTCGCGTTTCCTATCCATGAACCCAGCGCCGAACGTGCACTCAGCGCCGTACTGGTTATGCGCGCGACAGCGCAATCGAATATTGCTCACTGTAGCTGCTCCTCCCCGCGCGACGGCTTCAATGTGGTCAAACTCCAAGCCCTTCCGCGCCTCGCAGCGCTTGCCATTCTCGCTCACGAACGTACATTGCCCGCCATCGCGCTCCCGGAGCTTGCGCTTGACCTCGGCGGGGATGTGTCGGCCCTTCGCGGTAACTCGCTGCGCTCGCGGCCGGCGACATTTCGCGAACTTCTGCTTTTCGAGCAGCTCCACGTATGCGAGGGCGGCGTTCTTGAGAACCGTCGCGAGATCTCCCGAGGGCACCGAGTGACCCAGCAGCTCCTGCGCCTGGCGCAGCGCGTCATGCGTTTCCTGGTCGACCGTGGCTTGCAGAGCGAACCGACCGGGCGAGAGCGGTGACAGCTTCCCGCGGGCCGGAGCGGCAGCAGCCGTCGCAAGTGGCTCCATCAAGACAGCCTGATTCGGCGCACACGATGGGACAACTGGTTCTGGAACGAGTTGCATCGCAGGCGCTGCTGCTTGCTCGCTGGACGACGCGGCCTCGACAACCGCC
>DATDEX010000016.1:0-10125 GCA_036522895.1 Candidatus Eiseniibacteriota bacterium | reverse complement strand
GTGGAGATCGCGCAGCGCCTGCCCGACCCGGTCCCCGCGGGCGTCGCCACGGCGCAGGCGCTCGTGCCGCTCGGGCAGGCGCTGCGCGATCTCCACTTCCCCGCGTCCGCCGCGGCGCTCGAGCAGGCGCGCCGCCGGCTCGCGTTCGAGGAGCTGTTCCTGATGCAGATGGTGATGGAGCTCCGCCGGAAGGCCCTCGCGGAGGAGGGACGCGCGCTCGCGCTCGTACCGCCCGGTGCGCTCGGCGCGCGCGTCCGGGCCGGGCTCCCGTTCGCGCTCACGCCCGGGCAGGATGCGGCGCTCGCGGAGATCCTGGCCGATCTCGCCCGGCCGCGACCCATGCATCGCCTCGTCGTCGGCGACGTGGGCAGCGGCAAGACCGTCGTGGCGCTGCTCGCGGCGTGCGCCGCGATCGAGGCCGGGCAGCAGGCGGCGCTGCTCGTGCCCACCGAGCTGCTCGCGCGCCAGCACGGCGAGAGCATCCCCCGGCTCGTGGGGGATTCGGGGCTGCCGGTCGCGGTCGTGACCGGCGCGACGCCGGCCAGCGAGCGGCGGCAACTCCAGTCGCGCCTCACCGCGGGCGAGCCGGTGCTCGTCGTGGGCACGCACGCGCTGCTCGAGGAGAAGCTCCAGTTCCCCTCGCTCGCGCTCGCGATCGTGGACGAGCAGCATCGCTTCGGCGTCCGCCAGCGCGCGGCGCTCGCCGCGAAGGGAATGCTGCCGCACACGCTCGTGCTCACCGCCACGCCGATCCCGCGCACGCTCCAGCTCGCCTGCTTCGGCGACCTGGATCTGAGCGTCATTCGCATGCGCCCCGCCGGGAGGGGGCGGCTCGTGACCCGCGTGACCGACGAGTCGAAGTTCCCGCAAGTGATCGAGTTCATGGCCCGCGAGCTGGCCGCGGGGCGGCAGGCGTTCGTCGTGGTGCCGGCGATCGAGGAGGGGAAACGCGAGGAGGGGAGGCGCGAATCCCTGCGCGCGGCCGAGACCGAGGTCGAGCGCCTGCGCGAGCAGCCGCTGCTCGCGAAGTACCGGCTGGGATTGCTCCACGGCAGGCTCAAGCCGGACGAGAAGCAGGGCGTGATGGACGCGTTCCGCGCCCGCGCGCTCGACGTGCTCGTGGCGACGACGGTGGTCGAGGTGGGCGTCGACGTGCCGAACGCCACGCTCATGGTGGTCGAGAACGCGGAGCGCTTCGGGCTCACGCAGCTCCACCAGCTCCGCGGTCGCATCGGCCGCGGCGAGCACCGCTCGGTGTGCGTGCTCGTCGCCGGCGCCATGACCGGCGCCCGCGCCCGCGAACGCCTCGCGGTGATGGCGCGCACGGACGACGGCTTCGAGCTCGCCGAGGCCGACCTCGCGCTCCGTGGTCCGGGCGAGTTCTGGGGCACGCGGCAGGCGGGGTTGACCGAGTTCCGGCTCGCGGACCACGTGCGAGACGAGCCGCTGCTCCTCGAAGCCCGGGACGCCGGCCGGTCGCTCGTGGCGTCCGACGCGCACCTGCTCGCGCCGGCGCACGCGACACTGCGCGGGATCCTGCGCGAGCGCTTCCCCGAGCCGCTCGAGCTGGCGCTCGCGGGCTGATCCGCGCCGGGCGGCGCCGGCCCGGCCGCGCGAGAGGCGCCTGCGTGCCGGTTCGAGTGCCTCACCGGCGCGCCTTGCGTGCCGGTGGGGCGCAGACGCGCTAGTCTCCCGACCCATGACTGGCCTGCCCGTGCAATGTCCGTCGTGCTCCGCCCGCTACCTGCTCCCCGCGTCGCTCCTGGGCGAAGCGGGGGCCAGCGTGCGCTGCCCGGCCTGCACGCACGAGTTCACCGTGGACGCCCAGGGCGCCGTGGTGGCAAGCGGCCCCGGCGGCAACGACCTGCGCCGCGTGGCCCGCACCGTGTTCGACGAGCTCTCCGCGCGGGTCGGACCCGCGCTCGAGACCGCCGCGCGCGAGCGGCGATTGTTCGCCGAACACGGGCCGGAGCTCATGCAGGCGTGGGACGAGTTTCGCCGCCGTGCCGGCGTGCACGCGCCGTCTCGACCGTTCCGCGACGAGCTGCGCGACCGCTTCGGCGTGGAGCTGTTTCCGCCGGGGAGCGAGTAGCCAGGCGACGGGTCGGGACGGGATGCCCCCGACCGAGGGCTCGCGGCCCGTTCAGTCCCCGCCGCGCGGCGGCACGCGCATCAGCTCGCGCGCGCGGCGCCCCCACGCGATCGAGAGGAATCCGGCGGCGGAGATCCCCACCGCCGCCACGATCAGCGTCGAGGTCGTGCCGAAGAGCGGCGTGAGCACGGTCGCGAGCGCGAGCGAGGCGAGCAGCAGCAGCCGCATCGCGAAATCGCGCAGGCTGAAGACGCGGCCGCGCTGGTGGAGGTCGGTGCCCTCCTGGACGAGCGTCTCGGTGAGCACGAACGCCGGCGCGATGCAGGCCCCGATCAGGAAGCTGGCGATCGTGTACACGGCAAATCGCCGCGACACCGCGATGCACACGAGCCACACGCCGGCGAGCACCATGCCGACGCCGAGGAGCAGCGGCCGCGGCAGCCGGCGGCCGCGCGTGTTCACCCACCACGTGGCGAGCGCGGCGCCGAGCCCGAGCGCACCGCCGAGACCGGCGATGCGCTCGGCGCCGGGGATGCTCGCGGCGCGCTGAATGTGCTGGATGCCGGCCACCTGCACGAACCCGCCCCCGAGCCACACCGCGCCGAGCGCCGTGAGCGCGAGGCCCACGGCGGGACTGCGGCGCACGACGCGGAGTCCCTCGACGATCTCCTGCCAGTAGCCCCCGACCGTGACGTCCCGCATCGCGCCGGTCCGCGGCCGGTAGCGGATGAGCGACAGGGACACGACCGAGACGCCGTACGTCACGGCGTCCATCGTCAGCGCCGCGGGCCAGCCCCAGTGGTCCACCACCCAGCCGCCCATGGCGAACCCGCCCACCGTGCCCAGGATGCCCGCCATCGCCAGCAGCGTGTTCGCGGTGAGCAGCTGTTCCTTGGTCACGATCTCCGGCGTCATCGCGCTCTTCGCCGGAAGGAAGAACACGTTGCACGTGAAGAGCAGGAACACGAGCGACCACACGGGCGCGGCGTGGTGGGTGGCCGCGTAGATGGGGGGGATGGCGAGCACCAGCAGCGCGCGCATGAGGTCCGAGGCGATCAACACCCGGCGCAGGTTCCAGCGATCCACCCACGGCCCGACGAACGGCGCGAACAGCAGCACCGGCAGCACGGACACCGTGCCCTGCAGGCTCAGCATGAGCGAGGACTGGCCGGGATCGTGGTAGTCGCGCGTGTGCTGCTGCACGAGCCCGTTCAGGGCGAGGAAGTTCAGGCGATCGCCCCAGAGCGAGATGAACTGCCCCCACCACAACGCCGCGAAATCGCGCTGGAGGAGCAGCGGCCTCGGTGCCGGCGAGCGCGCGAGAGGTCCCGCAGGCCCGCTCATGGCCCGCTCAGGCCGCGGTCGTGCCGGAGAGCGCGGCGGCGCGCCGGCCGGCCGCCTCGCGGTACACCGCCTCGATGCGGTCCACGACGCTCGGCCACGCGAACTCGAGCGCGCGGCGGCGTCCCTCCGCGGCCAGCCGGCCGCGGCGCTCCGGGTCCTCGACGAGCTGCGACAGCGTGCGGGCCAGCGCCGGCACGTCGCCCGGCGGGAACACCGCGGCGTCGCGGTTCGGCGTGACCACGGTGCGATAGCCGGGGATGTCCGAACACACCACGGCGCGGCCCGCCGCCATGGCCTCCACGAGTACGATCCCGAAGCTCTCGTTGCCCGTCGCGGGCGAGCAGAACAGGTCCCCGGTCGCGTACCAGCGCGGCAGATCGGCGCTCGCGACGTGGCCCAGGAAGTGGACGTGCTCGCGCACGGACGAGGCCACGCCGGCCATGATCTGCGGCCGGAGGTAGGAATCGCCCACGACGAGGAGCCGCGCCCGGCCGTCCGTGCGCTCCACGACCTCGGGCATGGCGGCGATCAGGTGCTGTACGCCCTTCCGCGGATCGAGCCGGCCCACGAACAGGATGTTCGTGAACGCCGGATCGCGCCAGGCGGGGAACGGCGCGACGAGCGGGTGGAAGCGCTCGACGTCGACGCCGTTCGGGATCACGTCGTAGGGCCCCGGGTGGTAGATCTCGGCCGTCGCCCGGGCCGTGGCGCTCACCGCGATGCGGCCGTCGAGCCGCGCCATGGCGCCCACCACCATCGGCTTGAACAGGTCCTGGATCGCGGTGCGTCCGCCCGTCGAGTGGAACGTGCCCACCGTGGGGCGGTCGCTCACCTGCACCGCGAAGATCGGCAGCGTGGGCGCGGTGGGGCAGTGGACGTGCACGATGTCCAGGTCGAGGTCGCGGATCGCGCGCTTCAACCGGCCTTTGAGCGAGACCCCGATCGCGAAGTCCACGAACGCGCGATTGAACGGCACGAGGATGTTCCAGCCGATCCGCAGCACGCCGTCGGTGAACCCCTTCTCGCCGCGGCGGAAGAAGCTCGTGATGATGGTGACCTCGTGGCCGCGCCGGCGCAGCTCGTGCGCGAGCGCGTGCACGTGCTCGGTGACCCCGCCGTAGCGCGGGTAGTAGGACTGGGAGACGATGCCGATTCTCATGGGCTTCCGCGGCCTCCGGCCGCGGGCCCTGCGTGCGCCCGTTCGGCCGCGGGCTCCTCGGCGGACTGGGCGGCGGGCACCGCCCAGAGCGGGCGGAAGATGCACCACTGGTCGATGTGCTCGCGGATGTGCCGCTCGGCGATGGACGCGACGGCCTGGTGGAGCTCGGCGGTCGAGGCGAACGCGGCGGGGTCGAGCGGCGGCTCGAGCACGATTCGGAAGCGCCCGGGCGAGGTGCGCTCGCAGTAGCCGGAGATCAGCAGGGCGCCGGTGCGCTGCGCCAGCACGCCCGGGCCCGCGGGGAACGGGGTCGGGCGGCCGAACCACTCCACCGTGTGGCCGTGCGCGTAGAGATTGCCGTCCACCATGAGTGCGACCGGATCGTTGTGCTCGAGCGCGCGCATGATCTTCCGGAAGCCGTCCTCCGGCGCGATCGTCGTGATCGACAGCTCGGTCTTGGTGTCGCGCACCGCCCCGGAGAGCCAGCGCGCGAGCTGGACCCCCGCCACCGCGTGCAGCGCGTAGCCCCACTGCGCCACCATGACGCCCGCCAGCTCCCAGTTGCCGAGGTGCGTGGCGGCGAGGATCACGCCCCGGCCGCGGGCGATGCCGCGATCCAGGTGCTCCTTGCCCACGACCTCGACCGAGGCGAGCAGCTCTTCGCGAGAGAGATGGGGCAGGCGGAAGAACTCGTACATCATCCGGTTGTAGCTGCGCATCATGCGGCGGGCGACCCGCGCGCGATCGCGGCGCGAGGCGCGCGGCAGGATCACGGCGAGGTTGGCGAGCGCGGCGTGGCGGCGGCCGGGGAAAAACAGCCAGTGGAGCGCCGTGGCCGCGTCGGCCAGCGCGTAGCCGAGCCAGGCGGGCAAGCTCGCGATCCCCACCGTGAGCCACCCGAAAATCAGTCGGGACATTCCTTTGCCTCCCCGCTCCCAGGATCCCCCGCAGCCGTGGGTCGATCGCAACTCGAGGGAGTGGACGGCCCGGGAGCTTTCCGCCGACCGTAGGCGGCGCCTCGGGCGGGTGTCAAGCATTTGGCTGCCGTCCACCGGGTGGCCCGTAGTAGGATGCTGCGCGGCCCCGTAGCCCCGGAATCCCGGGAGGGGGCGCGGCCGATCGAGCGGCGGCGGGACGCTTGCCACGGGAGGGCACATGTCGAGTCAGAAGATCGTGCGCTGCCAGCTTCGTCGGGTGGGGAGCGCGGGTCCGGGCCAGGTGCGGTACGTCCCGCTCGAGATCTTCGGACTGTGGGAACACCTCATGAGCACGAAGCACGGCTTCGAGGTGCTGGACCCGCGCGCCTCGCTCTGGCTCGACATGGAGGACTCGCCCGAGGCCGCCTACAACCAGAACCAGTACGACCGCGTGACCGAGGTGACGGCGTTCGTCTACTCGCACCGCGACGACATGTTCACGCGCGCGCGACGCTATTTCCACAGCGACGAGGCCGAGTCGCTCAAGCGCATCTTCCTGTCGCATTACTCGGGCGCAGAGACCCGCATCCAGACCCAGGTGCACGAGCGGACCGGGATCTGGATCGTCCGCGAGGCGATCGCCGGCCTCGCCTGAGCCGCGCGCTCCCCGGAGCGCCCCGAGCACTGCGAGCGGGATCCCACCCTCGCCCCCGGGCCGCGCCGTTCCCGGCCCGCCCGCGTTCCCACGAGGAATCCGCTGAAGTCCGGCCGGGGCCCCGCCGATAAGCCATCGGGAGTCGCGGGGCGGCATGCTGGCCGCCATGGAACTCGGGCGCGAACCGCCCGGGCGTTGTGGCGACCCCATCCGTGTCCGGCTTCGCCGGGCACCTCGAGGCCCGTGGAGAAAGGGCGGCAAGGGGCTCCATGGGACCACCTCGCGAAGGGGTGGGGTCACCACAGGGAAGGAGAACGAACGTGGTCGTCGTGAGCTATTCGGGCAAGGAGATCAACGCCAAGCTGGTCTATTACGGCGCCGGCCTGAGCGGGAAGACGACCAACCTCGAAGCCATCTACGAGGCGGTGCCCGACACCAGCCGCGGCAAGATGGTGAGCATGAAGACGCAGTCCGACCGGACGCTCTTCTTCGATCTGCTCCCCCTCGATCTCGGCGAGATCATGGGGTTCAAGACGCGTTTCCTCCTCTACACGGTGCCGGGGCAGGTGTTCTACAACGCGACGCGCAAGCTGGTCTTGAAGGGCGCCGACGCGATCGTCTTCGTGGCCGATTCCGAGGTCGGGAAGATGGAGGAGAACAAGGAGTCGCTCGCGAACCTGCGCACGAACCTGGCCGAGTACGGGCTCACGCTCGACTCGATCCCGTGGGTGATCCAGTACAACAAGCGCGACCTGCCGAACGTCTACACGGTGGACGAGCTGAACGCCGAGCTGAACCCGGCGAAGGTCCCGAGCTTCGAGGCGGTGGCGAGCGAGGGGAAGGGCGTGTTCGAGACGTTCCGCGGCGTGTCCCACCTCCTCATGGAGAAGGTGACGAAGGACCTGCGGCGCTCGCCGGGCACCCCGCAGCGCGCGGCCACCCCGGCCCCGACCGAGAGCATGACGAACCTGTCCACGCTGCCGTCCGCTCCGCCCTCGATCGGCCGCTCGGCGAGCCCGCCGCCGGCGCCGGCGCAGGCCATCCGCCAGGAGGCCAAGGCGACGAGCAAGCCGGTCTCGAGAGACACCGGGCGCATCGACTACGGCGTCGAGATCGACCTGCCGGGTGGCTCGCGCGAGCAGGGTCGCCCGAGTGTTTCCGGCGCCGCAGACGCCACGAACGCGTCCGCCGCTCCGGCCGACGCGGTGCGCAACGTGCCGCTGCCCCGGCCCTCGGGGACCCAGTCGCGGCCGACGAACGTGGCGACCCCGGCCGGCGTCGTGGTCACGCCCGAGCCCGCGATCTCGTTCCAGCCCGACGGCACGACCCAGGTGCGCCAGATCGTGGTGCCCGTCAAGCTCCCGGCGGGCGCGCGCTACGAGATCGTCATTCGGCTCCAGCTCGACACCACCGGGTA
This sequence comes from Candidatus Eiseniibacteriota bacterium, assembly GCA_036522895.1. Classification (GTDB taxonomy): domain Bacteria; phylum Eisenbacteria; class RBG-16-71-46; order RBG-16-71-46; family RBG-16-71-46; genus JAIOPA01. Next base: position 2,541 of record DATDEX010000016.1, on the reverse strand, counting down.
GCCCCGTTCGACGAGGCCCGATTCCCGGGTCCAGCCCGGGTCAACTCGCCCCGGCGCGGGTCGCGCCCCATGTCCCTCGTTGACAGGCGCCGCGCGGCTTCCTAGCTTTGAGGGCGAGGAGGTCCACCCATGACCCGACGCAGCGCCTCGATCGCCGTGCTGGTTGCCATCGCGCTTCTGTCCGCCGTGCCGCGCGCCCACGCCGTTGGACTGTTCGATCCGTCCTCCGCCGGCTTCGCGCCGCGCGTGCCGCTCTCGGCGTTCGCGCGTCCGGCCACGTGGTTCGACCCCTCGCGCCTGCACCTCGTCTCCACGGTTTCGGTGGGCTCGGGTTTCGGCGGCTCGTCTTCGACGAGCGCACTCCAGGTCACGAGCCTGTCCTATCAGTTCGGCGCGCCGTTCAGCATGAGCGTGAGCCTCGGCAACACGTTCGGGCTCGATCGCGCGAGGAACGGCGGCTCGCCGTTCTTCCTCGAGGGCTTCGATCTCGCGTGGCGTCCGAGCGGAAACGCGATCTTCCGGGTCGCGATGCACGACTACCGCTCGCCGCTTCAGTACGGAGCGTGGGGCCGCGGCTATCCCGGCGCCGACCCGTTCACGACGCCCTACTAGCGCTCGTCCGCATTTGACCGCGTCCCGGCTGTCGTCGGCGTTTGCCGCGCGCTCCGGCGCGACCGGCCTCGTCCCGTACGTGACCGCGGGCTATCCCTCGCTCGACACCTCGCTCGAGCTCCTGCGTGCGCTCGAGCGGGCCGGCGCGCTGGCGATCGAGGTCGGCGTGCCGTTCTCGGACCCTATCGCGGACGGGACGGACATCCAGCGCGCCTCGGAGTGGGCGCTCCGCCGGGGCACCGGCGTCCCGGAGGTCCTGGAGCTCGTCGCGCGGTTCCGCCGCGAGTCCGCGCTGCCCGTGGTCGTGATGACGTACGCGAACCCGGTGGCGCGGGTCGGGGTGCGCGAGTTCGCGCGGACCGCTCGCGCCGCGGGCGTGGACGGCGTGTTGCTCTCCGATCTTCCGCCCGAGGAGCTCCCGGAGGCGTGGGCCGCGATGGACGAAGCCGGGATCGACACCGTGCTGCTCGTCGCCCCGACGACGAGCAGCGAGCGACTGCCCGTATTGCTCGCGCGCTGTCGCGGGTTCGTCTACTGTCTCTCGCGCACCGGGGTGACCGGTCGTGCCGAGGGCTACGCCGGCTCGCTCGACGAGCGGCTCGCCGCGGTGCGCGCGCAGTCGCGCCTGCCGATCGCGGTGGGGTTCGGGATCTCGAGCGCGGCCGAGGCGGGGCTGCTGCGCGGCCGCGTGGACGCTGCCGTCGTGGGCGCCGCGTTCATGCGGCTCGTCCACCAGGATCCCGCTCGCGGCGTGGTCGAGCGCGTCTCCGGTCTCGCCGGCGAGCTCGTGGCCGCGCTCCGCTGACCGGGGAGGCCGGCGCCCGCGATCCAGCGGCCCGAAAAAGTGGCCCTCGGGACTCGAAGCCCCGAGGGCCATTCTTCCCTGAGCCGCGATGGAGACGCTTTAGCGCCTGATCCACCACAGCAGGTCCAACAGGACCATGACTTCTCCGACGTCCACGGCCACCTCCGATGCGCAGAGGGCCCGCCGCGCTGACCGCGGAACGGGGTCAACCGGGTTCGTGCGGCCGCTCGTGGGTTGGCTGCGCGAGCGGGGGAGACGGCGTCCTGTCGCCTCACCCGTGGGTTTCGGCTGGCGCGAGCGCGGACTTGAGCCCCCGTGAAGCCTGGTCCCACGCCCCCGCCCGGGCGCGCGCCAACTGCTTTAATACCACCACGGTGAGGTCGTCGAGCGGGCCGTCGGCCCAGGCCCTGACCGCGCCCATCAGCTCCTCGACCACGTCCGCCGCCCGCCGGTGGGCGTGGCGATCGAGCACGCTCCAGACCTGGTCGTCCCCGAACGGCACGCCGCCCCGGCTCGCCTCGGTCAGCCCATCCGTATAGACGATCAGCACGTCGCCGGGCTCGAGCTCCACGCTCGCGACGGGGTAGACCGAGCCGGCCTGGACGCCGAGCAGCAGTCCGCTCTCGGTGAGCTCGATCCGCCGGCCATCCCGCCGTCGCAGCAGCGGCGGGGTGAGCCCGGCGTTCGCGAATCGAACCGTGCCGTTGCCGGCGTCGACGCGCGCGCAGAGGAGCCCCATGAAGTGCTCGGGCTGGTCGAGTGCCACGAGGTCGCGGTTCATGGCCTCGAGGAGCTCTCCCGGGTGGCGCGCGCGCCGCGCCTCGTCGCGGAAGCGCGATTGCACGCCGGCGAGCACGAGCGCGGCGGGCACGCCGTGGCCCGCCGCGTCCCCGACCGCGAGCGTGAACTCGCGCCCGCAGGAAAGAAGCCAGAGAAGCGCGGACCATCCCAAGACGGTCTCGAGCGGCCACTTCACCAAGACTTCAGCCATTCCGACACCCGGCGAAATTGGAGGAGGAGTGTAGCGGGCGCTCGGCTTCCAGCAACGGTCCGCGACAGGCCGAAAGCTAAACCTCCAAACCCCCAAACGCAAAACGCCCCCGCTGGCCCCGGGCCGGAACGTC
>DATDEX010000015.1:0-17044 GCA_036522895.1 Candidatus Eiseniibacteriota bacterium | reverse complement strand
CGCACACCGCACAGGGAAATCGCGGCCTCACGTTCGCCCCGCCCGGGCCAGGCGGCGGGGCGAACGTGAGGCCGCGATTTCCCTGTGCGGTGTGCGGCACGCCGATCACGCGCCGCCCGGCGAGCGCCACGCGGCCGCGGCATCTCACCTGCCCGCGCTGCCGGTACATGCTCTACGACTACCCGCGCTCGGCCGCGGGCCTGCTCGTCGTGCGGGACGCCCGGGTGCTGCTGCTCGAGCGGGCGCACGCGCCACGCGCCGGCTTCCTCGACGTGCCGGGTGGATTCGTCGAGGCGGGCGAGAGCCTCGAGGGCGCCGCGCGCCGCGAGCTCGAGGAGGAGACGGGGCTCACGCTCGGTGGCGTGGAGTGGCTCGGGTTCTACTGGGACAGTTACTTCATCCGCGGTTTCGGGCGCTTCCCGGTGATGAACTTCTACTACGCGGCCCGCTGGCGGCGCGGCGAGCCCGTCGCGGCCGACGATGCCGCGAGCGCCTGCTGGATCCCGATCGTTTCGCTCGGGCGGCTGCGGAAGCGGTTCGCGTGGACGCACATGACGCCGCTCTTCCGCGACCTCGCCGGCTGGGCGCGCCGGCACTGACCCGGCTGCAGCACCCGCCGACCCCAGCCGCGCCGCGGTCGCGGCCGGGCCGAACGGCTGCCGGGAGCCGCCCGAATCCCCGCGCGAGGCGGGCACGGGCCGTGTATGCTCGTTCCACGTCGACTCATTCATCACTCTTCATCGAGGAGGAATTCGGCATGAACCCGCCCCAGGAGCAGGCCACGCTCGCCGGGAAGACCGGCACCGAGAGCGCGCCGACACTCAAGATCTTCGCCGGCGGCCGCTGGCTCGACTCCAGCGCCAAGACGACCGGCGAGGTCCGCAATCCGGCCACGAACGAGCTGCTCGCCCGGGTTCCGTTCGGCGGCACGGACGACGTGGACCGCGCCGTCAAGGCCGCGCTCGCCGCGTACCCGGCCTGGCGCGCGACCCCCCCGGTGAACCGCGTCCGCCCGATGTTCAAGTTCCGCGAGCTGCTCGAGAAGAACTACGACGACATCGCCCGGATCGTCACGAAGGAGCACGGGAAGACGCTCGACGAGTCGCGCTCGAGCGTGCGCCGCGCGATCGACAACGTGGAAGTGGCGTGCGCCATTCCCACGACGATGCAGGGCCATTCGCTCGAGGACATCGCCACCGGCATCGACAGCCACTACTTCCGCCAGCCGCTCGGCGTGTTCGCCGCCATCACCCCGTTCAACTTTCCGGCGATGGTGCCGATGTGGTTCCTGCCGCACGCGGTCGCCTGCGGCAACACGTTCATCGTCAAGCCGAGCGAACGCGTGCCATTGTCGCAGATGCGGATGTTCGAGCTGCTGCACGAGGCCGGCTTCCCCGAGGGCGTGGTGAACCTGGTGCACGGGGCGAAGGACGCGGTGGACGCGATCCTCGATCACCCCGGCATCGCGGGCGTCTCCTTCGTGGGCAGCTCGCCGGTGGCGCACTACATCTACAAGCGTGCGGCGGAGAAGGGCAAGCGCGTGCAGGCGCTGGGCGGGGCCAAGAACTTCGTGCTCGTGATGCCCGACGCCGACATGGCGCGCGCGGCCCAGGTGTCCACGGAGTCGTGCTTCGGCTGCGCGGGCGAGCGCTGCCTCGCGAACAGCGTCGTGCTCGGCGTGGGCGACGCCTACGACGCGATCCGCACCCGGCTCGTGGAGGAGGCGAAGCGGATCAAGGTGGGCGACGGGCTCGAGCCGGGCGTCACCATGGGCCCGGTGATCACGCCGGCGCACCGCGAGAAGGTGCTCGCCTACATCGAGAAAGGCATCGCCGAGGGCGCCACGCTGGCGCTCGACGGCCGCGCCTACAAGGATCCCAAGCACCCCGCCGGCTACTTCCTGGGGCCCACCGTGTTCACCGACGTCAAGCCCGACATGGTGATCGCGCGCGAGGAGATCTTCGGCCCCGTGTTGTGCGTGATGAAGGCGAACACGTTCGACGAGGCGGTCGAGCTGGTGAAGCGCCACGAGCTGGGGAACGCCTCGAGCATCTTCACGTCGAGCGGCAAGTACGCCCGCGAATACCGGTACCGCGTCGAGCCCAGCATGTTGGGCGTGAACATCGGCGTCGCCGCCCCGATGGCGTTCTTCCCGTTCGGGGGCGCCAAGGGCAGCTTCTTCGGAGACTTGAAGGCACACGGCCGCGACGCGGTCGAGTTCTACACCGACAAGAAGGTGACGATCACGCGCTGGTTCTGAGCTTCGCCCGGGGTTGGCGGGGACGCGTGCACACGCCCCTCCTCGCCGCCGCGGTCGCGAGGCCGCCGGCGGCGAGGTTGGCGCGGCCCCACTCCCCGGACCCCGGACGGCCTACGCCCCAGGCCGGCCCCGACAGTTTCGGGAGCGCCTCGGATACTGGACGGCCGGGCCCCGAGGAAGCGGCATGAACATGGGTCCGCTTGGCGGTCAGAAGCGTTCCCGAGCCAAACATTCGCCGCGGTTTCCGCGGGAATTTGCAGGACACCCCTTGTGCCCCGCGACGCCCGCCAGCTACGTTTGATGAGGCGCGAGGATCACAGAGTCCGTGTCCAACGGCTTCCGAGGAAGCACGTCGCCACGCAGGTCGCACGAGACCGACGGTTGCCTCTTTCGCCGTTGAACACGCTCCCGCCTCGCGGGCATGTCCCTGGCTTCCTTGGAGAGGAGCGCCCCCCATGCATCGACTGATCCCACGAGTGTCCGGCTCCCATCTTCTGCTGGCGGCCGCGGCCGCGCTGCTCGCCGCCGCGTTCGCTCCCGCGAGTGCGACCGTGCTCACCTACCGGGGTGTCATCAACGGCGCCAACGAGGCGCCGCCCAATGCGTCGCCGGGCGTGGGCAACGTCGAGGTGACGATCGACAATGTCGCTAACACGATGCAAATCGCGGCGGTCTTCAGCGGTCTCCTGGGCACCACGACCGCGTGTCACATCCACGCCCCGACCACGACCGCGCTGACGGGCACGGCCGGCGTGGCGACGACCACGCCGTACTTCGCGGGCTTCCCCATCGGGGTCACTTCCGGCACCTATAACAACACGCTGGATCTGACGCTGGCCACGAGCTACAACCCGACTTACGTCACCAACAACGGCGGAACGACGGCCTCCGCAGAGGCGGCGCTGCTCGCGGCGATCGCCGCCGGCAAGGCGTACTTCAACGTCCACTCGACCGTCGTCCCGGGCGGCGAGATCCGCACGTTCCTGCAGCCGTTCGACGCGACGGCCACTTCCCGGACGACCTGGGCCAGGGTCAAGGCACTCTTCCACTGAGGTAAGTGACCGCCGTCGAGCTCGATGACGCATCTCCCACCGGCCACCCTCACCCCGAGGGTGGCCGGGGTGTTGATGGGTGGGGACGGCACCGTCCGCACCGCGGGCCCGGGCTACCGCGCAACGACGACCATGCGCGTGCTCGGCCTGCGCGCCGCCTGGCCGAGCCGCACCCAGTAGACGCCGGGGAGCAGGTGCGCGCCGGCGCCGGCGTCGACCGTGACGTTGCCGGCCGCTTTGACCGCGACGCGGCGCGTGTTCACGAGCCGCCCGCTCACGTCGTAGACCTCGACCCGCGCGGGCTCGTTGCCCGGAAGGTCGCACGAGACGCGCAGCGCCGAGCAGGCGGGGCTCGTGAGCGCGCGGATGCCGAGCGTGGCGGGCATCGAAGCGCTGCCGGCGATTCCGGCCGCAGCGCCCGGTTCGGTCGAGGGCTCCCGCTGGCCGCAATCGCCCTTCTTCTCGCGGAGCGCCGCGCGGAGGCCCGTCACGTCTTCGAGCCAGCGGCGGATGTACCAGCGACCGGGGTCGGGCGCCTGTCCCGGCGCCAGCACGGCGGCGTCGCCGCGGACGACGTGGAAGACGTGCAGACTGGGATGGCCCCACATGTGAATGCCGTTCGCCATGCGCACACCCCACTGGGCGCGCGTCACCGTGAGCACCTGGTATTGCTGCGTGGAATCCGCGTGCTCGGGGTCCACTCCAGGAGAGATTCCATCGAACGACATGCCGACGCTGTCGGCCCTGCCCACGCCCACCTTGCCGTTTCGCGTCACGCCCTCGAGCATGGCGCGGACGGTCCGCATCTCCTGCTCACGCGGCCAGCCGACGGTGTAGAGGCCGAGGGTGTCGGTCATCCCGTGGAACAGGTAGTCGTTCGTGAGCATGGCATCGATCCCCGCGACCGACATGCTCCGGTACGCCTTCGCCAGGTTCTCGAGCGCGGCGGTAGGTCCGGTGAGCGGCTGATTCGCGGGCGGGATGCTCGTGCTGGTCGCGTGCGCCGTGGCCGCGAGCGACCATGACAGCGCGAGCGCCAGCACCGTGCGGCACTGCATGGCAGGCCTCCGAGTGGGCCGCGGCATTCCCGGGGCGGCGCAGCGAGGGCCGATGGTCACCGGGGATGCTCGAGCGACGGCCCGGAACGGCGGCGGGCCGCAGGATAGCACGCTGCGCGAAGTGCGAGCAGCGCCATCCCGCGGCCCGTCCGACCGGGAAACCAACGATCGCCATCGAAGCCCCGGATCCCGCCCTCGTTTCAGCGCCGGGCCGCCTTGAGCCGCCGGAACTCGCGGACGAACGCGCGCGCATCGCGCTCCGGGAACGCCGCCAGGAGATCGTTGTCGTCGACCTCCATCCGGTCGAACAGGCGGTCGCCCGAGCGGGTCACGAACACCAGCTGGCCGTCGCGGTAGTCCACGTCGCGCAGCTCGCGGACCGGGCAGACGGCGCCGTGCTTGAGCAGAACGCGCACGCCCGCGAACACGGCGGTCTTGATCGCGGAGCCGATCGGGTTGTCCTCTTCCTCGTTCTGCTCGTTCCGCAGCTTCCGCTCGATCGTGCTCATCTTGGCGTCGGAGAGCTGAAAGGCGACCACCGAGGGCGTGAGCAGCAGGTCGACCTTGCCGTCGCGGCTCGTGATCACGTAGAGCGCGGAGCGCGATTCGACGCGGGGCGCCCAGCGGGCGGGATACTCGATGCCGGAGCCGACGTCGAACGAACCCGAGCAGTCGCGGTGGTCGCAAGCGGTTGCGGGCGGGGCGGCGAGCAGGGTCGAGGCGAGCAGGGCAAGGGCGAGCGGTCTCATGGAACACCTCCGGCGTGAAGCGGGACGGGCGGTGGAGCGGTTGGGTGGGATACGTCGCGCGCGGGTCCCGGGTTGCCGGGCCACGCCGAATCGGCGCGGATCGAGCGTCGCTCGAATGCCCGCGACTCCGGATTCCGCGGGCCGGCGCGCGGCCGTCCACGCGCCGGCAGCGCCCGGCCGCGCCGGGTTGGAGCGGCCACGCGAGGGTGTATGCTGTGGCCGCTCTCAGCCACCCGGCGCCGCCCCGCGAGGCGGACGCCCCCCACGCGGCCACCTGCCTTCGAGGCTTCGGCCGAGCTTGAGGAGGACCTCCCCGGACGCGGGAGGCGCTCCGAGGAGCAGTTCGATGCCCCGTAAGCTGATCGGCGGACTGATCCAGTGCAGCAATCCGATCAACGACGAGAGCGTCCCGGTCGAGAAGATCAAGCAGGCGATGTTCGACAAGCACGTGCCGCTGATCGAGGACGCCGGCAAGCAGGGTGTCCAGGTGCTCTGTCTGCAGGAAATCTTCAACGGCCCCTACTTCTGCCCCGGCCAGGACAAGCGCTGGTACGACGCCGCCGAGAGCGTCCCGGGTCCGACCACGGAAGCCGTGGCGAAGCTCGCGGCGAAGTACCGGATGGCCGTGATCGTGCCGGTGTACGAGAAGGACATGCCCGGCGTGCTCTACAACACCGCCGCCGTCTACGACGCCGACGGCAGCTACCTGGGGAAGTACCGCAAGAACCACATCCCGCACACCTCCGGATTCTGGGAGAAGTATTTCTTCAAGCCCGGAAACATGGGCTACCCGGTGTTCCAGACCCGCTACGCCAAGGTGGGCGTGTACATCTGCTACGACCGTCACTTCCCCGAGGGCGCGCGGCTCCTGGGCTTGAACGGTGCCGAGATCGTGTTCAACCCGAGCGCCACCGTCGCCGGACTGTCGCAGTACCTGTGGAAGCTCGAGCAGCCGGCCCATGCCGTGGCGAACGGGTACTTCGTAGGCGCGATCAATCGCGTCGGCACCGAGGCGCCCTGGAACATCGGCAAGTTCTACGGCTCGTCGTACTTCGTGGACCCGCGTGGCAACTTCCTGGCCCAGGCGAACGAGAACGACGATGCGCTCCTCGTCGCCGAAATGGACCTGGACGTGATCGACGAGGTCCGCAAGGTGTGGCAGTTCTACCGCGACCGCCGGCCGGAGACGTACGGGGACATGGTGAAACTGTGAGCCGCCGCGCACCCGAGCGCCGGAAGGTGGGCCGGCGCGTATGACCCCCGCGATCGGGGTTGCCGGACTGGTGGCCGCGGGCCGCTACGCCATCTTTCATGACGGCGTGGAGGTCGGCGAGGAGCGTTGGTCGGTGGAAGCCGGCGCGGAGGGTGGCGCCGTCGCGCGGGGCGAGCAGGCGCTCGTGGCGCCGCACCCCATGCCGTGCGAGCTCGAGTGGCGGGCGCGGCTCTCGCCGCTCGGCCGCATCTCCACGCTCGAGGCCGCGTGGCGCGTGGGCACGCGCACCGTGCGCGCCGAACACGCCGCGGACGGCGAAGTGTGGCGCGCGCGCATCGTGTACGGCGGACACACCCGCGAGCAGCACGGCGACTTCCCGGGGGCCGCCGAGGTCACGTTCGGCTCGCACGTTCTGCACACCATCATGCTCCACCGCTACGCTCTGGCGCCGGGAGCGGAGCACGAGTTTCCGTCGCTCGTCATCGGTCCGCCATTCTTCGGGGCGGAGCCGGGGAGGCAGCGGCTGGAGTGCACGGCGGCCGGGTCCCGGGCGATGCTCGGTGCCAGCTTCGAGGCGCGACGCATCGTGGTGAGCGATCCGCAGGGCGCGATCCCGGCCTTCGCCGCATGGATCGATGCGCACGACGTCATACTCGAATCCTACGAAGACACCCGTTCCACCACGCCCTGGATGCGGCTCGTGGAATACCAGAGGGGATAGGGGGAAGCCATGGGCCTCGTCATCCGCGGCGGCACGGTGGTAAACGCCGGCGAGCGATTCACCGCCGACGTGAAGATCGAAGGGCGCACGATCACCGGCATCGGCGCCGGCCTGGCCAGGGGCTCGGGCGACACCGAGATCGACGCCGCCGGACGCTACGTCCTGCCGGGCTTCATCGATCCGCACGTGCACATGGAACTGCCGTTCATGGGCACGGTGAGCGCGGACGACTTCGAGACGGGCACGGCGAGCGGGATCGCGGGCGGGACGACGAGCATCATCGACTTCTGTATTCCCGGCGCCGGCATGTCGCTCCTGGACGGCTTGAAGCTCTGGCGCGAGCGCTCCGCCAAGGCGACGAGCGACTACTCGTTCCACATGGCGATCACCCACTGGGGCGACCACACCGCCGACGAGATGCGCTCCGTCGTGCACGACCACGGCATCACGAGCTTCAAGGTGTTCATGGCCTACAAGGGCGCGATCATGGTCGACGACCACGCGCTCTACCACGTCATGAAGGTGGCCGCGGAGACCGGCGCCGTGGTGACCGTGCATGCCGAGAACGGCGACGCGGTGTGGAACCTGCAGCAGGAGCTGCTCGCCAGCGGCTGCACCGGCCCCGAGTACCACCCGGTGTCGCGCCCGAGCGCGGTGGAGGGCGAAGCCACGGAGCGAGCGCTCATGATGGCGCGCCTGCACGGCGCGACCCCCTACATCGTGCACATGACCTGCCGCGAATCGGTGCAGGCCCTGGAGCGCGCGAAGCTCTCGGGGCAGAAGTGCTACGGCGAGACCTGCCCGCAGTACCTCCTGCTCGACGACCGGGTGTTCGCGGCGCCGGACTTCGGCGGCTCGGCCTACGTGATGAGCCCGCCCATCCGGCCGCGCGGCCTCGGCCACCACGAGGCGCTGTGGGCGGGCGTGTCGAACCGCATGCTCGATTCCATCGGCACCGACCACTGCCCGTTCACGCGCGAGCAGAAGAAGATGGGCGCGAAGGACTTCACGAAGATCCCGAACGGCGCCGCCGGCATCGAGGATCGGCTGGCGATCCTCTACACGTACGGCGTGGTGGGCGGGAAGTTCACGCTCGAACGGCTGGTCGAGCTGGGCTCGGCGGCCCCCGCGCGGATCTTCGGGCTGGAGAAGAAGGGCGCGGTCGCGGTGGGGATGGACGCGGACGTGGTCGTGTTCAACCCCGAGGGCAAGTCCGTGCGGAGCGCCAAGACGCACTTCAGCAAGGCGGACCGCAGCATCTTCGAGGGCTTCGAGGTCAAGGGAAAGCTCGAAAAGACGATCGTCGGCGGACGCGTGGCGTTCGACGGCGGAAGGCTCATGGCGGAGCGCGGCGCCGGCCGGTTCATCGCGCGCAAGCCCACGCATTTCGCGCGCCGGCCAGAGGTGCTGGTTTGAGCGCGACGCCCGATGTGAGGCTTCTGCCGGGAGGCCGGCTCGAATCGCGGCTCGCGGACGCCAAGCCGGCCTACTCGGACGGCGAGGCGGTGGCCGAGGCGAACCGCTGCCTCTACTGCCACGACGCGCCGTGCATCGCGGCCTGCCCGACGGGGATCGACATCCCGACGTTCATCCGCAAGATCGGCACCGGGAACGTGCGGGGGTCGGCGCGCGCCATCCTGTCCGCGAACCTGCTCGGGTACTCGTGCGCCCGCGTCTGCCCGGTGGAAGTGCTGTGCGCCGGAGCGTGCGTCTACAACGCCTGGAACCGCACACCCATCGCGATCGGCCGCCTGCAGCGCTACGCCACCGAGCAGGTGATGACTTCCGGCGCGGCGGCGACACTGCTGCCGAGGGCTCCCGCGAACGGGAAGCGCGTCGCGTGCGTGGGCGCGGGGCCGGCGTCGCTCGCATGCGCCGGCTACCTGGCGCTCGAGGGCTGCGAGGTGACGGTATACGAGAAGCGCGCGGTGGCCGGCGGCCTCAACGTGACCGGGGTGGCGCCCTACAAGATGCACGCCGAGGGCGGCGTGGCCGAGGTGGAATTCATTCGTTCGCTCGGCGTGACGATCCGCACCGGCGTCGAGCTGGGAAAGCAGCTCGCGCCCGACCGGCTGCTGTCCGAGCACGATGCGGTGTTCCTCGGCTGCGGGCTGGGCAGTGATTCGGCGCTGGACATTCCCGGCGCGCAGGGCGAGGGCGTGACCGGCGCGGTCGCGTGGATCGAGCGACTCAAGCTCGAGCCCGGCTTCGCGCTCGCGGGGGTGCAGCACGCGGTCGTGGTCGGCGGCGGCAACACCGCCATCGACGCCGCCCGCGAGCTGGCGAAGCTGGGCGTGCCCGACGTGGCGATGCTCTACCGCCGCACCGAGGCGGACATGAGCGGCTACCGGCACGAGCTCGAGCACGCGCGCTCGGAGGGCGTGCGCCTGGTCGAGCGCGCGACGCCCGCGGCGTTCGTGCGCGAGGGCGGGAAGCTCAAGGCCGTGCGGCTCGCCGACAGTCGCGAGTTCCCGTGCGAGCTGGCCGTGGTGGCGATCGGGCAGGGCTCTCTCGGCTCGCTGGCTCAATCGTTCGCGGGCGTGAAGACCGACTCCAGGGGACGCGTGCAGGCCGAACCCGGCACGGGGCGCACCGGCAACCCCAAGGTCTGGGTGGGTGGCGACGCGACGGGCGGCGAGCTCGTGGTGACCGCGGTGCAGGACGGCAAGCGCGCGGCGCGCAGCATCGCGCAGGCGCTGGGTCTCGGCGCGCGGGAAGCCGCGCCGATGCGCGCGGGAGCGCAGTAGGGAGACGCGAGCGCTACAGCTGCCCGGCGTCCGCCTTCGTGAACCACGGCGTGGCCAGGTCCTGGATCTCCAGCTCGTTGAAGTAGTGATCGAAGCGTTTCGCATCCGCCCACGCGGCGAACAGCAGCAGCCCGGCCGCGAGCGCGACCGCGCCGCGCCACGCCGGCACCGGCAGTCGCGCCTTGAGCCACGCGAACGTGCTCACCACGAGCGCCCCGGCCAGCATCGCCACCGGTGAATAGAGCGGCGAGAGGAAGCGGATGTTCTTGGAGCTGTACGCGCACGACACCGCGAAAAAGACCGCCACGTACCAGCCCAGCATGCGCAGCGCACGGCCACCGGAGCGCGCGCGCCACGGGCCGCGGAGGAGCGGCGCGCGCGCGATCGCGAGCAGGGCGGCGACGGAGCCGAGGAGCCACGGCACCGGCTGGAGGATCCGGAGGCCGGTCAGGTAGTAGCCCACGCCGCCAGTCTGGTAATCGCGCAAGTACTCGTCGGGCGCCCATGCCGCCGGCGTGAGGGCCACGAGCTCGGTCAATGGCTCCCACCCGCCGCACAACGCGAGAATGGCGCCGAACACCAGAACCACGACCAGTGCCCCCCAGGCGAGCGGCGCGAGCGTGCGAGGAACGTCACGCGTCCGCACCCACGCATCCACGGACAGCGCCAGCACCCCGAGCCCGAACGGGATGAGCACGTTTTCCTTGATGAGCAACGCCAGCGCGGACGCGACAAAGAATCCGAGACGCCATCTGCGCTCGGCAGGCCGCGCCAGCGCCGCCAGCGCCAACGCCGCCATGACCAGTGTGGCGAGCGCCACCACGTCGTCCTGCCACGCCCGGCGCGCGAGCGCGAGGTCGAGCGGGGAGACGGCGAGGAACAGCATCGCGATCGCCCCGCACCAGGGCGAGAGCAGCGTCCACGCGAGCACGCCGGTGAGCGCCACGGTCGCCACGCTCGCCACACAGCTCAGGAGCTCACCCGCAACCGGGTCGCGGCGGCCGCTCGCGAGCTGCGCGAGTGCCACCATGGAAAGAAACCCCGCGCGCTCCACCCATGGATACTCTCCGCCCTCCCCGTTGGTGTAGTCGCCGACGACGTGCGGGAACCACGCGAGCCCCTCGTGCGCGATGCCGCGGCCGAACTGCGTGTAGAGCATTTCGTCGGGCGAGCGGTCGGGCACTTTGAACCACGCCACCCGCAACCCGAGCGCGAGCACCATGACCGCGACGCACGCCGCGAGGGGTGCCCACGTGGAGCGATCGCCCGTACCGCCTCCGCTCAAGCGTGCCCGCGCACGGGGTGGGGACGGTACGGCGCCTCCATGGCCGCGATCTCGGCTTCGGTGAGCTGGACGCCGAGCGCCTGCACGGCGGTCTCGAGGTGCTCGGGCTTCGTCGCGCCGACGATCGGCGCCGTCACCGCGGGCCGCGACAGCAGCCACGCGAGCGCCGTCACCGCGGGTGAGACGCCGCGCGCCGCCGCCACGGCGCGGTTGGCCGCCACCACCTCGGCGTCCCCGGGCTGATCGTAGAGTTTGCGCGTGTAGTCGTCGCTCGCCTCGCGCGCGGTCGGAGCATCCATGGCGCGGGCCAGTCGCCCGCGCGCGAGCGGCGACCACGGGATCACGCCCAGGCCCTGCTCCAGGCAGAGCGGCAGCATCTCGCGCTCCTCTTCGCGGTAGAGCAGGTTGTAGTGGTCCTGCATGCACACGTAGCGCGCCCAGCCATTGCGTTCGGAGAGCGACAGCGCCTGCATGAGCTGCCAGGCGAACATCGAGCTGGCGCCGAGGTAACGCACCTTGCCCGACCGGACGAGGTGATCGAGCGCCGCGAGCGTCTCCTCGAACGGGGTCCGGTGGTCGAGGCGGTGGATCTGGTAGAGGTCGATGGCGTCCACGCCCAGCCGCCGGAGGCTTGCGTCGCAGCCCTGCAGGATGTGCTTGCGGGAGAGCCCGCCCATGTTCGGCGTCTCCGGCGTGGACCCCATGCCGAAGAACACCTTCGTCGCGATCACGAGCTCTTCACGGCGGCCGAACTCGCGCAGCATCTTGCCGGTGACTTCTTCGCTCCGGCCCAGCGAATACATGTCGGCGGTGTCGAAGAAGTTGATGCCCAGCTCGACGGCCCTGCGGAAGAACGGGCGCGCGGCGGATTCGTCGAGCACCCACGGCCGCCAGCCGGGGTCGCCGTAGCTCATGCAGCCGAGCGCGAGACGCGAGACGACGAGGCCGGTGCGGCCGAGCGTGGTGGTTTGCACGGGATACCTCGGCGGTGGGAGGGGAGGGGAAGCGGCCCAGCGGTCGGCTCGATCGGAATGTTAGCGGGTCACCCGTAGCGCCGCACGGTGCCAGGGTCGCAGCGAGGGGGGCGGCTTCAGTCGAGGGTGCGCGGCCGTGTAGTCGAGGAACCACTGGAGCAGCCCGTCCCACTCCGCAACGCGGCCGGGGGGATGCAATCTCCATCCCGTCTCCTCGAGCGTGCTGTTGGTCTTGGCGCTGTTCCTCGCCATCGACGTGGTGATCCGGTTCGAGTCGTCGTCCGGACCGCCGCGCGTGATCGGGATCACGTGGTCGATCGTCGCGCCGAGCTCCCAGAAAGCCGCGTGCGTCCGGTCCGTCTTCCAGTTGGGATGGTAGGGAAACTCTCCCGGGAGGATCAGCGAGATGAGTCGGAGCACGGGAGGGAACACGAGCCTCGTCCCGGCGTATCGGTCGATGAACCCGTCGCGAACGAATACGCGTGTCGCTTCGAGCGGCCCGTACCCGCGCGGCGCGGGCGGCACGGACACGAACGGGTACCCATCGCGCAGGAGGTCCGTGGCCGCGATGGAATTCTCCCTTCCCAAAGCCTCGCACACACCGGCGATCACACGCGTCTTGTCGGCCAGATCGACCTCGCTCGAGATTCGTCCGCATCTCCTCGATGGGAGTGCGGCTCCTAGTCCTTCTCCGCCAGCAACTCCTGCAGCTTGAGCACGGTCGCCCAGTTTCGCGTGGTCACGGCGTCCTTGAGGGCGCGGCTCACGGCCTTGAGCATCGGGCTCTCGAGGATGCCACCCGCGCACCACAGGTAGGCGGCGCGCTTGCCGAGGGCCATGGCGTCTTCGTCCCAATCCTGCTCGAGGAGCGGCACGAGCTTGGCCCGATCGGCCGCGCGCAATGGCACGGCGACGAGCAGCCGGGAGGGGTCGTCCGCCACGTCGAGCAGCGTGTTCTCGGCGACCACCTTCGCCACCTCGGCCGCGGTCAGCGCGACGACCCGGGCCTCGACCCCCACCCGGAGGAGCAGCGCCTTCTCGATGCGCGCGGCCGCCTGCTCCGGCGTGTCGCGCGGCGTGGTGTACACCACGTTGCCGCTGTTGAGCAGCGTGCGCACGCCCGTATAGCCGAAGTCCTCGACCAGCGCGCGCAGGTCGGCCATGGCCACGCGCTTCGCGCGGCCCACGTTGATCCCGCGAATGAGGGCGACCTGGCGATGCTTCGTCACGTTCAGCGCTCCGATCGAAACTCGAGCGAGGGCCGGCGGGCCGACGCCGTGCCGATCCGCGCGACGGGCTTGCACGCGCTACAGGGCCTTCACGGCCTCGATGAGCTTGGAGATGGCGCCCTTCGCGTCCCCGAACAGCATGGAACAGCGCGGTTCGTAGTAGAGCGCGTTGTCGATGCCCGCGAAGCCGGGATTCATGCTGCGCTTGATCACGATCACGTGGCGCGCCTTGTCCGCGTCGAGGATCGGCATGCCGTAGATGGGGCTCGCCTTGTCGCTGCGGGCGGCCGGGTTCACCACGTCGTTGGCGCCGATCACGAGCGCCACGTCGGCGCGCTCGAACTCCGGATTGATCTGGTCGAGGTCGAAGAGCTGGTCGTAGGACACGTTCGCCTCGGCGAGCAGTACGTTCATGTGGCCCGGCATGCGGCCGGCCACCGGGTGGATGGCGTACTTCACCTCCACGCCCTTCTTCGCGAGCATCTCGGCCAGCTCGCGCACGGCGTGCTGTGCCTGCGCCACTGCCATGCCGTAGCCCGGCACGATGATCAGGCTCTGGATGTTCGCGAGCAGCACCGCGGCATCGTCCACGCTCACTTCGCGCACGGTGCGCGTGGCGCCCGCGACCGAGCCGGCCCCCCCGCCCGCGGCGGGCGCCGAGCCGAAGCCGGCGAACAGGACGTTCCCGAGCGAACGGTTCATGGCTTTGCACATGAGCATGGTGAGCAGCGTGCCCGACGCCCCGACCAGCGTTCCGCTGATGATGAGGGCGTTGTTGCGCAGCACGAACCCGGTGGCGGCGACGGCGAGACCGGTGAACGAGTTGAGGAGCGAGATGACGACCGGCATGTCGGCGCCGCCGATCGGCATGACCATGAGCACGCCGAACGCGAGCGACACGCCGAGCAGTGTGTAGAACGCCGTCGCTCCGCCGCCCGAGAATCCGAGGAATCCCACCAGCCCCACGAGTCCCAGGAACAGCAGCAGGTTCACGGCCTTCTGGACGGGCGAGTTGATGGCCTTCTCGGACACGAGCCCCTGGAGCTTCGCGAACGCCACCACCGAGCCGCTGAACGAGATGGAGCCGATGACGCAGCCGAACATGGTGTCGGCCCCCGCCCGGGCCTGGGAGAGGTGCAGGAACTCGGCGGTCGAGATGAGCGCCGCCGAGCCGCCGCCGCAGCCGTTCAGAATCGCGACCATCTGCGGCATGTCGGTCATGGCCACGCGTCGCGCCCCGACCGCGCCGGCGACGGCGCCGAGCGCGATGGCCGCCACGATGAGTCCCAGGTTGTTGGCCGGCGCGCGGCCCGGGCCCAGCACGAGGCTGCCGAGCAAGGTGAGCGTGGCGAGCGTCATGCCGACGGCGGCGAGCGTGTTGCCGTGGCGAGCCCGCGCGGGATTCGAGAGGAACTTGAGGCCGACGATGAACAGGACCGCGGAAATGAGGTAGAGGAATTCGTTCACGAACTTCATGACTTCCCACCCGCCGCGGGTTTCTTCCTGGGTTTGAACATCTCGAGCATGCGGTCGGTCACCACGAAGCCGCCGAAAAGGTTCATGGCGCCGAGCATCACCGCGAGGAAGCCGAGGATGGTGAGCGCCGGCCCGCGCGCCTCCGCCAGCACGAGCACGCCGCCCAGCATGACGATGCCGTGAATGGCATTCGTGCCCGACATGAGCGGCGTGTGCAGGACCACGGGGACCTTGGAGATGACCTCGAAGCCCACGAACACGGCCAGCGCGAACACCCAGATCTCGGCCATCAGCGCCGCGCTCATGCGTTCTTCCCCGCGGAGAGCAGCTCGCTCACCGTGCGGCCCTCGTACGTGAGGCAGCTGCCGCGCGTGATCTCGTCGCCCCAGTCCACGTTCAGCGTGCCCCCCTTCGCGAGGTGGACGATCAGCTCGTACTCGTTGCGCGAGTACATCTGGCTCGCGTGCCCCGGCAGCGTGGCGGCGAGATCGAGCGGCCCGTGCACGGTGACGCCCGAGTGCACCGTGGTCTCGCCGGCGCGGGTGAGCGCGCAATTGCCGCCGCTCTCGGCGGCGAGGTCCACGACCACCGAGCCGGGCCGCATCGTCGCCAGCGCCTCGGCAGTCACGAGCAGCGGCGCGCGGCGGCCGGGGATCGACGCGGTACAGATGACCACGTCGGTGGTCGGAAGCCGCGCCGCGATCGTCTGGCGGATCTGCTGGTTCCGCTGCTCGTCCAGCTCCTTCGCGTAGCCACCCGCGCCCACCCCGGCATCGCCGAGCGGCATGTCGACGAACGCGGCGCCCAGGCTCTGGACTTCCTCCTTCACGGCGGGGCGCACGTCGAACGCCTCCACGACCGCGCCGAGACGGCGCGCCGTGGCGATCGACTGCAGGCCCGCGACGCCGGCGCCCAGCACCAGCACGCGCGAGGGCGCGACGGTGCCGGCGGCGGTCATGAGCAGCGGAAAGAACTTGCCCGAAGTGTTCGCCGCGAGCAGCACCGCCTTGTACCCGGCGCAGGCGGCCATCGACGAGAGCGCGTCCATCTTCTGGGCGCGCGAGATGCGCGGGACCGCGGTGAGCGAAAACACGCCCAGCCGGCGCGCGCGGTAGCGTTCGAGCTGCGCGGCATCCTCGCCGCGGCCGAGGAGCCCCAGGAGCAGGGCGCCCTCGGGGATGACGGCGATCTCCTGCGGCGAGGGCTCGCGGACCTTGACCACGATCTCGGCCCCGGCCACGCAACTCGCGAAATCCGTGGCGATGGCGGCGCCGGCCGCGCGGTAGGCGTCGTCGGTATGCCCGGCCAGGAGGCCAGCACCGGTCTCGACGGCGGCCTGGAAGCCAGCCTTCACGAGCTTGGCGACGGTCTCTGGGATGAGCGCAACTCGCTGCTCGCGCGGAGCAGTCTCACGTGGGATGGAGATACGCACGGCCGCTGAATCTAGAGGAGTCGGCGCAGCGCCGCAATGCGACCTAAGAGCCCGTGCCGTGTGATAGGCTTCCCGCCCCCCGCAGTGACGACCACGGCATCAGCGCGGAGCCCGTCGCGATGAGCGAGTTCACACGCTTCGAGCACGAGGGATGGGAGCGCGCGGTGGGCGGCTACGAGCGCGGATTCCTGCCGCTCACGCGCCAGGCCATCGAGCCCTTGCTCGACGCCGCCGGCGTGCGCGCGGGCACGCGCCTGCTCGACCTCGCATGCGGACCGGGTGAGCTCGCGGCCGCCGGGGCGAGCCGGCGCGCGCACGTGACGGGCGCCGATTTCAGCGAGTCCATGCTCGCGCTCGCCCGGCAGCGACATCCCGGGCTCGAGTTCCGGCTCGCGGACGCGCAGGCCCTGCCGTACGCGGACGGCTCGTTCGACGCCGTCACGATGGCGTTCCTGGTCGGTCACCTCTCCGAGCCCGAGCGCGCTTTCACGGAGGCGTATCGCGTGCTGGCGCCCGGCGGCCGGCTCGCGTTCGCGTGGTGGCAGGGTTTCGATCGGGCGGTCCCGTTCGGCGTCGTCACGCAGGCGCTCCGGGAGCACGGCGAGCTCGACGTGGGCCTGCCCGCGGGCCCGCCGTTCGACGAGTTCAGCGAGGCCCGCCATTGCGCGGGCGCACTCGCGACCGCCGGCCTCGCCGACGTGCACGTGGTCGAAGCGCCGCTCGTCTGGGTGACCGACGCGGCGGCGCTGTGGGACACGTTCCTCACCGGCGGCGTGCGCACGACCGCGTTGCTGCGGGCGCAGGCTCCGGAGCGGCTCGCGAAGGTGCGCGAGGCGGTGTTCGACGCG
>DATDEX010000014.1:0-3189 GCA_036522895.1 Candidatus Eiseniibacteriota bacterium | reverse complement strand
GTGCCCGCGCCCACGACGATCGCGTCGCTCGCCGCGCGCAGCCGGTGGCCGTCCGCGCGCGCGGCCGCGCTCGTGATCCACTTCGAGCGCCCGCGCGCGTCGGCGATCCGCCCGTCGAGCGTCGCCGCCACCTTCCAGGTGATCCGCGGGAGGCCCTGCTCGTGCGCCCGGCGGTAGCCCGCGAGCTGGGCGCGGGCCTGGTCGGCGAGGAGGCCCACCTCGACGCGGACGCCGGCCGCGCGCAATCGCGCGAGCCCGCGGCCGTTCACGCGCGGATCGGGGTCGCGCATCGCCACCACGCAGCGCGCGATGCCGGCGGCGATGAGCGCGTCCGCGCACGGCGGCGTGCGGCCCCAATGCGCGCACGGCTCGAGCGTCACGTACAACGTGGCGCCGCGTGCGCGTCGCCCGGCGCGGGCGAGCGCCTCGACCTCGGCATGGTCGCGGCCGATCGCCCGATGCCAGCCCTCGCCCACGACCTCGCCGCGGCGCACGATGACCGCGCCCACGACCGGGTTCGGCGCGGTCCGCCCGCGGCCGCGCTCCGCCAGGAGCAGCGCCCGACGCATGAAGCCGGCGGCGGCGGGGGCACTCGGGCTCGGGCGTTCGGTGGTTCGGAGCGGCAGGAGAGCCGACATGTGGGAGCCCCGGAGGGGTGGACGCGCGGGGCAGGCCGGGCGCACGGCACGGCCGGAGCTTCCGGCGGCGGAAGCCCCGAGCTGCCCTGCGCCCTTCCTTCTTTCATCCCGACTGTCACGGTCGGCCCCGGAGTTGCACCGGGTCTGCCCAGGGCCGCGTCTGCGGCATGGGCTCGCGGGCTCTACCGCCGGTGGGGACTTGTCACCCCGCCCCGAAGGAAAAAGCGGCAGGGAGTGTACGGTCGCGCCGAGCGGGCCGTCAAAAACCGCCGGCAGGCCGCGAGATTCCTTGCATCACGGTGCGCTCGGCAGTTCCCTTGCATACGACCCCACGCGACTTTTTCCCCCGGAGATGCGCCATGCGCCGAACGCTCGCCCTGCTGCTCGCCGCGCTCGCCCTGACCAGTCTGGCCGCTGCCCTGGCGCCCCGCCGGGCCGCGACCCGCACGCAAGCGGCCTCCGACTTCGTGCATTTCGAGAGCGGCCACGTCCATCCGCTTGCCATGACGCCCGATGGAACCCGGCTCCTCGCCGTCGAGACCCCGGACTCACGGCTCGCTGTGTTCGACCTCACCGGCGCCGCCCCGGCGCGCGTGGCCGAGATCCCGGTCGGGCTCGAGCCGGTCTCGGTGGCCGTGCGCGGAAACGGCGAAGCCTGGGTGGTGAACCAGCTCTCGGACGACGTGAGCATCGTGGACCTCGGCACGCTCCACGTCCGCGCCACGCTCAAGGTGGGCGACGAGCCGAGCGACGTCGTGTTCGCGGGCACGCCGCAGCGCGCGTGGGTGAGCGTGTCCGAGGAGGACGCGATCAAGCTCTACGACCCGGCGAACCTCGCCACCGCGCCCCAGGTCATCGCGATCCCGGCGCGGAAGCCGCGCTCGCTGTCGGTGAGCGCCGACGGCTCGAAGGTCTACGCCGCGGTGTTCAACAGCAGTCACGCGACGACGGTGCTCTCGGAGGCCGAGGCGGGCGACTCCCTGCCGCCGCCGATCCCCGCCATGAAGGCCGGGCTGCCCCCGGCGCCCAAGGTGGGACTGCTCGCGAGCTTCACCGGCGGCCACTGGCGCGACGTCTCCGGGAAGCTCTGGGATTCGAAGCTCCCCTACACGGTCCCGCTCGTCGAGCTCCTCCAGTTGGACGCCGCGAGCCGGAGCATCTCGCGCGTGAGCGGGGACCTCGCCACGATCCTCATGGGGACCGCGGTGGACCCGGTGAGCGGCGCCTGCGCCGTGACCGGTACGTACTCACTGCTCGAGCTCCGCTTCGAGCCCAACGTGCGCGGGCACGTGAGCGAGTCGCGGCTCGCGATCCTCCAGGCGGGCGGCGCGCGCACGCTCGCCGGGCTCAATCCCCAGATCGATTACGGCGTGCCCACGGGGACGCAGGCCGAGCGCGACTCGGCGCTCTCCATGCCCACCGGCGTCGCGTGGGCGCCCGACGGCTCGCGGCTCTACGTCACGGCGCTCGGCTCCGACAAGCTCGGCGTGCTCTCCGGCGCGGGCGCACTGCTCGCGCGGGTGCCCACCGTGGCGGGCCCGACCGGCGTGGTCGTGGACGGCGCGCGCGCGCGGCTGTACGTGCTCGGGCGATTCCACGAGCAGCTCCAGACCCTCTCGGCCGCCGATTTCCACAGCGTCGCCGTCACGCCGGTCGGCTTCGACCCCACGCCGGACGACGTCGTCAACGGCCGGCGGTTCTTCTACGGCGGCTTCACCTCGGGACACGGCGACCAGTCGTGCGCGAGCTGCCACCTGTTCGGCGACATGGACAACCTGGTGTGGGACCTGGGCGATCCGACCGGGGACATGGCGCCCGTGCCGCCCGGGATGCTGGACCCGCTGCTCCAGCCCATGCACCCGATGAAGGGCCCGATGGCCACGCAGAGCCTGCGCGGGCTCCTCAACACCGGCGTGCTCCACTGGCGCGGCGATCGCGCGGACTTCCTCGCGTTTCGTGGCGCGACCGCGAGCCTGCTCGGTCGCTCCACGCCCATCGCGGACAGCGAGATGGTCGCCATGTCGCAGTTCGTGCTGCCGCTCGCCTATCCGCCGAACCCGAACGAGAATCTCGACCGCACGTTCCGCGACGCCCCGGCCGGCACGCCGAGCGCCGAGCGCGGGCGTGTCTTCTTCGCCAACACGCCGGTCGACGGCGGCCGCACGTGCTCGTTCTGCCACAACCTCCCGAACGGCACGAACGGGCAGCTGATCGACAAGTTCGCGCTCCAGGAGGCGCAGGACATGAAGGTTCCGCAGCTGCGGAACCTGTACCAGAAGTCCGGCTTCACGGACGCGCCCGGCGTGGTGAACAAGCGCGGATTCGGGTACACGCACAACGGCTCGGTGGACAACCTGTTCGACTTCCTCCACTTCCCCGGCTTCAGCTTCGCGGCCGGAGCGACGGGCGACGCCCAGCGCCGCGACGTCGAGGCCTACCTGCTGGCGTTCGACACCGGGATGGCGCCCGCGGTGGGCGCGCAGGTGACGTTCGACGGCACGGCGGCGGACGCCGCGCGCGCCGCGCGCATGGACACGCTCACCGCGCGGGC
>DATDEX010000013.1:0-2027 GCA_036522895.1 Candidatus Eiseniibacteriota bacterium | reverse complement strand
AAGACTACGAGCGCGCCGAGCCGAAGACCGGTTCTCCTGTCCACCCGTCAAGAATACCGCGGGCGCCCGAGCGCCCGCGGTTCCCGCCGCTGGACCCCTCAGTTCACGCCGAATGGGCCCCGCAGATTGGCCGGGATCTTCGCCGCGTCGAAAATAGCGTCGCGCGAGTTCTCGAGCTGCCGGCGCAGGCTGCGGATGTCGACGCCGAGGAGCTTCCCTTTCCACTTGCGCACCTTGCCCGCGACGATCACGGTCTCGACGTTGGTGCGATCCATCAGCGAGACGACCGCTCCCGGCACGCTGTTGATGGGCGCCACGTTGATCGCCTCGGCGTCGAGAATGATGATGTCGGCTTCCTTGCCCGGCGTGAGGGTGCCGGTCTTGCCGTCGAGCCGCAGGTGCCTGGCGCCATTGATCGTGGCGAACCGCAGCACGTCGCGGGTCGTCAGCGGCGCCGGGAGGCCGGCGGGCGGCGTCGGCCAGAAGGGGAAGCCCGGCACGTCGTTCGACAACACCGCGGTTTGCGGCAGCTCCCAGTTCCGCGGGTCCGGGAGGTTCTGGTTCCCATTGGGCTTGTCGAGGGTCTGCTGGTTCACGATCATGCGCTGCAGGTTCATCGCGACGCGCATCTGGGTGAAGAAGTCCGCCGTCATCGTGACCTCGACGTCGGTGCTGAGCGAGGGCTCCATGCCCATCTCCTGCAGGCGGATGATGGGCGGCATGCCGTGCCGCATGTTCATCTCGATCGGGAACGCGATCGACACCTGCGCGCCGCGGTCGTGGGCTACCTTCCAGGCGAAGTCCGACATTCCGGTCATGTGGATGAACAGGTTGTCGCCCCCGATCCCGATGGTGCCGTTCCCGCCCTTGTCGTGGGCCAGGTCGTCGAAGATCGGCCGGATGCCGAAAGGCGAAAGGATGTGCGCGGCGACCTGCAGGCCGAGCTCGCGCCCGATCTTCCACGAGTCATCGGTGCTCTGAGGGCCGAGATAAACCTCGCCGCCCATGATCATGTGGACCAGCTGGTCGCTCGACGAGAAAAATTGCTTCTTGATGCGGCGCGCGTCGAATGGGTACTGGTTGCCCGCGACGCCACCCGCGCTCTCGAAATAGCCGAACGCGGCGCGGCGCCCGGTGTCGAACAGCGCCTGGATGGCGGCGTCGGAGTGCTGCGGCGAGTGGTGGATCTGCGAGACGTCGTGCACCGTCGTCACGCCGTCGTCGAGCTGCGAGAGTCCCCCGAAGAGCTCGCTGATGTACACGTCCTGCGGACGGTACACGGGCGCGAGCGTGAGCAGGATGAATTCGAAATACGACGGAAACGCGCTCGCCGAGCCCGACTGGTCGTTGATCAGGACGCCGTTGGAGAGGAAGCTGCGCAGCGCGGTCTCGAACTGGTGATGGTGCGTGTCGACGAAGCCGGGCATGACGATCTTGCCGCGGGCGTCGATCTCTCCTGCGCCCCCGGCCTTGAGATTCGGCCCGACGGCAACGATCTTCTTGCCCTCGACCAGCACGTCGGCGCTTACGAACTCACCCTTGTTGGGCATGGTGGGGTCCATCGTCATGACCATGCCGCCGCGGATCACATAGCGCCGGCCCCGCTGGCCGCTGTCCTGCGGTGGCCCGCCCTGATCGTCATCGTCGCGCGCGCGCGCCGGCGCGTTAAAGAGGCTCAATCCCGCGCCGGCTGCCGCGGCGGCGGTTGATGCCTTCAGGAAATCGCGCCGTCCGAGCTGGGAGCGCGCGTGGTTCTGCGGAAGTCCTTGATCGCACAGGGTGCACATTCTTGGTCCCCTCCTCTAGGGCGAACTGCGGGCGAAGTCGGGCGTTGTGCCGACTCCTCGATCGATTCTGGACTCGAAACCGCGCTCCTGTAAATCCGATCTTCGAACGCGCCTCCGCGGCGGGAGCCGGCAGGAGTGGGCAGCTTTCCTTTGGGAATCGGCCCAACTTGTACCGGCTGGGCGGTCAGGTTGCGCCGGTCCTCGCCTGGGCGACGAGCGCCGCGACCGCGTGGAGAGCCA
>DATDEX010000012.1:0-6410 GCA_036522895.1 Candidatus Eiseniibacteriota bacterium | reverse complement strand
GAGCAGCAGCGTGCGCGCGAGCCCGCCCGGCGACTCGCCCGGTGCGCACGCGAGCGAGACGACCGTGCGCCCCGCGAGCGCGGCGCGCACCGCCAGCTCGCGGAGCAGCGTGCTCTTTCCCACCCCGGGCTCGCCCGAGAGGAGCACGAGGACCGCTTCACCCGGCGGGGTCGCGAGCCAGCGTTCGAGCCGCGCGAGCTCGCGACCGCGGCCCACGAGCAGGTCGGTGCGCAGCCGCTCGTCGAGCGTGCGGCGCGCGGCGGGGTGGAGCCGCGCGAGCTCGAGCCGCACCTCGCGCGCATCCTTCGGTCGCGACTCCGGCGCGGTGGAGAGCAGGCGGACGATGAGCTGCGCGAGCCCGGTGGGAACCGATGCCTCCTCGAGCGCGAGCGCCGCCGCGGTGCCGTCCTTGGGCGGGCGAAGCGCGATGGCAGGCGCGAGCGCCCCCGCGCGAGCCGTGCGGACCGCCAGCACGAACAGCGTCGCGCCGAGCCCGTAGAGGTCCGACGTCACCGAGAGCGGCGTGCCGCGCGCGACCTCGGGGGCCGCGTATCCGATCGTGCCGCGATGGCCGCGGCCTTCGCGATCGAGGAGCGCCGAGAGCCCGAAGTCCACGAGCCGGACGCCGGCGATCGCGCCCGCCGAGGGCCCCGGCAGGACGAGCAGGTTCGATGGCTTGACGTCGCCGTGCACGATGCCGGCGGCGTGCAGGGCCTCGAGACCGTCGGTGACGCGCGCGGCGACGTCGTAGAGCGCCGGCCACTCGGCGTCGGCCAGCGCGGCGTCCGCCGCCCGGCCGGGCACGTACTCCATCGTGTAGAACGGCGTGCCGTCCGGGGCGAATCCCAGCTCGTGCACCGCAACGACCGCCGGGTGGCGCACGCGCGTGAGCACCTCGAACTCGCTCCGGAGCGAATCGCGCTCCGAGCGCGGCAACCGCAGCTCGAGCCGCTTGAGCGCGCACTCGCCACCGGTCGTGCGGTCGAGCGCCAGCCACACCTGGCCCATCCCGCCGGATCCCAGCGGGCGCACCAGCGCGTATCGACCGGCGAAGCGTTCCAAGCGTGCCCTCCCCGAGTGGCCGGCCATGGTAACGCGCGGCCCAGCCCCCGGAAAGGCCCACTCGAGCGATTCGGAGCCTCTTCCTGTCAATCCTCCCGCTTGAATCGAATCGCGAACACCACCGCGTCGTCGGGCGTGGCGCCGAGGCCCGCGTGCGAGCGCGCCGCCGCGGCGAGCGCCTCGACCAGGCCGTCGAGCGGGCGGCGGCGGTGGTCGAGCAGTTGCTCGAGCACGCCCGCCTCCCCGAAGCGCACCGCCGCCCCGGAGCGCGAGCGCAGCACGCCCTCGTTCACGACCACGACGGCGTCCCCGGGGAGCAGGCGCAGCGTCGCCTCCTCGTAAGGCGGGCTCCCCGTCACGGCTCCGAGCGCAGGCCCGCCCTCGCTCAGCCGCTCGCCGGGCTCGCCCTCGCCCGGAAGGCAGAACGGCGCCGGGAAGCCGGCCGCGCACGAGCGGAGCGACCCGCTCGGGCCGATCGCCCCGAGCCAGGCCCGGGCTCCCCCGCCCGGCTGGTGCGCGAGCATCTGCTGGTGGAGCTCGGAGGCGAACGCCGCCGGCTCCGTGACGCGCGCACCCGCCGCGTGGAACATCCCGCGCAGCCACTCGCCCACGCGCAGCGAGCGGGCCGCGCTCCCGAGCGGCTCGGCGAGCAGGACGGCGAACGTCCCGTCCGCGTGCATGTAGTGCTCGCTCACGAGCGGGCCGGGGGCGAGCCCCTCGAGCCGGGCGAAGGCGATTTCGCGCGCACGTGGCGCGGGCCAGGCGGGCGGCGCCGGTCGCCGCGCGAGCTGCTGCCACAGCGGGCGCGCGTTCCCGAGCTCGACGATGCGCTCGAGGATCGCGGTGACCGCGGGCGTGACGGCCTCGATGGCCGCGAGCTCCGCTGGCGTGAATGCCGGCGCGAGCCCCGTGCGCGCCAGGTTCAACACCCCCGCGACGCCGTTCGCGCCCGGCAGGGGCACGCAGATCGCGCTCGAGATGCGGTCATGCGCCGCACTCGCCTCGAAGCGCGCGTCACGCACCTCGCCATTCATGACCATCGCCTTCCTCTCCCGCATGACCCAGTCCGATATGCGGCGCGGGGCGGGCGGAAGGTCCTGGCCGAGTATCCCCTCGGGAAGCGAGAGCCCGGCCACGAGATGGAGCCGGCCCGAGCGGGTGTTCACGAGCATCAACGAGCCGCGGGTCGCGTCCACGGAGCCCACGAGCAATCCGAGGAGGTCGCCCGCGGCGCGGCGCGGATCGAGCGCGGCCTCGAGCTGGCTCGCCCAGCGCGCCACGCCGTCCACGACCGCACGGGGAGCGATCGCGCCGGAGGGCGGCGCGGTGCGCCCCTCCGGCTTCCGCCGGGATTCGCCGGGGCGCTCGCTCATGCGCATTTCACGCGGCGGGTGGCTCCCTCCGCGAAGCAGGTGATCGTGGACATCGGCTATCCCCTGGGGGGGCGGGACGTGGGAGGCGGCGCCTCCGCCAGTCCCTGCATGGATGACTCGACTCCCTCCGCTTCGGTGTCTCGGCGGCCAGGTGAGTCCTGGTACCGAAGGAGACCGCAATGAGCGTGCCAGCCCTTTCGAGATTATGCGGCGCGCCGTGCAATCGGGAGCCGAGCTGCTGAAATGACGTGGCGAGTATATGGCGCGCGATCGAGCTGAAGTGTGTGCTGCGACACACCCGAACGATTCGCCGCGATCGAGAGGGAGCGCAGAACGCGCGTTCCGCCTGCTGCCCGGGCGGGATGGCGTCATGTCCGGCGCCCCGCTGGCGGTTCGAGCCGCGCCGCGCGCGCCCGGGCGCGATCCGGTCCGGGCCGCGTGCACGAACGCCGCGCGTCAGGCATGGCGAGTCCGCACCGCGCGCGGCGCCGGGGGTTGTCCCCGCGGGGGCGAGAATCCCGTATTCCAGAATCGGGACGGACAGCCGAGCGCGTCGGCGTCGCCCTCGGATCCGGTCGCGCGCGCCCGGGTGGCCCGCGCGGGACCCTAGTGGCGTCCTGTAACCAGCCTGTCCGCGCGATTCTTGTGCAGCCCCGGAGGACGCTCCGGAGCGGCGGCGCCCGACCGCGGTCAGGCCGCGGCGGGCATGTGCTCGTCGCCGCGGTCGTGGAGCGCGCCCCGGTAGTGGTCGACGAGTTGCGCGCGCGTGCGCTCGATCGAGAGCTCGGCGGCGCGCGCGAGGCCGGCGCCGACGACGCGCTCGAGCTCGTACGGCGATCGGGCCGCCCGCACGATCGCCTCGGCCCACGCCTCCGGCGACGGCGGCACGAGCCAGCCCGCGGTCCCGTTTCCGAGCAGCTCCGGGATGCCGCCGAGCGGGGAGCCCGCCACCGGCACGCCGGCCGCCAGCGCCTCGACGATCGCCAGCCCGGAGCCTTCGCTGCGCGCCGGCGCGGCGAAGAGATCGAACGCGGCGAGGTACGGCCGCACGTCGTGCTGCTCGCCCACGAACCGGACGCGCGCGAGGAGGCCGCGCTCGTGCGCGAGTCCTTCGAGCCGTGCGCGCTCGGGCCCGTCGCCGACGACGAGCAACTCGAGCCCCGGCACCCGGTGGAGTGCCCGCGATGCGGCCTCGAGCAGGAGGTCGAGCCCCTTTCGCGGATCGAGCCGTGCGACCGCGCCGAGCACGAACGTCCCGGGCCGGTAGCCCAGGACCTCGCGCGCAGCCGCCCGCATGCCGCGCACCGCCGCGAACGCGGAGAGGTCGGTGCCGTTGTAGAGCACGCGGGTGCGCGCGCCGAGCCGCGGGTCCTCCGCGGCGATCGCCGAGCGCACCGCGTGGCTCGCCGCCAGCACCACCGCGCAGTGATGGAGCGCGACGCGCGTGAGCAGGTGGAGCGGGCGATGCCGCCGCTCGCGCCAGTCGGAGAGCTCGTGACACGTCGCGACGAGCGGCGGATCGCCGGCGAGCGGCGACGCGACGCGGCAGGCGAGCGTGGCGCGCACGTGATGCGAGTGGACGAGATCGGGAGCGAACGCCTTGAGCCAGCCCGCGAAGCCCGCGAGCCCCGGTCGCCGCACGGGGATCTCGACCGGCAACCGCGTCTCCTCCCCGCCTGGATCCGGGCGCTCGAGGCTCGCGATCTCGACCTGCCATGCCGCGGGATCCAGGGAGGTGGCCTGTGCCACCGCGGCACGCGGCGAGCCAGCCGCGCCGAGGTGGTCGAGCACGACGGCGACGCGGATGCGGTCGTGGCGGGATCCTGGCGAGGGCGGGCGCATGGCGGTCTCGGGTGGGTCGAGGGAGCGAGGACTCGCGAACTCCGGAAGTATCGGCCGAGCGGCCGGGACCTGAAGTCCTGCCGGGCCAGGCCGGCTCGCGCTCGGCGGAGCGCCGGCGCTAGTGTCGCCTTCCCCACCGCCCACCGGAGGATCGTTCCATGCGCCCGCGCCCGCCCGCTCCCGCTCTGCTCACCCTCTGCGTCCTCACCCTGCTCGCCGCCGCCGTCCCGGCGCTCCGTGCGGCCAGGCCGACCGCGCCGCTCCTGCCACCCTCTGAAGAGAAGGCGAAGGACGCCCTCGAGCACTCCCCGCGCCACGGCGAATACGTCGACATTCCCTACGCCGGGCATGCGCCGCTGCGCACCTGGGTGGTGTACCCGGAGCGGAGCAGCAAGGCCGGCGTGGTGCTCGTGATCCACGAGGTTTTCGGATTGAGCGACTGGATCCGCGCCGTCGGGGACCGGCTCGCGGCCGAGGGCTTCATCGCGGTGGCGCCGGACCTGATCTCCGGCCTGGGTCCCGGCGGCGGCGGCACCGACTCGGTGGCGAGCCGCGACGACGTCGTGAGCCTGGTCCGCCAGCTGACCCCAGGGGAATCGGCCGCCCGCATCGCCGCGGTGCGGGCGTGGGCGGCCACGTTGCCGTCCGCGAACGGCAAGCTCGCGACGATCGGCTTCTGCTGGGGCGGCGGCCGGAGCTTCGCGTGCGCGGCGGCGAGCCCGCCGCCCGCGGCGGCCGTCGTTTTCTACGGCATGGCGCCCGACAGCGCGGAGCTGCGTGAGGTGCGCGCCCCGGTGCTCGCGCACTACGGGGGCGACGACGCGCGCATCACCGCCACGGTCGACGGCACGCGCGCCGCGCTCGCCGCGCTCGGGCGCGCCTACGAGCCGCACGTCTACCCGGGCGCGGGTCACGGCTTCCTCCGCCAGCAGGATGCGCGCGACGGCGCGAACGCTAAGGCTGCCGAGGCGGCGTGGCCGCGCACGGTGGAGTTCCTGCGCAAGGCGCTGCGCTAGCCTGGCCCCCCGGTCGAGAACCGCCCGCGGGCGCGGAGTTCTCGACCGGTGCTCAGCGCGGCGCCGTCTCCGCCAGCAGCGCGGCCAGGTGCTCCTTCCAGAGCGCGGCCCAGGTGTGGGTGCCGTGGCCGTGGGTCCGCTCGCTCGCCGGGAGCAGCACGAACCGCCCGCCCTTTACGTGCGCGATCTCCCGCTCCGCGATCCCGAGCTCGGGCGGGTTGATGAAGTCGTCGGCCGAGTTGACGAGCACGAGCGGCGCCCGGATCTCGCCGAGCCGGCCCGAGGGGTCGTAGTCGCGCGAGGCGGCGAGCTGGTAGAGGAGGTCGTTCGCGTCGAGCCCCGGGAGGCGCCGGGACAGCTCGCGCGCGAGCCAGCGGTCGGCGGAATCGCGCGTCGCGAGCGTGGCCTGCATCGGGATCGGCGAGCCGCCCGCGAGGATCAGCAGGTCGGTCGCGGTGCGCAGCGCCCGCGTGGGCTCCGCGGCGTACTCGCCCCCCTGCCAGTCAGGGTCGCTCCGAATCGCGTCCATCGCCATCGCCCGCCAGACGCGGTTCCGACCCGCGATCGGAACGGGGAGACAGGCGAGCGGCATGAGCGCGTC
This sequence comes from Candidatus Eiseniibacteriota bacterium, assembly GCA_036522895.1. Lineage (GTDB taxonomy): Bacteria > Eisenbacteria > RBG-16-71-46 > RBG-16-71-46 > RBG-16-71-46 > JAIOPA01. The sequence continues at coordinate 516 of DATDEX010000012.1, read as the reverse complement.
CATCATGTCCGGGTGCTCGGTGCCCCACACGAACGTGTGCATGCCGCCCATGCTCGTGCCCATCACGAGCCTCAGGTGCCGCACCCCGAGCCCCTCCGCGAGCAGGCGGCGCTCGGCCTCGACCATGTCGTCGTAGTCGTAGGCCGGGAAGCGCATGTGGAGGCCGTCGCTCGGCTTGCTCGAGCGACCGTGTCCGATGCCGTCCGGCAGCACGATCCAGTAGCGGGTCGTGTCGAGCGGCGCGCCGACGCCGTAGAGCTCGCCCGCGAACTGCGGGCTCAGGAACTGCCGGCCGCTGCCGCCCGTGCCGTGGAGCACGAGCACGGCGTTCGCCACCTCGCCCCTGCCGTCCCGCCGCGGCCGGCCGAGCGCCAGGTAGTGGAGCCGGAGCGCGGGCAGTCGTTCGCCGGAGCGGAACGCGAAATCGCGCAGCACGATGTCGCCCTCGCGTGCCGGGTCGGCGGGCGCGCGCGGCGCGGCGCGTGCGTGCGTGGCGAGCATGGCGAGCATGACGAC
>DATDEX010000011.1:0-3074 GCA_036522895.1 Candidatus Eiseniibacteriota bacterium | reverse complement strand
CGCGGCCACGCGTCGCCCGGCGCGGCCGCGGGGCGGCGGGGTGGTGCGGCGGGCCCGCCCCGATCAGCCCTCCTGCTTCTGCCAGTAGCGGGGGCGCATGTTCGCCTGCAGCACCCGCTTGCGGATCCGGAGCGAGGCCGGCGTGATCTCCAGCAGCTCGTCCTCGCGGATCCACTCCAACGCCTGCTCGAGCGACATCTTCTTCGTCGGCACGAGTCGGACCGCATCCTCGCCCTGCGAGCGCATGTTCGTGAGCTTTTTCGCGCGCACCATGTTGACGTCCATGTCCTGCTCGCGCGAGTTCTCCCCCACGACCATCCCCTCGTACACCCGGTCGTTCGGCTCGACGAAGATCTCGCCGCGGTCCTGGACGTGCTCGATCGCGTAGGGCGTCACCAGGCCCTGGCGGTCGGCCACGAGCGCTCCCGTGGTCCGGTGCGGGATGTCGCCATGCCACGGCGACCAGCCGTCGAACAGGTGGTTCAGCAGGCCCGTGCCGCGCGTGTCGGTGAGGAACTGGCTCCGGAAGCCGATCAGGCCGCGCGACGGGATCCGGAACTCGAGCCGGACGCGGCCCGTGCCGTGGTTCACCATGTTCGTCATCCGGCCCTTTCGCGTGCCGATCTTCTGCGTCACGATCCCGACGAACTCCTCCGGGCAGTCGATGACGAGCCGTTCCATGGGCTCGTGCTTCACCCCGTCCTGGATGCGGGTGATGACCTCCGGTTTTCCGACCGCCAGCTCGAAGCCCTCGCGGCGCATCATCTCGATCAGGATCGCCATCTGCAGCTCGCCGCGGCCGGCGATCTCGAACGTGTCGGGCGTGTCCCCCTGCTCGACCTTGATGCCGACGTTCGTGAGCAGCTCGCGGGTGAAACGTTCCTTGAGGTTGCGGGACGTGACGTACTTGCCCTCGGTGCCGGCGAACGGCGACGCGTTGACGCAGAACACCATGGTCACGGTGGGCTCGTCGATCGTCACCGGCGGCAGCGGCCGCGGATCCTCCGGATCGGTCACCGTCTCGCCGATGTGCACCTCGGAGAAGCCCGCGAGCGCCACGATCTCGCCCGGGCCCGCCTCCTGCACCTCGGTGCGCTCCAGGCCCTCGAACACGTACAGGTTCGTGACCCGCGACCTCACCTGGGTCCCGTCGTGGCGCACGAGCATCACGTCCTGGCGGGGCTTGAGCGAGCCGTTGATGACGCGCCCGATCGCGAGCCGGCCCACGTAGTCGGAGTAGTCGAGGTTCAGGATCAGCATCTGCAGCGGCATCTCCGGGTCGTAGCGCGGCGCCGGGATGGTCTTGATGATCGCGTCGAACAGGGGCTTCAGCTTCAAGTCCGCACCGTCCGGCGTGAGCCGGCACAGGCCCTCCCGCGCGATCGTGTAGAGCACCGGGAAGTCGAGCTGGTCCTCGTGCGCGTCGAGATCGATGAACAAGTCGTAAATCTCGTCGAGCACCTCTTTCGGCCTCGCGTCCTTGCGGTCGATCTTGTTGATCACGACGATCGGCTTGAGCCCGAGCTCGAGTGCCTTGCGCAGCACGAAACGCGTCTGCGGCAGCGGCCCCTCGCTCGCGTCCACGAGCAGCAGCACACCGTCGACCATCTTGAGCGTCCGCTCCACCTCGCCGCCGAAATCGGCGTGGCCGGGCGTGTCGACGACGTTGATCTTGACGTCGCCGAACCGGACCGACGTGTTCTTGGCGAGGATCGTGATGCCCTTCTCGCGCTCGAGGTCGTTCGAGTCCATGACGCGCTCGGCGACCTCCTGGTTCTCGCGGAAGACGCCGCTCTGCCACAGCATCGCGTCGACGAGCGTCGTTTTGCCGTGGTCGACGTGGGCGATGATGGCGATGTTGCGCATCTCTTCGCGCGTGGCTGTTCGTTTTCCGGTCATGGGGCTCAAGGGTGGACCTCCGAGGGATCGTGCGCGGTCAGGAAGGCGCGGAGGCGCTCCCACAGGCCCGGGCGTTCGTAGAGCGAATCGTAGGAATAGAGCGCGATCGTGGGAAAGCCCAGCGCGCGCGCGGCCTTGATCTTCGTGGCGGCGGTGGCGAGCGGCGCGTTGTACATCGCGATCCCCGGCACGAGCCGGTCCACGCCGATCTGGGCGCTCACCTCGTTGAGCTGGGTGAGCACCGTCTCGAGCATCGGCGCGTAACACATGAGGAACGCGCGGTCGAGGAGCCCCTCGCGCACCCACAGGCTCCACGCCTGGCGGTTGCGCGTCCACGCCACGGTGGTGTCGGCGAGCACGGCCGCGCTGAGCGGCAGGCCGGGCCGGGTCGCGTTGAGCGAATCCCGCACCTCGCGCACGATGGCGGTGACCTGATCCTCCTGGAAGCTGGCCCACTGCGATTCCAGTCGCGTGCGCTCGGACCACGGCCGCCGGTTGAACCGGAGCGGATCGACGCCCGATTCGAGCGCGAAGCGGGCGCGCGAGGTCGGGTCGTAGCCGATCGGGATGCCGGGCTGGCGGATGTAGTCGAGCTGCACGCCGTCCACGGGGTAGCGCCTCACGAGCTCCTGCACGATCCCCGCGAGCCAATGGCGCACGCCGGGGTGCGCGGGCGAGAGGAACACGCCCTCCACGTGTAGCCGGCCGCGCTGCCGCGGCGTGAGCCGCGTCATCGGGCGGCCGTCGGCCATCCGGGCCACCCACTCCGGGTGCGCGTTGATGACGTGGCGCGGGTCGCGCGGGCGATGCGGGCCGGACCACACGAGGCAGCAGTTGACCCACGCGTGCACCTCGAGCCCGGCCGCGTGCGCGAGCGGCAGGAGCTCCCCGAGCGGATCGCGGCCGTCGCCCCGGAGCGGCTCGGGGGGCGGCAGCAGGTCGGAGCGATACCAGGCGTCGCCGCGCCCCACCACCTGCACGAGCAGGCCGCGCACGTGCATGGCCCTGGCGCGCTCGACGATGCGCGGGATGTCCTCCGCATGGATGAGCGACGTGCGCAGCACCCACAGGTAGTCGATCGTGCGCGCGGTATCGGCATCGGTCGCGGCCGCGATCCCCGGCGGAGTGTCGGCAGCCGGCGCGGGGGCGGCGAGGCTGGCCGTCGCGAGCGCGAG
>DATDEX010000010.1:0-10005 GCA_036522895.1 Candidatus Eiseniibacteriota bacterium | reverse complement strand
CCCGCGAGCAGGAGATCGATCTTGGCCTTGGTCATGTGCGAGGCCTCGGCGATGAGCGCGTCGGCCGTCCCCGCGGTCAGGTGCGGCGCCAGCTGGAGCACGGCGGTCAGGTGGAGCCTCCCGTCGGCCACGGCCGCAAAGAGGCCCGGGAACTTCCTTGCCGCCCGTGCCGCCCGGATCCGCATGTAGGCCACGTCTTCCGACATGTGTAGCTCATGCAAGCAGTACAAGTACATCGACTCGTAAGCAGCCGGCCGGTAGAGCTGCCGCTCATCCACCTCGGCGATCTGGGCCAGCATCGTGGCGGTCGTGGCGCGGTCTTGCTTGACGCTGGTGGCGAGGTCGCGAAGGAGGGCTTCGTTCGAGACATTCGATAGCGAGTACGAGTTCATGAAACATCTCCGCGGCTAGGGACAGTCGCGGGGGCAGCATTGTTTCTATCACGGGCGTTCGCGGCCTCCGTGCGTTCGCGGCAGGCGCGCGACGAGCATCACTTCGAGAACTTTCTGAATCGCGGCGGCGCAGCGTTATCCCAGCCCATCCTGTGCAGGCTCAAGCCGAGTTACCGAGCGGGCCGCGGGTCGCGATAAGAAAGCCCCGCGACGCTGTCAATTGATTTTCTTCCGCCCGTCACCCAGCGCGGCCTTTTCCCGCGCACCCCCACGAACTCTGCCGCTGACCACTAGGCAATTCAGGCCGGCGCCCCTCGCAGCGAATTCGAGCGCCCGGACCACGCCGCCAACCGCATTCCGAGCCGCGACCCCGGCGGCTCCCACGGCCACCGCCGCATCCCGTAGGATGTCCCAATGACCCCCACCTCGCGCTACGTGCACGGCACGCACCCCGAGGAGCAGCGCCGCCTCGCGGACCTGAACGCGCTCGTCAATCACGCGTCGCTCGAAGCGCTCGCCGCGAGGCCAGGCGAGCGCGCGCTCGACGTGGGGAGCGGGCTCGGACAGTTCGCGCGGGCCCTCGCCCGCGTCACCGGCGAGCGCGTGGTGGCGGTGGAGCGGAGCCCGGAGCAGATCGCGCGCGCCGTGGCGCTCGCCGCCGATGCCGGCGAGGAACCGCTCGTCGACTTCCGCGCCGGCGACGCGCTCTCGCTGCCGCTCGCTCGCGCCGAGTGGGGGAGCTTCGACCTCGCGCACGCGCGCTTCCTGCTCGAGCACGTGCCGGGGCCGCAGGAAGTGGTGAACGCGATGGCGCGCGCCGTGCGCGCCGGCGGGCGGGTCGTGCTCGAGGACGACGACCACGAGGTGCTCCGGCTCTGGCCCGAGCCGCCCGGTGTTTCCGCGGTGTGGCGTGCGTACATTCGCACCTACGACCGGCTCGGCAACGATCCGCACGTCGGACGGCGGCTGGTGGAGCTGCTCGCGGAGGCGGGACTCGAGCCGCGGCGCATCAAGCTCCTGCCGTTCGGCGCCTGCGCGGGCGAGACCTCGTTTCCGGCCTACGTCGCCAACCTCGACGCCGTCTTCGCCGGCGCGCGCGACGCGATCCTCGCGACGGGCGCCATCTCGGCGACCGCGTTCGACGACGCGCGGGCGGCGCTGCGGGCGTGGGGCCAGCGCCGGGACGCGGCGTTCTGGTACAGCGTCAGCTGGGCCGAGGCGGTCAAGCCGTGAGCGGTACCAACGAGCGCGTTCCCCGCGTGCTCGTGGCCGACGACGACCCCGACGTGCTCGCGGCGCTCAAGCTGCTGGTCAAGGCGGAGGGGTTCGAGGTCGAGACGGCCACCTCGCCGGCGCAGGCGCTCGCGGCGCTCGAGGCGCGCGACTTCGATGCCGCGCTTCTCGACCTGAACTACGCTCGCGACACCACGAGCGGGCGGGAGGGGCTCGAGCTCATCGAGCGCCTGCGCGCACTCGACGCCACGCTGCCGGTGGTGGTGATGACCGCGTGGGGCAGCGTCGACGGCGCGGTCGCCGCGGTGCGGCGCGGGGCGCGCGACTACGTGCAGAAGCCGTGGGACAACGCGCGGCTCTTGCAGACGCTGCGGACGCAGGTCGAGCTCGGGCGGGCGCTCCGGGTGGGGCAGCGGCTCGAGCACGAGAACCGGCTGCTCCGGCGCGAGGGCATGCCGGAGATGATCGCGGGCTCGCCCGTCATGCGGCCGGTGCTCGATCTCCTCGCGCGCGTCGGTCCCAGCGACGCGAACGTGCTCGTGACCGGCGAGCACGGCACCGGCAAGGAGCTGGTCGCGCGCATCGTGCACGCGAGCTCTCCGCGCTCGGGCCGGGCGCTCGTCACCGTCAACGTGGGCGGGCTTGCCGAAGGGGTGTTCGAGAGCGAGCTCTTCGGGCACGTGAAGGGCGCGTTCACCGGCGCGAACAGCGACCGCGTCGGGCGATTCGAGCTGGCCGACGGCGGCACGCTCTTCCTGGACGAGATCGCGAACGTGCCGCTCGCCCAGCAGGCACGGCTCCTGCGCGTGCTGCAGACGGGCGAGTTCGAGCGCGTCGGCAGCTCGCGCACGCGCGCGGTGAGCGTGCGGCTCGTGTCCGCGACGAACACGGACTTGCATGCGGAAGTCGCCGTGGGACGTTTTCGGGAAGACCTGCTGTTTCGGATCAACACCGTCGAGGTCCATCTGCCCGCGCTCCGCGAGCGCCGCGAGGACATCCCGGCGCTCGCCGCGCATTTTCTGAAACGCCACTCCCAGCGCTACCGGAAGCCGGTCGAGACATTCGACCCCGAGGCGCTGCGCGCGCTGCTCGCGCACCCCTGGCCCGGGAACGTGCGCGAGCTGGACCACGTCCTGGAGCGTGCCGTCCTCATGGCACGCGGAACGACGCTCGAGGCGGGCGACCTGGGGCTCCGCTCGCCCGCGGGCGGCGGGGCCACGCTCGAGCAGATGACGCTGGACGAGGTCGAGCGCGTCCTCATCCAGAAGGCGCTCGCCCGCCACGGCGGCAACGTGAGCGAGGCGGCGAAGACGCTCGGGCTCTCGCGGAGCGCGCTCTACCGCCGCCTCGAGCGACACGGGCTCTAATGCCCGGTCCGCGCCGCCGCCGCGCGCTGCGCTGGGAATCGCAGCTCCTGCTCTGGTCGCTCGCCGGCGGGCTCCCCGCGCTCGTGATTCTGAGTGCGCTGCTCTGGCGATCGGCGCTCGATCCGTCGCTTCGCGTCCTGGTCCTGATCTTCCTCTGGCTCGCATGGATCGCGTGCGCGGGCCTCGTGGTCGAGCGCGCGGTGCGGCCCATGCAGACGCTCTCCAACATGATGGCCGCCATCCGCGAGGGCGATACCTCGATCCGCGCGCGCGGGGCCGACCCCGAGGGCGCGCTCGGGCTCGCGCTCTGGGAGGTGAACGCGCTCACCGAGTCGGTGCGCCGCCAGCGCCTCGGCGCGATCGCGGCCACGGCTCTGCTCCAGCGGGTCATGGACTCCGTGGACGTGGCGGTGTTCGGATTCGACCCGGAGCACAGGCTGCGGCTCGTGAACGGCGAAGGCGAACGGCTGCTCGGCCGCCCCGCCGAGCGGACGATCGGCCTCGAGGCCGCCTGGCTCGGGCTTGGGCCGACGCTCACCGGCGAGACGCCGCGGCTCGCCGAGTTGCGCCTCGCGGGCGCCGCGGGACGCTGGGAGCTCCGCCGCGGCGGCTACATCCAGGACGGCCGCCCGCACGAGCTGGTGCTGCTCTCCGATCTCTCGCGGGCGTTGCGCGAGGAGGAACGCGAGGCGTGGCTGCGCCTGATCCGCGTCCTCTCGCACGAGATCAACAACTCGCTCGCGCCGATCCAGAGCATCGCGGGCTCGCTCCGCTTGCTGCTCGAGCGCGCGCCGGCGCCACCGGGCGCGGCCCGCGAACCGCATGTACCCGCGGTGCCCGCCGGGGAGTTCCTGGCCGGCTTGAACATCATCGAGACGCGCGCGCAGTCGCTCGCGCGCTTCATGCACGCCTACGCCCGGCTCGCACGGCTGCCGAAGCCCGTGCTCGCGCCGCTCGAGGCGGCGGCCTGGGTCGGCCGGGTGGCGGCGCTCGAGACGCGCGTGCCGGTCGAGGTGGCGGGCGGACCGGCGGTGACGCTCGCGGCCGACGGCGACCAGCTGGAACAGTTGCTCATCAACCTGGTGCGCAATGCCGCCGACGCCGCGCTCGAGACGCGCGGCCGGGTGTGGATGGAGTGGAGCGTCGACGACGACACGTTCGAGCTTCGCGTCCACGACGAGGGCCCGGGGCTCGCCGACACGGCCAATCTGTTCGTGCCGTTCTTCACAACGAAGCCGCAAGGCACCGGGATCGGGCTCGCGCTCTCGCGCCAGATCGCCGAGGCGCACGGCGGCACGCTGGCGCTGGAGAATCGCGGCGGCGACGCCAGGTCCGGGCGGCGGCCGGGCTGCACCGCGGTAGTCCGGCTGCCGGTGACGCAGGGCTGAGCTCCTCGCTTGCGCCCGGCATCGCGAGCCGGGCCCCGTTCAGCGGTTCGGAGCCCGCTCCGCAGCCGACAGCTCGAGCGTCCGCGCGAGCGCCGCGAACCTCCGGCTCCAGGGCGAGCTCCGGGCCTGCCGCGCGAGCTCGTCGCGCGTCTCGCGCGCCAGCGCGGGGTCCTTCGCGCAGCCCATGACCAGCTCGATGAGCTTCGTCTCGCCGCCGGGGAGGTCGCGATACGCCTTCGTCGCCGCCACCCGGGCCGCGGCGCCGTCCCTGCGGACGTACAGCGCCGCCACGTCGTCCACGAACACCAGCGCCCACTCGGCTCGCCGATCCAGCACGTCCAGGAGCCCGCCCGAACCGACGTGGCTCCGGCTCAAGAGCGCGTAATCGAAGTGGTATGAGCCGTCCAGCTGCTGCCACCCGCGCTCGGAGTGGAGCGCCGAGAGGTAGGCGAGGCGCGTGGCGGCGGGCATGTCCTCCGGATGGATGTCCGCGAACGGCAACCGGGAGCGGTCGGGCCAGAATCGCCACAGCATGTAGCCGCCCAGGTAGAAGTCGTTGATCCCGCGGCCGCGGACGTCGTTCGCGGCGATGAAGTCGCAGGCCGCGACCGGGTAGTGGCGCGCGTCCGGATGGAGCCCGATCGGGTTTTCGAAGTGCGTCCACTCGTAAAGGCACATGGCCACGCACGTCGCCGAGGTGAGCAGCCCCACGAGCCAGGGGCGTTCCGACCCTCGCCGGGCCCGCCGGGTGCCAAGCCAGTCGTCGAAGTCGCGCGCCAGCCACGGCGTGGCCACGACGGCGTACGTCGCGACGAAGCGATTGCCCGAGAGCGCCAGCGCGGTGAACAGCGCGCAGCTCGCGAACTCGACCGCATCGAGCCCGCGACGGATCCAGCGCCAGAGCACGAGTGCCGGCCAGCCGAGCATCACCAGCGGCAGTCCGTTGGAGAGGTTCGCGCTCCAGTCGAGCGGGGCGAGCTCGGAGATGCTCGAGATGAGTGGATCGTGCCGCCACGAGAACGCGAACTCGAACGGGCGCCAGACCGCGCGCCAGCCGAAGGGGTTCACGAACGAGACCGCGACCGCGAGCAGTAAAACAGGCCCCAGCCCAGCGGCAGAAGGCCGCTCGGACCCCGTTCCGGGCCGGGGGCCGGCGAGCGCGCGAATCGCCAGCACGAGCCAGCCGAGTACGAACGAGATGTGGACGTTCACCCAGACCCAGGCCACGAGCACGAGGCCCGCGTCGCGCACCGACCTCGGCCGGGTCCGTGTCTCGAGCAGCCACAGCTCGGCCGCGAGCAGCACCGCGGCCAGCGTCTCGGGGCGGATCTGCGAGCGTTGGCGGTAGATGAGCCCGCACACCACCAGCACGACCAGCGTCGGCAGCTGGCGGACCCCCATCGCCCGGGCGGTCTTCCACAGCAGGCCGAACACCGCCAGTGTCGTGAGCCAGCGCCACGTGGCGAGCCCGATGTCCCCGCCGAGCGCCCAGAACGGCCAGAGGAGAAAGCTGAAGCCCCAGGACGGAGAGATGCGCGCGCTGCCGTAGTCCGGCCAGGTCCAGAGCTCCACGCGCGGCACGGCCTTCAGCTGCCAGATGGCCTTGCCCAGCGTCAGGTGCTGCCAGAAGTCGTATTCGTAGAGCCGGAAGCTCACCGACACGAGGATGCACGCGAACGCGACCGCGACCGCGAGGCGCGCTGCGGGGTGGTCCCAGGCGGGCGCGGGGAGTTGCGCGTTCGCCGCCAGGCCGGAATTACCCGGCCGGCCGTGCGCGCGAGGTCGGGCCGCTCTGCGAGTCTCCGAACGTGATCGCGGCATCGTCCTGGCCCGTGGGTGTCCGGCCGGCTCTAGACCCCGAATGGGCGCCGGGCGCTGGCGTGGTCAGCGCCCGGGCAGCCGGCTTCCGCTGGTGCCCGCGCCCGTCCATGCGGAGCGGGGCTGGTGTCACGCGCACCGGCCACGATAACAACTTCACGCCCGGGTTTGATATGCGATTCGGACGCCGCGATGGCAGCCCCGTGCTCCCCTGCGGAGCCTTCGCCTCCGCGCGCGGTCGGAATGCCGGTCGCCGGCCGCTTGCGCGGCTTGCGAACGCACGGAACCGGGCGACCGGCGCGACGTGCGCCCGATGCCCGCGGGCTGCTATAACTGCCCGGCTCGCAGCGCCCCGCGAGGTCGAGACCCGCCGCACCGGAGGGACGGACACCCGACATGGAACGCCTGGAGTCGCACCTCGATCCGGACAGCGCCGAATTCCGCGCGAACGCCGAACATCACCGGGTCCTGGCCGCGGACCTCCGCCACCGCCTGAGCCTGGTCCAGCAGGGCGGTGGCGCCGAGCAGGTGCAGCGCCACACCGCGCGCGGCAAGCTTTTCGTGCGCGAACGGGTGGAGAAGCTCCTCGATCCGAGCACGGCGTTCCTCGAGCTCTCGCCGCTCGCCGCGAACGGCATGTACGAGGGCGGGGCGCCGAGCGCGGGGCTCGTGACCGGCATCGGCACCGTGCACGGCCGCCACGTCATGGTGGTGGCGAACGACGCCACGGTGAAGGGCGGCTCGTACCTCCCGATGACCGTGAAGAAGCACCTGCGCGCGCAGGAGATCGCGCTCGAGAACCGGCTGCCGTGCGTCTACCTCGTGGACTCGGGCGGCGCGTTCCTGCCGCTCCAGGCCGAGGTGTTCCCCGACCGCGACCACTTCGGGCGCATCTTCTACAACCAGGCACGCGCCTCGGCACTCGGCCTCCCCCAGGTGGCCGTCGTGATGGGCTCGTGCACGGCGGGCGGGGCGTACGTGCCGGCGATGAGCGACGAGACCGTGATCGTGAAGAACCAGGGCACGATCTTCCTCGCCGGTCCGCCGCTCGTGAAGGCGGCCACGGGGGAGGAGGTGACCGCCGAGGAGCTGGGCGGCGGCAACGTGCACACGCGCATCTCCGGCGTCGCCGATCACCTCGCGGACGACGATGCCGATGCGCTCGAGATGGCGCGCGAGATCGTGGCGCATTTGGGGCAGGCGCGTGGCGCCTCGGTCGTGATGCGCCCGCCGGAGCCCCCGGCCTACGACCCCGGCGAGCTCTACGGCGTGCTGCCGCGCGACACGCGGACGCCCTACGACGTGAAGGAGGTGCTCGCGCGGCTCGTGGACGGCTCGCGCTTCCACGAGTTCAAGGCGCGCTACGGCACCACGCTCGTGTGCGGGTTCGCGCACCTGATGGGCATGCCGGTCGCGATTCTCGCCAACCAGGGCATCCTGTTCAGCGAGTCGGCGCTCAAGGGCACGCACTTCATCGAGCTGGCCGCGCAGCGTGGGGTGCCGTTGCTGTTCCTGCAGAACATCACCGGCTTCATGGTCGGCCGCCAGTACGAGCACGGGGGCATCGCCAAGGACGGCGCCAAACTCGTGCACGCGGTGGCCAATGCGCCGGTGCCCAAGCTCACCGTGGTGATCGGCGGCAGCTTCGGGGCCGGCAACTACGGCATGTGCGGGCGCGCCTACCAGCCGCGGTTCCTCTACATGTGGCCCAACAGCCGGATCAGCGTCATGGGCGGCGAGCAGGCGGCGAGCGTGCTGGCGCAGGTCCGCCAGACGGTGCTCGAGTCGGCGGGGAAGAAGATGAGCGACGCCGAGGTGCAGGCGTTCAAGCAGCCGATCCTCGACAAGTACGAGATGGAGGGGAGTCCCTATTACTCGACCGCGCGGCTCTGGGACGACGGCGTCATCGATCCCGCGGAAACGCGCAACGTGCTGGCGCTGTCGCTGGCCGCGAGCCTGAACGCCCCGATCCCGGAGATGAAGTTCGGCGTGTTTCGGATGTAGCCCGCGCGCGGCGTCCCCGCGCAACCCCCGGCCCGACCCGCGAGATTCGCATTGTCCCGACCCCGCCCGCCCCACCTCCGGGGGGTACGCCCGGCCCGCACCGCTCGGCAGGCCCCGACCCCCGCCGCGGATCCGCCGGCGTGGCTCGTCGTCGTGGCGCCGCTCGTGGCCGCGGCGATCGTGCACGGGAGCGCGCTCGGTGGCTTCTTCGCGGCGGACGACATCGACTTCCTCTCGCGTGCCCGCGGGCTGGATCCCACGCCGTGGAATTGGTCGCGACCGCTGCCCGGTGCGCTTCGCTGGGAGCTCTTCACCGCGTGGTTCGGGGTGCGACCGTTCCCGCATCTGCTGCTCGCCTGGCTCCTGCATGCCGCTTCGGCGTTGCTCGTCGCGCGCATCGCGCTGCTCGCCGGGCTCGGCCGGCGCGCCGCGATCGCCGCGGGCGTGCTCGTGGCGGCCTCGTCGGTCGCCTACACGAGCACGCACTGGGCGTCCGGGCTCGGCGAGGTCATGTCCACGGCGTTCGCGCTCGGGGCCCTGGTACTCCACCTCGAATGCCGGCTCCGCACGCGCCCCGCGCTGGCGTGGCTCGCGGGGGGCTGCGCGATGGGAGCGGTGCTCTCCAAGGAGTCGGTGCTGCTCCTGCCGCTCGCGGTGCTCGCATTCGATCGGCTGCTGCCCGCGCGTGGCCTTGAACGCGGAACGGCAGGCGGGACGGGACGCGGCGCGCTTCGCGAGATCGGCTGGCTCGGCGGGCTCGCGGGGGCCGGGGTGGTGGTGGCGTGGGTCGCCGCCCCGAACGTGGCGGGCGAGGCCTACGCGCTCGCCGGCTCGCCCGGGGCCTGGCTCACGTCGCTCTGCACCTACGGGGCGTGGCTCGTGCGGCTCGGGGACCCGCTGCGCGATCGGAACGCGGTCGCCGATCCCTCGCTCCTGCCCTGGGGGCTCGCCGTGTTCGCCGCCTGGGCGTGGGCCGCATGGTACGAACGCGCGCGACCGCCTCGTGCGGCCGCGGCGGGGCTCGCGTGGTTCGCGCTGCTCCTCGCGCCGGTCGTGCCGCTCGCCGCGCATGCGTATCTCTACTATCTCGTCGCGCCGCTCGCGGGCGTCGGGCTCGTAGCGGGCGCGGTCCTCGCGCGGCTCGCCGCCCGGCTCCGGAGCGCCGGCCCCGCGCTGCTGGGGCTGGTCCTCGGGGCGTACGTGGCGAACGAGGCTCTGCAAGTTCGTGCGCGCCAGACGCGCGCGGTGGGCGAGATCGTCGTGGATCGTGTGGCGCGCGAGAGCGCGCTCCTGCGCCACACGCTCGCCGATCTCCGCCGCGCCCGCGTCGCCGCCGGCGACACGATCGTGTTCGTCTCGCCCTGGCCGGAGCGCTCGGTCAACGCCACCCGGGACGTCGTGGCACCCGCGGGCGCGGGCTTCGGGGCACACGCCTACGTCCCGCTCGTGAGCGCGCTCCGCGGTGGCCGCGCGCTCGCGCTCTTCCTGCCCGGCGTGACCGTGCTCGGGATGGGCGATGGCGTGCCCCCGACATGGGAGCGGGCGCGCGTCTTCCGGTTCGAGAACGACGGCCGGCTCGCCGACCTGGGCCGCGGCAGCGCGGCGCTCGATTCGCTCGCGACGGACTACCTCGACGCCCGCCGCTGGCTCGACGCCCGAGCGGCGCTCGAGCGCGTCATCGCGCTCGGGGCGGACGGGCCCGAGGTGCGCTGGCGCCTGGGCGAGGCGCTCGCGCGGAGCGGGGACGACGCCGGAGGCTACGCGCAGGCGCGCGTGCTCCTGGAACGCTGGCCGGACTCGCCC
>DATDEX010000009.1:0-5631 GCA_036522895.1 Candidatus Eiseniibacteriota bacterium | reverse complement strand
GTCCGCCCCCGCAGCGTGCGGAGCAGGGACACCATGCCGCCCGCGAGGATCGTCTCCCCCGGCAGGCAGCGCACGCCGCAGGCGGACTCGACCTCGGCGATTCCGAGCGGGCCGTTCGCGACGATGCCCGCGGTGGCGAGCAGCGAGTAGCCGAGCTCGCGCAGCCGGCGCACGCCGGCGTCGCACGACAGCGCGTCCGGCCCGGCGAACGTCACGCCGTCCACGGACGCGCGGAACGAATCGTTCGCGAGCAGCATGGCGGTCTCGCGCTGCAGGATGCCGTCCGCGATCTCGAGGATCACGAACTCGGGATCGTGCGCCTGGAGCGCGGCGCGGATCCGGCCGGCGATCGACAGCAACTGCTCCATGGACAGGTTCGCGGTCGACGGCCAGCCGGCGGCCGTGAAGTCGAGCACGGCGACGGCGCCGGCGTCGTAGAGGATGTTGGGATCCTTGAGGCAGGCCGTGCCGGTGAGCTTGCCCGCGGCGACGCGATGGCCGGCCACGGTGAGGCTGCGGATCATCTGCGCCGCGGTCGTCGTCTTGCCCGCGTTCATGGACGCGCCGAGCGAGAGGATCGTCGTGGCGCCGCGCTGGGTGAGCGGCTGCGCCGGCAGCGACTGGAACTGGGACATGCAGAGCGGCTGACCCTCGCCATCGGCCAGGCGTCCCAGGTACTCGATGACGGTCGGAGCCACCATCTTGTTGTTCATGCTCACGACCTCGCCCAGCACGCCGCCGATCCCGATGATGTGGCCGAGCGGGCCCTGCACGCGCCCGACGCCCTCGAATTGGTCGGTGGCGTAGCGGTCCCCGAGCACGCCGATGAACACGTCGCCCACATAGAGCGTGATCCTGCGGCCGTCGTGCGCCTCGAGATCCCGGTGCTTGCCGAGCGTGATCACCCGGGCGAGCACCAGCGCGCCCGGGTCATGCCCGTCCACCATGGGAAGCAGGCCCTTGACCCGTGCGGGATTCACGAGGTGCGTCGCGTACGGCCACTTGATGCGGGCATTCGGGAAGGGCTTCATGGGCTCGGTCCTTTCGTCACCCTTGGGCAGGGGGCTGTCTCTGGCGCGCCGCCGAGAAGTGGTACCTGCACGATGTTTCGCTCGATGAGACAGGTGGGGTCGGGGTGGCACCTGATACACGTCAAAGCCCCCCCCGCGCTCCCTGCGGCCCCGGACGCGCCATCCCAGCCGACGCGACCGCCTGAGGATGACGCTCCGCGGCGCGCGGTTCCATGGTCGTTTCGGTTAACACGCGTAATGACAACTCTCTGACCCCCCGGCGTAGAGGGAACACCCGACGAGCATCGGGGGTTCGCCGTGGAGGTCGCGGGGCGGGGAACCCCGCCGCCGGCGCCCGGCCGGGACGACCCCGGGCTAGGGCACCCGGGGGGCGTTGTCGAAATGCCGCTTCACCCAGTCGAGCCAGAGTCGGGCGCGCTCGCGGCTGTTCACCGGGTCCGAGGAGGCGTGTGTCCGCCCCTGGAACGCGACGAACTCGGTCTCGACGCCGTTGTCCTTCATGGCGTGGTAGAGCGCCATGGCCTGCGACGGCGGGACCCGGAAGTCTTCGATGTTCGCCATCACCAGCGTGGGCGCCTTGATCTTCGTGGCGTAGGTGATCGGCGACTGCTCGCGGGCGATCCGCTGCCGCTCCCCGGTCCAGGGCGAGCCCCCGAGCACGTAGCGGGTGGAGACGTTCCCGTCGGAAAGGTTGTACTGGTCCTCCCAGCTCGTCACCGGCGCTCCCGCCATGCCCGCGGTCCACTCGTCGGGGAAGTTCCCGAGCAGCCACGAGGTCATGTAGCCGCCGTAGGACCAACCGGTGACCGCGGTCCGCTTGCCGTCGATCCAGGGCCGGTCGCGGAGCGCCTTCACCCCCGCCATGACGTCGCGGCCGGGTCCCGGGCCCCAGTCCCCCTGGATCGCGGCCAGGTAGGCGTTCCCCAAGTTGTCGCTGCCGCGGTAGTTCGGCATGAACACCACCCAGCCCTCGGCCGCCATGAGCTGGGGCAGCGTGGAAAACGAGGTCTTCGAGGCCGAGGTCGGGCCGCCATGGATGTTGAGCACGAGCGGGTAGCGGTGCGAGGGATCGAAGTCCGGCGGGTAGGTCACCACCCCGTCGGCCTCGAAGCCGTCGTGCGTCTTCCACGTCACGCGCTCCATGCGGCCGAATCGGACGTCCTTCGCCCAGGCGTTCAACTCGGTGAGCCGGCGCGGCTTCGCCTGCGGCGAGTCGAGCACGTAGAGCTCCGCGGGCCGGTCGGCGGTGGTGGCGACGAACGCGATCCGCCCGGTGCGGCCCGCGTCCACCTCGTAGCCGAACGCGCCGTTCACGACCAGGTCCCCGAGCTCCAGCCGGCGTGCCGGCCCCGACACCGGCTGCACCCACACCCCCACGCCGGTGCGGTCGTTCGCGGCCACGAGCAGCGACTTGCCGTCGGCGAGCCACTGGCCGTTGAAGACCATGCGATCGAGGGCGCGGGTGAGGCTCCTGCCCTCTCCCCCGGCGGCGGGCGCCAGGTAGAGCTCGTTCTCCCAGTTGATGTCGCCGCGGCCGTCGCGCGGGTACCAGTAGGCGATGCTCTTGCCGTCCGGGGACCAGACCGGGTTGTTCTGAAAGCGCGTCGCGCCCGTGAGGGAGCGGATCGCCCCGCTCGCCACGTCGACCACCGCGACGCTCACCGAGTCGAGCCGCCCGCTCTCCGGTGCCGGCACGCGCGCGAACGCGATCTCCTTCCCGTCGGGCGACCAGGCGAGGTGCGAGGGGGCGCTGCCCGGCGGGAGCTCGAACTCGAGCGACCACGATCCGCTCGTCAGCCGGCGCGGCTCGCCCTCGAGCGGCTGGAGCCAGATGTGCTGGGGGGTGAGCGCCTTCCGGAGGAACAGGTCCTGGTCGCCGACGTGGAACGTCGTGAGGTGGCGCGCCTCCCCCTGTCGCGCGGGCAGCGTGTCGGCGGCGGCGTAGGCGATCGCGCCGCCATCCGGGCGCCAGGAGAAGTGCTCGACCCCGGTCGGCGAGTGGGTGAGGCGTTTCGCCTCGCCACCGCGCAGCGAGAGGAGCCAGACCTGCGCCTGCGCCTGATCGTCGGGGGCCAGGAACGCGATCGAGGCGCCATCCGGCGACCACTGCGGTCCCCCCACCGTGTGGCGCTCGAACGTGAGCGCGTGCGGGTTTCCCGTCGCGGCGTCCGCGAGCCAGAGCTCGCTCTCGTTTCGATCCTGGTCGAAGTTCGGGCGGGTGACGAGGAACGCGATCGAGCGGCCGTCGGGCGAGACGCGCGGGCTGCCGATCCCGACGACCTTGCGGGCGAGGTCCAGCGTGAACCGGGTCTCGGCGTGAGCGACCGCGCCCCATGCGAGGACGGCGAGGAGCACTCCGCGGAACACCGGGGCGAGGAGTCCGACAAGAGCCGGGGCGACGGTCGGCGTGCGCATGGCTTCTCCGCTGCGAGAGTTTTCCCCGGCGGGGCCGGGGCGTCACGAGCTCCGGTGAACGGCGCTCGCGACCGTAGCACAGCGTCGCCCGGGCGGATCGTGGGTCGCCCCCCGATTCCGCCCGGGCCGCCGAACCGGCGAACGAACGCCGCCCGGATGCCCGCCCGCCGCTGGACAGAACGCTGGCGATGGCGTTAGTTCGCGGGCTCACACGGGCCGTGGCCCGGCGCCCCCGGGCGTCCCCCGCCGATCCCGCCGCCAGTTCGAGCCGCCCACCATGCCGGAGCCGCCCACCATGCCGGACGAGACCACCTCCCCGACCGCCACCGAGCGCGAGGATTTCATCCGCGAGATCGTCAAAGCCGATCTCGCCGCCGGGCGCGTGCGCCGCGTCGTGACCCGCTTCCCGCCCGAGCCGAACGGCTACCTGCACATCGGGCACGCCAAGGCGATCTGCTTGAACTTCGGGATCGCCCGCCAGTTCGACGGCCAGTGCAACCTGCGCATGGACGACACGAACCCGGCGAAGGAGGAGCTCGAGTACGAGGACTCGATCCTGACCGACGTCCGCTGGCTCGTGGCCGGGTGGGCCGATCACTGCCTGGGCTTGAAGCCGGCGCGGGCCACGGCGGAGCCGCGCGGCGGGGATTTCCACCTCCCCGGCGTGCGCGCCGCGGAAGCGGGCGCCGAGCCGCTCGAGGCGTTTCGAGCTTCGGACTACTTCGACGCCCTCCACGCGCTCGCCGTGCGGCTCATCGAAGCCGGCAAGGCGTTCGTGTGCGACCACACCGCGGAGGAGGTCGATCGCATGCGCGGCGCGCCGGGCGAGCGCGGCGAGGACAGCCACTGGCGGGGCCGCGGCGTGGCGGAAAACCTCGACCTCTTCTCCCGTATGCGCGCGGGCGAGTTTTCCGACGGGGCGCGGACGCTGCGTGCGCGCATCGACATGTCGTCACCCAACGTGTGGCTCAGGGATCCCGTGCTCTACCGCATCCGGCATGCCCAGCACCACAACACCGGCGATCGCTGGTGCATCTATCCGCTGTACGATTTCGCGCACGGGCTCTCCGACTACATCGAGGGCATCACCCACAGTCTCTGCACGCTGGAGTTCGTGCCGCACCGCGCGCTCTACGACTGGCTCCTCGAGGCGCTCGATCTGCCGCGCCCGCTGCCGCACCAGTACGAGTTCGCGCGCCTGAACCTGACCCACACGGTGATGAGCAAGCGGAAGCTGCTGCGGCTCGTGCAGGAGCGCCACGTCTCGGGCTGGGACGACCCGCGCATGCCCACGATCAGCGGCATGCGCCGGCGCGGCTACCCGGCCGCGGCGCTGCGCGACCTGGCCGAGCGGATCGGCGTGGCGCGGCGGGAGAACCGGGTCGAGCTGGCACTGCTCGAGCACTGTGTCCGCGAGGATTTGAACCGGCGGGCACTCCGCCGCATGGCGGTGCTGGATCCCGTCAAGGTGGTGATCGAGAACTATCCCGCGGAGCAGGTCGAGGAGTTCGAGCTCGGGAACAACCCGGAGGACCCGGCGGCCGGCTCGCGCCGGGTGCCGTTCTCGCGTGAGCTGTGGATCGAGCGCGACGACTTCCGCGAGGTGCCGCCGCCCAAGTTCTTCCGGCTCTCGCCCGGCGTCGAGGTGCGCCTACGCGGTGCCTACCTCGTCCGCTGCACCGGGGTGACGAAGCACCCGACGAGCGGCGAGGTCACCGAGGTGCGCGCGAGCTACGACCCCGCGACCCGGAGCGGGAACGCGCCGGACGGCCGCAAGGTGAAGGCCACGCTGCACTGGGTGTCCGCGCGCCACGCGATCGAGGCCGAGGTCCGGCTCTACGACACGCTGTTCACGCTCGAGGATCCGGAAAACCTGCCCGAGGGTGCCGACTTCACCACAGGCCTGAACCCGCGTTCGCTCGAGGTCCGTCGCGGCTGCAAGCTCGAGGGCTCGCTCGCCCACGCGGTCCCGGGCGAGCCGCTCCAGTTCGAGCGCGTGGGCTACTTCGTGGCCGACCCGGCGGATTCACGCCCCGGCGCTCCGGTCTTCCTGCGCACCGTGACGCTCAAGGACGCGTGGGTGCGCGCGGAGAAGCGGCAAGGCTAGCCGTCCGCCCCGCCCCGGCCATGACCCGCTCCTTCTCATTCGCCACGCCGCCCCCGCCGCCCCCCGGCCAGCCCCCCC
>DATDEX010000008.1:0-4850 GCA_036522895.1 Candidatus Eiseniibacteriota bacterium | reverse complement strand
TGCCCGAGGCCGCGCAGCGCGTGCAGGACGCGCTCCGGGCGCGCGGGTTCGCGAACACGGTGCGCGAGCTCGAGGTTCCCGTGCGCACCGCGGCCGCGGCCGCCGAGGTGGTGGGCTGCACGCCGGCGCAGATCGTCAAGTCACTCGTCTTCCAGGGCGTGACGAGCGGCGTGCCGGTGCTCGTGGTCGCGAGCGGCGCCCATCGCGTGAGCGAGGCGCGGCTCGCAGTACTCGTCGGCGAGCCGGTCGCCATGGGGGCGCCGCGCTTCGTCCGCGACGCGACGGGCTTCGCGATCGGCGGCATCCCGCCGCTCGGCCACACGCGCTCGCTCGCCACGTTCGTGGACGCGCACCTCCTCGGGCTCGGCGAGCTGTGGGCCGCGGCGGGGCATCCCAATTCGCTCTTCCCGCTCACCGCGGACGAGCTCGTGCGCATGACGAACGGCCGCGTCGCCGAGGTGGCCGAATGAGCACCGGCGCGATCCTCCTCTGCGCCGGCCGCGGCGAGCGGTTGGGGGCCCAAGTGCCCAAGGCCGTGGCGCCGCTCGCCGGCCGGCCGCTCTTCACGTGGAGCCTCGACGCGCTCACGCGCTGCGCGGCGATCGACGGCATCGTGCTCGTGGGCCCGGTCCGAACCTTGCGTGAACTCGTCGCAGCCAGCGGCTGCGATATGCGAAAAGTCGTCGCCTACTCCGAGGGCGGCGAGCAGCGGCAACACTCGGTGGGCCGCGGGCTCCACGTGCTGCCCGCCGAGTACGACCTCGTGGCGGTGCACGACTCCGCGCGCGCGCTCGTGAGCCCCGAGGTGATCGCGCGCGCCGTGGCCGAGGCGCGCGAGCACGGCGCCGCGATCGCCGCGGTGCCGCAGGCGGACACGTTGAAGCAGGGCACGGTCGGGCTCGTCACCGCCACCCTGTCGCGCGCGGGGCTCTGGGCCGCGCAGACGCCGCAGGTCTTCCGGCGCGACTGGCTCGAGCGGGCCCACCGCGAGGCGACCGAGGTCGCGACGGACGATGCGGCGCTGATCGAGTGGCTGGGCCATCCGGTGCGGCTCTCGCTCGGCGACCCGCTCAACTTCAAGATCACGACCGCCGCCGACCTGGAGCTCGCCGAGGCGTGGCTCGCGCACCGGGCGAGCGCCGCGGCGACGCTCGAGGGAGGCGCATGAGCCTGCGCGTGGGGCTGGGCTACGACGTGCACCGGGTCCAGGTCGGCCGGCCGCTCGTGCTGGGCGGCGTCCGCTTCGAGAGCGCGTGGGGCCTCGCGGGCCACTCCGACGCCGACGTGCTCTCCCACGCGGTCGGCGACGCGCTCCTCGGCGCGGCCGGGCTGGGCGATCTGGGCGAGCACTTCCCGCCCGGCGACCCGCGCTGGAAGGACGCGTCGAGCCTCGACCTGCTCGCGCGCATCGCGAGCATGCTCGCGGAGCGGGGCGCGCGGATCGCGAACGTCGACGCCATGCTCGTCGCCGAGGCTCCCCGGCTCGCGCCGCATCGCCTCGCGATCTGCGCGAACCTCGCCGGCGCGCTCGGCATCGAGCCCGACCAGGTGAGCGTCAAGGCCACCACGAACGAGACGCTGGGCGCCGTGGGCCGCGGCGAGGGGCTCGCCGCGCTGGCCGTGGCGCTCGTCGAGCGCGCGTGAGCCGGACCGGCGCTACAGCACCACCAGCCGGCGGATCTCGCTTCGCGACGGGGTGAGGAGCTGGACGAGGTAGAGCCCGGGCGGAAGCGTGCGACCGCGCGCCCGCCCGTCCCACGTCACGGCGTGCGTGCCCGCGCCTCGCGGCCCGTCCTCGAGCACGGTGACCACGCGGCCGGTCGGGTCCACGACCCGCAATTCGACGCGCTCGGGACCGGTGAGCGTGTAGGAGATGCTCGTGCTCCCATGCGGCGCCGGATTGGGCGACGGCCGCGCGAGCGCGGTCGCCGTGGGGGGCGCGGGCGGACTCACGCTCACGCCGCTCCCGAGCCGGCCGAGCGCGTCGACGCCCTGGGCGTAGATGTCGGGGGAGGGCGAGTTGCGCGTGTCGCTCCAGGCGATCACGGCGCCCCCTCCGCTCTGAGCGATGCACAGTCCCGGGCCCTGGTTCGGGGCGAGGCAGACCGGTACGCCGCTCGCGTACCACACCGAGCCGCCGAACGGCGACAGGCGTTGCGCGAAAACGTCCAGGTTGGGAGCGAGCCCACGCACGTCGTCGTACCACGTCAGGAGCAGCCCCCCCGAGTTGTCCGGGGCGAGCGCAACCTGAACCTGGTTCGAGGAGATGGACGAGACGCGCTCGCCGCTCGGTGAGAACAACAGGCTGCCGTTGCCCTGCACGCGCTGCGCCCAGAGCGGATTCGCGTGCGTCGCGGCGTTCGTGACACTGGTGACGAGGTAGGCGCCGCCGACCTGATCGGTCATCACCCCGAACAGGCCGCTCACGCCGATCGGGAACATGTGCAGGCCCGCGCCCGCCCACACCGGCGCGCCGGCGGTGCCGAGGCGCTGGCCCCGGATGTCGCCCACGCCGACGCTGTCGGCATCCCAGAACAGCAGGCAGTCGTCCGCCCCGGTCGCGACGAGCATGGGGTTGATGGCGTTGTCGGCCGAGTTCACGAGCTGGCGCCCGTCGGTCGCCCAGAGCAGGGTGCCGGTCGCGGTCACGGCCTGGCCGAAGACGAACGTGTTGAAGATGGCGCGCTGGTCCTCCCACGCCACGACGAACGTGCCCGAGGCCTTTCGGACCAGCACCGGGTGGACCTGCTCGAGCCTGTTCGAGCAGAGCGTCTTCGCGTTCGAGCCCCACTGGAGCACGCCGCTCGCGTTCAACCGCTGGGCATAGATGTCGCTCGAGGTGCCGCTCACGGGCGACGCCCACGCCACCACGATCCCGCCGGCGCCGTCGGACTCGACGCTGAACTCCGTCACCTGGTTGGACGTGCTGCTCGCGAGGAGCACGCCGGGATCGCCCCACTGCCGGACGCCGCTAGAGTCCACGTGCTGGGCGAAGAGCGCATTGGGACCGTTGCGCCCGTCGATCCACACCACGACCACGCCGCCCGCGCCGTCGCTCACCGCCTTGGGCAGTATCTGCACGCTCCCCGCGGGGGCGACGCAGACGCGCACGCCGTCCGCGGTCCACTGCGGAAAGCCGCCCGAGTCCACGCGGCGCGCGAACACGTCGAAGTCGCCCGCGCGATCCTCGTACCACACCGCGATCGCGCCGCCGCGCTGGTCCGAAACTGCGGCGCCGACCTGCGAGCTGAACGCCGTCGTGCAGAGCGGGACGTTCTGCGTGGGGACCGACGGCCACGCGGCAAGCGCGACGCGCGCCACTGCCACCAGGGCAACGACGAGCGTGAACGGCGCCCAGCGCGTGGAGATCGGGCGCGAGTGGGACGGCATGGGATGGCCTGCCGATGTGGGGAGAGGTGCGGGCGCGGCTGGCCCGCCGAAGGAGGAGCGGAGTGCACTCCGTTCGATAAAACGATACCGGGCCACCGGCGATTAGGGCCAGCGAAATCCGCGTCCCGGGACCCCGGACGGGCCGGCGAGGCCCTCGCGGTCCCCGAACCCGGCCGCGAGATTGCATTCTGCAACTTTCTGATAGCCTCCGGCCGCCATGAACCCACCCGCAGTGCCCGTCCGCGTCCGCTTCGCCCCGAGCCCGACGGGGTGGCTCCACGTGGGTGGCGCGCGGACCGCCTACTTCAATTGGCTCTTCGCCCGCCGGCACGGCGGAGCGTTCGTGCTGCGGGTCGAGGACACCGACGTGGAGCGCTCGTCGGAAGCGAGCGAGCGGGGCGTGCTCGACGACCTCCGCTGGCTCGATCTTCTCTGGGACGAGGGCCCCGACGTCGGCGGGCCGCATGGCCCCTACCGGCAGAGCGAGCGGCTCGCCCTCTACCGCGAGCACGCCGAGCGGCTCCGTGCGAGCGGCCGGGCCTACCGCTGCTTCTGCACGGACGCCGAGCTCGAAGCGCGCCGCGCCGCCGCCCTCGCCGCCGGGCGGCCGCCGCAGTACGACGGTCGCTGCCGCGCGCTGCCCGCGGCGGCCTCGAATGCGCGCGCCGCCGCGGGCGAGCCCTCGAGCGTGCGCTTCGCGGTGCCCGCGCGCGACTGGGTCCTAAACGACCAGGTGCGCGGCGAGGTGACGTTTCCGGCGGGCATGGTCGGCGATTTCGTGCTCGTCCGCTCGAGCGGGCAGCCCACGTACAACTTCGCCTGCGTCGTGGACGACCACCTCATGGCCATCACCCACGTCCTTCGCGCCGAGGAGCACCTCGCGAACACGCCGCGCCAGCTCATGCTCTACGAAGCATTGGGCTGGACGCCGCCGGCGTTCGCGCACGTCGCGCTCATCCTGAACAGCGACCGCACCAAGATGAGCAAGCGCGCCGGCGAGGCGGCGGTGGCGGTCGGCGACTGGCGGCGCGCGGGCTACGTGCCCGAGGCGCTGCTCGCCTACCTGGCGCTCCTCGGCTTCCACCCGGGCGACGATCGCGAGGTGCTGCCGCGCGAAGCCATGCTCGCGGCGTTCTCGCTCGAGCGGCTGGGCCGGAGCGGCTCGGTGTTCGACGCGGCGAAGCTCCGGTGGATGAACGCGCACTGGATCCACCACGCGAGCGGGGCGGAACTGCGCGCCTGGGCGGCCCGGGCGGGCGAGGACGCGCCGGCGTTCGTGCCACCCGCCGCGCTCGCATGGCCGGCCGCGACGCTCGAGCGCGTGCTCGAGGCGGTCCGCGGCAACCTCGCCACGCTCGCGGACTTGCCCGGCGAGCTGGCACCCTTCCTCGAGGAATCGCCGGCGGCCGAGCCCGAAGCGCTCGCGGCGCTGGACGCCCCGCGCGCCGCGGCGGTGTGCG
>DATDEX010000007.1:0-17475 GCA_036522895.1 Candidatus Eiseniibacteriota bacterium | reverse complement strand
GGCCGCACCGAGCGAACGACAGCGGCCGTCGTAACGCGGGTCCTCGCCGCGGGCGAGCTGCTCGGCCCGGCGCGCCTCGAGCTCCGCCGGCGTGCAGAAGCAGGGGTAGGCGCGCCCGGCGCCCTCGAGCCGCCGTGCGGCCGCGTCGTAGAGCGCGCGGCGTTCGCTCTGGAGGTACGGACCATGGCTGCCGCCCGCGCCCGGGCCCTCGTCCCACGCGAGCCCCAGCCAGCGGAGGCCCGAGAAGATCGCCTGGACCGAGTCCTCGGTCGAGCGCTCGGCGTCGGTGTCCTCGATCCGGAGCACGAACGTGCCGCCCTTCGCGCGCGCGAAGAGGTAGTTGTAGAGCGCCGTGCGCGCGCCACCCACGTGCAGGTAGCCGGTCGGGCTCGGGGCGAATCGGACGCGGACGGACATGCCTCGTGCGTGCTCCTTTATATGACGCGTGGCGGCGAATGAACCGCCAGCCATACACGCCGCGGCCGCGCACGGTCAAGCGGGGCGGTGTCGGCCGGCGCTCACGCCGAAAAGAAGCGGGCGGGCCCCCACTCGGGAGCCCGCCCGCTCGTCGAACGCGCGCTTACTGCAGCACGACCAGCTTGCGCGTGAGGCTCATCCCGCCGAGCGTGAAGCGCGCGAAGTAGACGCCACCGTCCACCGGGCGGCCGTGTGCGTCGCGTAGATCCCACTGGAGCGAGAAGCGCCCCGGCGGCGCGAGACCGGTATCGACCGTCTGGACGCGCCGGCCCGACAGATCGTAAATCGACAGGTCGTATCCGCCACCCGCCATGGCCGACGGCACGCCGAACCAGAGCCGCGTGCTGTTGTGCCCCGGGCGCACCGGGTTCGGCGCCGGCGGCGCGAACTCGAGCACCGCAACCGGGCCACCCTCTCCGCCGGGACCGCGATCGCCCACGCCCACGAACAGCGGCGAGCTCGCGAACGACGTGCGTCGCGCGTCGTGGTTGTACTGCGGCCACGGCGCGGGTCGGCCGGGCGAGAACAGGAAGTCGTAGTCCCAGATGTAGATGTTCTTGTCCCAGCCCGCGAGCATGATCTCGGTCTTGCCGTCGCCGTCGATGTCGGCCAGGCCCGGTGCGCCGCGGATCTCGCCCGGCAGCTGGATCGGGAAGCCCGGCAGGATCGAGCCGTCGGCTCCGGAGAGCGCCGTGAGCTGGCCCTCCTCGCCGCCGCAGACGACGTCATTGAAGCCGTCGCCGTTGATGTCCGCCACGACCGGGCTCGACTCCGAGGCGCTCACGGTGAGCGTGGTGTAGCGCACGTTCACCCACGGCGCGAGCGGTGTCCCGTTGCGATTGAACGCGTACACGCCGCCGTTCGTGCTCTGGTAGACGACGTCCAGGAAGCCGTCGTTGTTCATGTCCGCGAGTGCCGGCGACGGCGAGCGGCTGTTGCCGCCGGTCTTGATGGAAACTGGCCAGCCCGGCCGGCGCTTGCCGTCGGGCTCGAGCACGTAGAGCGAGTCCGAAACGCTCGCGAATACGATCTCCGGCGTCAGGTCCCCGGGGCCGTCCATGTAGCCGATCGCCGGCGAGCTGGCGATGGGGCCGTTCGCGGTGAACGGGAAACCCGGAATGTTCGAGCCGTCCGACTTCCACGCGTAGAGCTTCGAGTCGAAGCTGCCATAGACCAGGTCCGGCAGGCCGTCGCCGTTCAGGTCGGCGGCCGCGGGCGAGCCGACGTCGTACGCCGATCCGAGCAGCTTGAACACGCCCTTCGTGGAGGGATTGGCGTCGCCGTCGATCCACTCCTGGCCGTTCTCGCGAATCACGTAGAAGCGCCGCTCGCTGCCGACACCACCCGCGAACGCGATCTCCATGTGGCCGTCCAGGTCGAGGTCGGTGATCGTCGCGGACGACCAGATCGCGTCCGAGGTCTTGAACGGGAACCCGGGACGCATCTGCCCATTCTTGTCGAACACGTAGATCCCGGTGGAATCCCACGACGGGGCGATGAACGACATCCCCTCGCCGGGGGCGAGCACCGACATGGACGGACCGGCCGCGAAATAGGCGCCGCGCACGGAGAAGTCACCGAGCGTCGCGCCCTGGCCGTCCGCGTCCACGGGGGCGGTTCCGTCCGCGTTCAGGACGTACAGCACGTCCGAGCCCGCCGCGATGGTGCCGGTCGTGCTCGAGTAGGGGAACTCGATCGCCACGGACGATGGCGTCGTGCCCCCCGTCGGCACCGGGAAGATCGAGTGGAGCGGCGGATTCGTGCTCACGCTCACGACGCTCGAGGGGGCCGACTCGTTTCCCGAGGAATCCACGCAGGTCACCCGGAAGTAGAACCGCGTGAGCGCCGGCAGCGGCTCGTTGTGGAAGTAGGTGATCAGGTCCGTCGGCACCGAGTTCACCTTCGTGAACGGTCCGGCCGGAGCCGTGCCGCGATAGATGTTGTAGCCCGTGAGGTCGGGAGACTTCATCACGAGGAAGACGACGCCGGCCGAGCTCGTGCCCAGGGCATTCGCGCTCATCGTGAGAACGAACGTACCCGGGTTGTACGAGACGACCGTGGAACCGAGCGGGAAGTACGTTCCGTCGACCATCACGTCGCCCACGTTGAGCGCCGCGAGCTTTGTTTTCACCGCCGCGGTCGCCCCCGAGAAATTGCACGTCGGCTGGTTCACCGTCGCGGTCCCGCCCGTCACGGTGACGTTCGAGACCCACGTCAGCTTGACCGCATCCGCCTCGCCGAACGCCTCGACCGCCGAGGGCGCGCTCGGGAACGTGAGGTCGACCGTCTGCAGCGAGCGGACCTGGAGCGCATCGCGGATCTCGAGCTGGAAGAGCGCGCCGGGGCCATTGACCGTGAACACGAACGCGTCGCCCTGTCCGCTGCCGAACGACGGGATGTCGCCGATCGTGACCGTGCTGTCGCTCACGGTGGCCTGCGCGTTCAAGGCACGGAGCTTGGCCGTCACGCCCCTTGCGACCCCGCTGCCGGTGTTACGCACGTTCGGGGTGTACGTGGCCGTCTCGCCGGTCGTCGGCCGGCCGTCGTTGTTGCCGGGGGACTCGGTGATCGTCTCCTCGTAGTGGTGGAGCTCCGGCGCACGCAGCGTGAGCTGGAACGCCTCGGTCCAGCCGTGGCTGCCGTCCCACAGCACGAGATTGAACGGCACCTCGTGCTGGTCGGGGACGTCGGCCGGGACGGTGATCCGGAACGGCGTCACCGGGTTGCCGGTCGCACCGGCGGCGATCGTGCCGTAGCTGCCGTCGCCGTTCACGATCGTCACGTTGGGATCGGCCGTGCTCAGCGTGGCGAGCACCGGTCCGTTCGTGCCGGCCGCGCCGCGATTGCGCAGCCCGACGCGCAGGTCGACCGTCTCGCCCGCGTCCGCGAAGCCGTCACCATTGCCGGACGTGCCGCCGACGTTGTCGTCGTCGACCGTGACCGCGGCGTCCGAGACCACCGCCGCGCCGGACGCGGTCACGTTGAGCGTGGCCTGGAAAGGCTTGGAGTTGTACGCCGTCACCGTGAGCGTGAACGTGCCGGTCGAGTCGGGTCGGAACGGCAGCGTGACGTTGCCCGCGCCGTCCGTGAACGCGGTCTGGAACTCGTCGCCCGCCTTGAACGCCGTGACGTGCGCGTTGTAGAGCGGCGTGCCGCCGATCGCGACGTGCACGTTGAGCAGCGAGTCGCCGAGCGCCACCGAGGCGGGCGCGTTCACGCTCAGCGTGCGCCAGCTGCCGTTGTACATGTGCAGCTCGGGATCGCCGAGCATCAGGAGCGTCATCTGCGTCCAGCGGTTCACGCCGTCGTAGAACGAGAACGCGACGAACGGGAGCTTCTGGCGCGCCTGGAGCTCGCCCACGGCGGAGACGCTGTCCTCGAAGAACAGCCGGAAGTACTCCTGCTGGTAGGCGCGGCCCGCGGTCGGGAAGTCGAAGCGGGTCGAGCCGACGACCGACACCGATCCACCGTTAGGGTTCTTGAGGAACGCCTCGCCGATGCACGGGAAGTCGATCGCGCTCGACGTGCAGTCGATGGCGTAGAGATTGAAGAGCTTGGTGCCGTTCGTGAGGCCCGAGGCATCGGAGTTCACGAGCGTCGCGTCCCCGCACGACATCGAGTTGCGGTAGCCGTGCCCGACGTGGAGCGCGAGGCCGTAGCCGAGGTTCAACTCGGGGAGCACCGCCGCCTTGGACTCGGGCAGCGCGCCGGGCCGATACGAGGGATCGGCGTAGTTTTCGTACAGGCGCTTCACGGTGAGGCCGGGATTCGAATCCGTGAAATGCAGGATGTCCTCGGCCATCTGCGCGCCGTCGAGGTCGATCGGGCCGCCGTTGTAGGGCTGCGGGAACAGCACCTCGGCAAACAGGAGCCAGCGGTTCTCGTAGCTGCCGTTCGGCGCCTTCTCGTACTGGAGCGTCTTGTTGACGAGCGTCTGGGCTTCGGTCGTCGTGCTCACCGGCGCGCGGCCCACGTACACCTCGGGGAGCAGGTCGGCGGCGTCGCCCGGCTGGGAGTCGTCCACGAAGCCGTCCGCGTACTCGGAGTCGCCGTTGGCGTCCCAGTTGCCGTCGAGACAGGAGTAGTAGATGTCGGCCGCGATGTGCTCGACCTGGTAGAACTGCGAGTTGAACGCCAGCCGCTCCGGGATGACGTCGGTGTCGCCGCCGAGCAGCACCCACTTCGTGCCCCAGCGCGCGTAGGCATCGCGGATGAAGAGCCGGATGCGCTCGGCGTCGTCGGCACCGTACGGGTACTGCTGGCGGATGAACGACACCGTGCGCACCACCGCCGGCACGCCCGACTGGGTCTTCCAGTCGGCGAGCTGCTGGAACTGCGGAACCATCGCGTCGTTCGTGATGATGAGGTACTCGACGGGGCTGCCGAGCACGGACGGGATCTGCAGCGGCTTGAACGGCTCCGCCTTGGGCTTCCCTCCGGTGGCGTTCGCCGCGCCGCCCGCGATCGAGACGAGCGCGCGCGTCGGCACGCCGGTGGGCAGCTCGTCCTCCCATTCGCGAACGATGCGCTCGCGCGTCACCGCCGGCGCCGCGCCGTCCTCGAGCGTCAGCCGGAGCTTGAGATCGGAGACGCGCTCGAGCCGACCGGTCTGCGGATTCCACCGGGTCGGGGCGATGCGCAGGTAGGCGACGTTCCGGCCGCGCAGGCTGCCCTGCGTGCCGATCGAGGCGAGCTGTTCGGGCTGGAACGCGGCGCTCTGGAAGAAGCGCGCGTCGGGCGCGGAGCGCTCGTCCGGCGCGGCCCCGGGGCGCGCGGAGAGGGCGGCCGGCAGCCGGACCCCGTCGCGCAGCAGCTCGGTCGACACCGAGAGCACCTCGACCGCGGTCACCTTCATGCCCGCGGGCAGGTCCACGCGCTCCGCGATCCAGGGCAGATCGGGGTGGCCCGCGGCGTACTCGTGCGTGCCGCCGATCGCCTCGACGCTGAGCGTGCCGTGTTCGGAGGAGAGCTGGACGCGCTTCGGATCGAGCTTCACATCGCGATCCAGCGTGAGGGCGAAGGCCGAAGGCGCCAGCGCCAGGAGTGGCAGGACCACGAGCGATGCAAGGGTGCGAAGACGCATGGCGATCCTCTCCCAGGGTCGTATGAGCGAATGGGTCGTGAGCGTTGCGTGAGACCGGGGGGCCGGCAGTCTGGCCACGGCGGGCGCGTCGGGTGTTGGAGTGTCGGTCTGAGGGTGTCGAAACTCCCTGACAGCACCCCAACGATAGGGGCGCACACCCTAGGGGGTCAACGAGTTCTCACGCCCAAGGGGGGTGAATTCACAGTCGTCCACCCCGGGCCGAAGGCGGGGTGCACGCGGGGGCGGGTGCCGCCATTGCGGAACGCCATGCGCCAGGGGAGATCCGCGAGCGGCAGCACGACCCGGTCCTCCGCGAGCCGTTGCTGAATCACGTCCGGATCGAATCCGGGCGCGGGCTCGGGAGCCGCGATCCAGCGATCGAACTCGCGCGTTCGCCACCCGGTGCGGAAGCTCCCGATCGCCGGACCGCGCACGGGCAGGACGAGTTGCGCCAGCTCCGCCTCGCCGCCCGGAAGGAGCGCCTGGGCCACCACGAGCTGCGTTTGCGCACCGGCCGCGGCGAGGAGTTGCGAGGTTCCCGCGGGCCCGCGCAGGGGCCGCAACTCGGCGTAATGACCGGCGCGCGCCCACTGCCCCTGGAGCGTGCGGGCGATCTCGGCTCCGGCGCCGTCGGCGTCGTACGCGAGCACGACGTGAAACGACTCCGGACGCCGGGGTGGCTCGCCCGCACGCGGGGCGCTCCGCGCATCGGGAGCCGGCAGCAGGCGATCGCTCGGCGACTCGAGGCGCGGCCACTCGTAGGGCGTGCGTGCGCCGGCGAGCCAGCGGCGGATGACGATCGAGCCCGGGCCCAGCTCGCTCGCCCATTCCTCGCGATTCGTCGCGCGCGCGAGCGCCTGCCGGGCCTCGACCCGGGTGAGCGGCGGCACATCCGCGCGCAGCACGAGCAACAGCCGGCGCGGCGGCTCCGCGGCGCGGCGCTCGAGCGACCACCCGGCGGGGAGCGACTGCGAGAGCGTTCTCGGCGGGAGCGGCCAGATGAGATCGGCGTGGCCCAAGCGCATGACCGCACCGGCGCGCGCCGCGCCGAGCACGAAGCGAACGTGCAGCGTATCGGCGAGCGCCGCGATCCCGCCCACCGGTCCCGCCGCGATCAGCGTGAGCGAGCGCTTGGGATTTTCCGCGCCGACATGGTAGGGCCCCACGCCCACAGCGTCGCGCCAGCTTCCGGCGCGGCGCTTCCACGGCGTGGACACCCCGGGTACGGCGAGCTTCTCGAGGAGCCTCCGGTCGGCGCGCGCGAGGTCGAGCACCAGCGTGCGCTCGTCGGGGGTCGCGATCCCGAGCGCGGGGAGCGGCCGGCCCGCGCGAACCTTGTCGATGCCGCGGACGGCGCCGAGCAGCCATGCGCGTGTCGCGTGGTCCTCGCGCGCGAGCCCGCCCTGCAAGGCCTCCGCGACGTGGCGGCTCGTCGCCGGCGAGCCGTCGGTGAAGCGGAGCCCGGCGCGAAGGCGAAACGTCCAGCGCAGACTGTCCGGCGAGCACGCGATCGAATCGACGAGCACACCGCGCACCCGGCCGGTGCTGTCGCGCTCGACGAGTCCCTGCGAGAGCTGGCGTTCGAGCGCCCAGCGGAGCGCATCGGGCGGGCCGTCGGGATCGAACGCGGGCGCCGCGCTCCCGGCCACCCAGTCGACGCTCGAGCGCGCGGGCGGCGGAGCGGGACTGCAGCCCGCGAGCGGAACGCCGAGGAGCGCGGCGAGAAGCGGCGGGAAGAGCGCGGTCGAGCACGGCGGCACGTGAGAGCGCATCGCGCGCAGTGTAGTGGCTGCGGGACCGCCCCGCACGGGCACGCCGCGCGCACGCGTGCTAGCGTTCGCGCCATGGTCACGCCCCCTCCCACCGATGCCGCGCGGCCCGGCGTCGCGGCGCACGACGTCACGGCCCCCGACCGCGTGCCCGCCGAGGTCGCGATCCCCGAGGTCGTGGGGCTCGAGCGGCTCCATCCCGAGCAGCGCGACGCGGTGACGCACGGCGAGGGGCCGTTGCTCGTGGTCGCCGGCGCCGGCACCGGGAAGACGCAGGTGGTGACGCACCGGATCGCCTGGCTCATCTCCGAGAAGCGGGCGCGGCCGGAGCAGATCCTCGCGCTCACGTTCACCGACAAGGCCGCGGCCGAGATGGAATCGCGCGTCGACCTGCTCGTGCCCTACGGGCTCGTCGGCGCCACCCTCGCCACGTTCAACGCGTTCTGCGATCGGCTGGTTCGCGAGCACGCGGTGGAGCTGGGACTCACGTCGCGGCTCCGGGTCGAGGCGCAGGCCGAGATCCTCGTGTTCCTCCGCGAGCGGCTCTTCGAGCTCGGGCTCGAGCGCTACCTGCCGCTCGGCCAGCCCGACGCGCATCTCCAGGCGCTCACGGGGCTCTTCGATCGCGCGCGCAACGAGGACGTCTCGCCCGAGCGCTACCTCGAGTTCGCGCGCTCGCTCGCGGCGGCTGCCGGCGACGATCCCGAGAAGCGCGACCGCGCCGCGGCCGAGCTCGAGAAGGCCGGAGCTTATGCGAAGTACGAAGCGCTGCTCATGAAGGCGGGCCGCATCGACTTCAGCTCCCAGATCCGCATCGCGCTCAAGCTCTTACGCGAACGAGCTCACGTTCGGCGCGAGGTGCAGGAGCGGTGGCGCTGGATCCTCGTCGACGAGTTCCAGGACACGAACCATGTGCAGTTCGAGCTCGTGCGCCTGCTCGCCGGCGAGCGCCGCAACCTGACCGTGGTGGGCGACGACGACCAGAGCATCTACCGCTTCCGCGGCGCCAGGATCGAGAACCTGCTCGAGTTCCTCGACGTCTACCCGGACGCGAGGCAGGTGATCCTGAAGCGCAATCATCGCTCCGGCCAGCGCATCCTCGACGACGCGCACCGGCTCATTCGCGCCAACGATCCTTGGCGGCTCGAGGCACAGCGCGGCTGGGACAAGCGCCTGCACGCCCAGCGCGTCGACCCGGCGACCGGCGACGCGCTCGCGGGCTCGGTGCAGCACCGGACGTTCGCCACCGGGCGCGACGAGGCCGAGTGGGTGGCGGAAGAAATCGCCGGCGCGGTGGCGGCAGGGACGGCGCGCCCCGGCGACTTCGCCGTGCTCGCGCGCGCGCACGGCCACCTCGACCCGTTCGCGCTCGCGCTCAAGTCGCGCGGCGTGCGCTTCCGGCGCGTCGGGATGCGCGGCCTCTACGCGCGCCCCGAGGTGCTCCTGTGCCTGAACGCGCTCCGGAGCGTCGCCGATCCCGACGGCGGCGTGGTGCACCAGGTGCTGGGCGATCCGCTCTTCGGCGCCGACCCGGTGGATCTCGCGCGCATCGGCCAGCGGGCCAAGCGAACGAACCGCGGGTTCCTCCGGCTCGCGCTCGAGGCCGTGAACGGCCCGCCGCGCGACGGGGCCGGGTGCGCGGAGATCACGCGGGTCGCGGTGCGCCGGTTCGCGACGCTCCACGCGGCGCTCTGCGACAGCGCCATTCGCCGGCCGACGAGCGAGGTGCTCTACCAGTTCGTCACCGAGAGCGGGCTCCTCGCCGCGCTCACGGCGGAGGAGAGCGCGGAGTCGCTCGAGCGGGTGCAGAACCTGAACAAGCTCTTCGGCATCGTCGCGCGCGTCGGGCCGCTCTTGAAACAGGATCGCGTCCCGGCGTTCATCGAGCACCTGGACCTGCTGATCGAGATGGGAGACGACCCCGCCGCGGCCGAACTGGAGACCGACGAGGACGCCGTGAGCCTCCTGACCGCGCACGGGGCCAAGGGGCTCGAGTTCCCGGTCGTCTACGTCGTGAATCTCGTCGAGCAGCGCTTCCCCCAGTTCCGCCGGGCCGAGGAGATGGAGTTCCCGCCCGAGCTCAAGGCGGGCGCGCACGCGGCCGCCCCGCCGCCCGATCCGTCGGCCGATCACTACCGCGAGGAGCGGCGGCTCTTCTACGTCGGCATGACGCGCGCGCGCGACCGCCTCGTGTTGACGCACGCGCAGGACTACGGCGGCAAGCGCGCGACCAAGGTGTCGCGCTTCATCAACGAGGCGCTCGATCTGCCCGCGCCGCCGAAGGGCGCCCGGGGCACGTCGGCGCTCGAGTCGATCGCCCGCTACGCGCCCGTGGCCGAGCCCGCGCCGGCCCCGATCGCGCCCGTGCCCGACGGCACGCCGCTCACGCTCTCGCACGCGCAGATCGACGACTGGCTCACCTGCCCGCTCAAGTACCTGTTCGCGCACGTCGCGCACGTGCCGCTCGCGGGCGACCCGTCGTTCATGTACGGGAACGCGATCCACCACGCGATCAAGATCTGGCACCAGCACCGGATCAAGGGGCTGCCCGTGGAGGTCGAGGACGTCGTCGGCGCGTTCGACTCGGCGTGGTCATCGGAGGGCTTCCTCACGCGCGAGCACGAGGAGCGCATGCAGGAGCAGGGGCGCGAGGCGTTGCGCCGGTTCGTGGCGCGCGACGCGGCGGCGCGCGCGACGCCGCTCGCGGTCGAGACCGACTTCAAGTTCAAGGTCGGCGACGACGTGGTAATCGGGCGCTGGGACCGGATCGACGAGCGCGCGGAGGGCATCGTGCTCGTGGACTACAAGAGCTCCGAGGTGGACGACGCCGAGAAGGCCGAGTCGCGCGCGAAGGATTCGTTGAAGGACGGCCAGCTCGGGCTCTACGCGCTCGCCTACTACGAGGCCCGGCAGGTGATGCCCGCCGCGGTCGAGCTGCAGTTCGTGGGGACCGGCGTCGTGGGCGCGGCGGTCGTGAAGGACGAGCACCTGGAGCGGGCCCGCGAGCGCGTGCGCGAGGCGGCCGCCGGGATCCGCGAGGCGCGCTACCCGCCGAAGCCCGACCAGCGGAACTGCGGCTACTGCTCCTACCGGCTCTTCTGCGCCCACAGCGCGGCGAAGCGGGCGTGAGCGCGGACGGGGTGCCGGCCGGCGGCGCGAGCGCGACGGACGCCCCTGCGCTCCGCGACGCCGCGTGCGAGCTCGCACGCGCCGCGGGCGCGATCCTGCTCGAGGGCTACGGCCGCGTGCACGCGCCCGAGCGCAAGGGCCGGATCGACCTCGTGACGGAATACGACCGGAGATCCGAGGCGCTGCTGTTGGAACGCATCCGCGCGCGGTTCCCGGAGCACGCGATCCTCGCCGAGGAGTCGGGCGCGCACGCCGGGGTACCCGCAGCCACTGGGGGTCCACCCGCGGGCACCGTGGGTCCACCCACAGGCAAGGCGGGTTCGACGGCGGGCCGTGGTCCCGCGGGCGCGACACGCGCCGGCGTCCGCTGGATCTGCGACCCGCTCGACGGGACCACGAACTTCGCGCACAACTATCCCTTCTTCTGCGTCTCCGTCGGCGTCGAGGTCGCGGGTGTGATGGCCGCGGGCGCCGTCTACGACCCCGTCCGCGACGAGCTGTTCGCCGCCGCGGCCGGCGAGGGCGCGACCCGGAACGACGCGCCCATCCACGTGAGCGCGCTCGGAAAGCTGGACGACGCGCTGCTCGTGACCGGGTTCCCCTACGACGTGCGCGAGCATCCCGAGCGCCACCTGCCGCTCTTCCAGGAGTTCCTGCTGCGCGCGCAGGGCGTGCGCCGCGACGGCTCGGCGGCGCTGAACCTCTGCTACGTCGCGATGGGGCGATTCGACGGCATGTGGGAGGGCAACCTGAACCCGTGGGACATCGCCGCGGGCTCGCTGATCGTGCGCGAGGCGGGCGGCACCATCACCGGCTACGCGGGCGAGGCGCTGCGTCTCGACGGCCGCCGCATCGTGGCCGCGAACCCGGCGCTCCACGCTCGCATGCTCGAGGTGGTGGCGCTCCATCCGGAGGCAGGCGTCGTCGTCGGCTGACGACCGCGGAGCGGCGGCCGCCACGAACCCCGCCCGGGAGCGGACGCCCGAACGCGGCCTCAGAGATACTGTCTTACCAGCCCCCACGCCGTGCGGAGATCCCGTTTCGGCTCCCGCCCGATCCAGATCGGCATGTGCCGCTCGTACGGCATCGCGTAGACATGATCGGCCTCGCCGAAGCGATCGAGCCGGGCGAAGAACTCGCGGTTGTCGGCCTCGTCCCCGCCGATGATCACGAGCACGCGGATCTCCCCACCGGCGGCCCCCAAAGCCAGAAGTTGTTGTGCCCCGAGAGCACCGGCCGCAGGCCACGCGCGCGGCCGAGCACCTCCACCGCCCCCGCCTCGCCGTAGTTCTGGCCGAAGATCGCGGCGTGCGTGCGCTCTTCCGGCGTGAGGCTCGCCCATGCGTTCGCCACCTCATCGACCAGCTCGGGCCAGCCGAACATGTCGGCGTACTGCTGCGGGAGCGGCCCCATGCGATGGTGCTCCTCGGTGCCCGGCGCGAGCCCGAGCGAGCGCGAGTAGGCGATGAAGCGCTCGACCGGGAGGAGCGGCAGCGCGAGCGGCGCGCTCACCGCCCCGAGCCCGACCACCAGCACCACCACCGCGCCCCGCGCCCATGCGCCGCGGGGACCCGTGAGCCGGCGCTCGAGCGCCACGCCGCCCGCGGCGAAGAGGGCCAGGTAGGCCGGCGCCAGGTAGCTCGCGCGGCTCCTCCCGCCGAGCATGAGGATGCCCGCGACGATCGCGAACGCGAGCCCGAGCGGACGCCAGCGCTTCCCGTCGTGATCGAAGAGCAGCCACGCGAGCCCGGGGAGCCAGACGAGCGCGTTCGCCGGGTTCATGGTGAGGAGCTGCCGCTGCCAGAACTCGAGCGGCCCCGTCGCGACCATCTTCCGGACCGTCGCGTTGCGCATGAACTCGAGCGTCGGCCAGTGATGCGCGGCGTTCCAGAGGACGTAGGGCGAGAAAAGCGCGAGCGCGAGGCCGGCGCCGAGCCACGGCCCCGGCCGGGCGAGCTGGCGGCGATGCGACGTGAGCAGGAGCCCGCCGGCGATCCCGGCGAGGAGCCAGAGCACGCTTATCTTGTCCAGGAGCCCGAGCCCGAGCACGCTCCCGAGCTTGAGCCAGTCGCCGCTCGACCCCGTCTCGAGCGCGCGCACCCAGAGATGGAACGCGACGAGCCAGAGCAGGAGATCGAAGCTGTTCATCGAGCAATAGTGAAACGTGCCGAGCAGCGTGGGCGTCGCGAGCGCGGCCACGGCGGCGATCGCCTGGGCCGGGCGCGATCCCCCGAGTGCCGCCGCGAGCGCGCCGGTCAGGTACACGGTCGCGGCCCCGACGAACGCCGGCAGGAGCCGCAGCGCGGCGAGCGACTCGCCGAAGAGCGCGCGCCAGCCGGCGAGGAGCCAGATCGAGAGGGGCGGCTGGTCGACGTAGCCGAGCGCGGGATGATCCGCGCACGCGAGGTAGTAGAACTCGTCGCGGAACCAGCCGTAGCGGGTGAGCGCGGCGGCCTCGAGCGCAAAGCACGCGAGCGCGAGGAGCAGCAGCGTCCGGTGCCGCGGCCACGCCGGCCCCGGCTCAGGGGACGACACGGTACTCGCTCTGCACCAGCCCGCTCGGATAGTGGCGCGTGGCGACGTGCACGAGCCGGATGTCGCGCGGCAGGCTCCCGAAGAGCGGGATCCCCTCGCCGATCAGGACGGGGACGCGGGTGACGATCAGGCGGTCGACGAGCCCGGCGCGCAGGAACCCCTGGATCGTGATCCCGCCGTCGACGTAGAGGTGGTGGAAGCCGCGCGCGGCGAGCCGGGTGACGATCTCGTCGGGGGTCGCGTCCATCCGTTCCACGACGGCGTCGCGCACGGCGGAGAAGTCGATGGGGCGGCTGCTCAGCACCACCACGCGCTTCTGGCCGTAGGGCCAGGCGTCGAACGCCAGCACGGTCTCGAACGTCTTCCGTCCGATCACGAGCGCGTCGACGCTCTCCATGAACTCGTCGTAGCCGTGCGGCTCGCCGCCGTCCGCCGGCAGCCAGTCGAGCTCGCCGTTCGGCCGCGCGATGAAGCCGTCGACGCTCGCGCCGACGAAGACAGAGACCGGCATCGTGGACTCCTCGGCGGACGGGGAGCGTCCGCGGGCATGGGAAGCCCGGAGTCTGAACTCGAGGTACCCCGGCGCGCAATCGGGGGGCGGTCAGCGAACCGGCGCCAGCGCCAGGCTTACGCCGCGGCGCGGCCCTGCGATTCTCTGAGTCGCGCGCGCACGCGGCCGATCAGCGTCCGCATGTCGTACGGCTTGGTGTGCACCTCGTCGGCGCCCAGCTCCAGCGCGAGCCGGCGGTCGGTCTCCCCCGAGCGCGCGCTCAGGATGAAGATCGGGATCCGCCGGTAGCGCTCGTCCGACTTGAGCGCCCGGCACACCTTGTAGCCGTCCATGCGTGGCAGCATCAGGTCCAGCACGATCAGGTCGGGGACGTACTGGCGCGCGAGCGCCAGGCCCTGCTCGCCGTCGCTGGCCTGAATGACGTCGAAGCCGTCCGCCTCGAGGCCGAACTTGAGCACGGTGAGGAGATCCGGCTCGTCGTCCACGATGAGTATGCGCGCCCTGTCCTCGGTCATCCTGGCCCTCGGCGGTCGGGGTCGGTGTGGAACCTCACCAGGGAGTATCGGCCCCTCCCGGTGGCGACTTCAGGCGGAATTGGCCGGCAGCGGTCGGGCGGCTCGCGGGCCCGCGGGCGGGCCCGCGGCCGCCCCCTCCCTACTTCGCGTCCGCCTCGCGCGTGAACTCGGCGAACTTGTGGCGCTCGTCGCCGGTCAGTACGTCGCGGACGGTCACGTCCAGCCGGTAGCGGCCGGGCGGCAGGGACTGGACCGACATGCTCACGAACTGCCGCCGCACGG
Organism: Candidatus Eiseniibacteriota bacterium; assembly: GCA_036522895.1. Classification (GTDB taxonomy): domain Bacteria; phylum Eisenbacteria; class RBG-16-71-46; order RBG-16-71-46; family RBG-16-71-46; genus JAIOPA01. Next base: position 3,174 of record DATDEX010000007.1, on the reverse strand, counting down.
TCCCCAGCACGGCATCCTGCCGGGTCACACCCAGCTCCTGCCCCTCGCGGCGCGGCGACAGCCAGCGCTGGAGCCAGATGCGCGGGTCACGCTTGGCCGAGCGGACGGAGGTCTCGTACTCGAAGCGTCCTTGGCCATCCGCGCCGCGCGAGAGGTGGTACACCTCGAAGTAGGCGACGAGGGGTTCCCCGCTCGGCACGCTGCCGGTGGGATTGGCGTCCAGCCGCACCGTCGCCTCGGGCGCCGCCGGAACACCGCAGGTCACCACCACGTCGCTCATGCCGAGCGCGCTGTCGGGCACGTCCACGTGCAGCGTCGTGCGCGTCGCGCCGCGCCGCCCGCCGCCGCGCACGCTCATCCCGACGCGATAGTCGCCGGGCGGCAGCTCCGCATCGAACTCCGCCACGCGCAACGTCGCGGCCTCGCATGCCGAGGGCGACAGCGTGCGGCGAACGCGCGCGACCTCGGTCATCGTGCTGTCCACCACGACGAAGTCCGCGGCCAGCGTGTCGGCGGGGCCACCGGCGGCCGCGACCCCGGCGAAGAGCTTCGCCGCGCCACGGCCGCTCTCGAACGTGGCGAGCTGCGAGTCCAGGTGGAGCGGCTTCGCGCCGGGCGGCAGCAGCGGGAACACGCCGCGCATCCCGTGCGTCGCAAGCACGCCGCCGTTCGCGAGCGAATCGGGATCGGGCAGCGGGTCCATGTCCTGATCCATCGAGACCGGCAGCTCGTAGCGCTCGGACAGCATGCGGTCGTTCAGCGTCACCGTCATCCCGAGCGAGCGGTACGTCCACACGAGCACGTTGAGCGGGAACTGGACGTGGTTGTCGCCGGTGCTGCGGCCGTAGAGCGAGACCCCGATCGGGTTGTACACGACGCTGTCCGGCGGGCCGTAGCGCACGTAGACCTCGCCGCGCTCGTCCCATTCGCGCCGCACCGGGTCGTAGTAGAGGAAGTAGGCCTGCGCCACGCGCGCCCAGTACTCGAGCTGCGCCTCGTTCTCGGGGGTCGCCAGGTCGGGATCGTGCTCGCGCCAGAACCGCCGCGCGTACGCCGTGCGCCGCGCCGCCGGGAGATGGTTGTATTCCATGGTGTCGCGCTCGCTCGCGAGCGGAGCGAAATCCTCGAATCGATCGCGCACGCTGCGGCGGAGCCGGCCGAGCGCGGCGTGGAACAGGCTGTCGCTCCCCTCCACGTCGCCCTGTCGCCAGCGCGCGGACGCCGCCGCGAGCATGGATTCGGCGCGCGAGTGGTCGACGAGCAGCGCGTGCTCGGCGGCGGCGCGCGCGCCGGACAGTTCGCCGCGCTCGACCTCGAGCGCGGAGAGCATGAGCCAGGCCTGAACGTTGCTCGAGTCCAGCCGCCCGGCCGCGGCAAAGTGCTCCACCGCGAGGTCGAGCGAGCTTCGCTCCAGGTACTTGAGCCAGTCCCGCTCCCACGCCTGCCCGAGCCCGAAGCGGGCCTGCGAGTTCTCGGGGGCCAGCGCCACCGCGCGCTCGTAGCGAATCTTCGCCTGCTTCAGGAACCCCGCCTTGTAGTAGGCGCGCGCGAGCGTGATCTGGACGTCGGGTCGGGCCGGCGCCAGGTCGGTGGCGCGCTCGAGGTCGGCGATCGCCGAGCGGCGCTGCTCGATCGTCTGCATCGCGAGCAGCCGTTCGGCGTGCTGGAGCAGGCGGGTCGCCTCGGCGTCCCGATCCCGCGCGGCCGCGGCCAGGGACCGGGGCGCGGCGCAAGCGAGGGCGCATGCGGTGGCGAGCGAGAGGAGGAGGGTGCGCGCGATCATGCTCGGTGGGTGAGGCCACGGTGGGTGGAGAGCCACGACCGGGGCCGGCCGCACGCCCGGCATGCCGGAGCCGGAGCGAGTATCGAGGGGCGGCCGGCGCGGGGTCAACAGAAGGTTGCCGGGCGCGGCGCCATGTCGCTGCGGGCAGGCGGCTTGACGATCACGGTCGATCGCCGCGATATTCCCGGACGCATGAAGACTTCCTCAACTGTTCATGCCGCCCGGCCCCTCTCCCCCGGAGATCCCATGCCTCCCCGCTCGCAGCGCCACCGCGCGGTTTCCACCCGGCCCCCCGTCCCGGCGCCCGGCGTCGCCGAGCGGGCCCGGCGCGCGCTCCAGGACCACGCACACGTCGAGCGGCTGTCCCGCATGTTCCGCGCGCTCGGGGATCCGACCCGCAGCAAGCTCGTCTACGCGCTCTCGCTCGGCGAGTTGTGCGTGAGCGATCTCGCGCAGGTGCTCGGGGCCTCGCTCTCGGCCACGTCGCACCAGTTGCGGATCCTGCGCGACCTCGACATCGTGCACGTGCGCCGCGCCGGGAAGAGCCAGCTCTACACGTTGAACGAGGCGGCGTTCGGATTCTGCTCCCCGCGCGTGTGCCAGGCGTGGAAGACCGCACTCGCCCCCGACGCGCTCGTCCGCCCGGGCGAGCGGGAGTAGCCGGCATGTTCGAGGCACTCGTCATCACGTTGCGCGAGGGCGTCGAGGCGGCGCTCGTGCTCGCGATCGCGGCCGGAATCCTCCGCCGGCAGGGCCAGGCGAACCGGGTCTCCGCACTGCTCGCCGGCGCCGGCGTGGCGCTCGCGGGCTCCGTGGTGCTCGCGGTGCTCGCCACCCGCATGACCTACAACGAGGAGATCGTCGAGGGCACGGCCATGCTCGTGGGCGCGGCGTTCGTGCTCACGCTCACGTGGTGGATGTGGAAGGCCGCGCCGCGGATGAAGCAGGAGATCGAGGAAGGGCTCGCGCGCGGCAGTGGCGGGGGCGCGCTCGGTGTGGCGCTGTTCGGGTTCGTCATGGTGATCCGCGAGGGCTTCGAGACGGCGGTGTTCCTGTCGGCGGCACAGTTCAACTCGAGCGGCCTCCAGCTCCTCGCGGGCGCGCTCGTGGGGCTCGCACTCGCCATCGTGTTCGGCGTGCTGTTCGCGCGCGGAGCCCTGAAGGTCCCGTTGAAGCCGTTCTTCTCGCTCACGACCGCGGTGCTGCTGCTCGTCGCGTTCCAGCTCGTGGTGGGCGGGCTCCACGAGTTGTCCGAGGGCAAGGTGCTTCCCGCCTCGCGCACGGAGATGGCGCTCGTGGGCCCGATCGTCAAGAACGAGCTCCTGCTCTTCACGCTCACGCTGGCGCTCGCGGTGGGCTGGATGCTCTCCCGGGCGGGCCGCGCTCCGGCC
>DATDEX010000006.1:0-4939 GCA_036522895.1 Candidatus Eiseniibacteriota bacterium | reverse complement strand
CATCGCACCCCCCTGCATCGCCCCCCCCCGCATCGCACCCCCCCGCATCGCGCCCCCTCTCATCGCGCCCCCCCCGCCGCGGCCAGCGCGCGCTTGAGGCCGGCGAGGAGCGTGTCCGCGAGCTTGGAGACGTCGCCCGCGCCGAGCGTGAGGATGACGTCCCCCGCCCGCGCCTCGCGCACCGCGGCCTCGGCGGCTTCGCCCGCGGTGGGCGTGTAGCGCACGTGGGAGGCGCCCTGGGCGAGCGCGGAATCCACGACCGTCTTGCCCGAGATCCCCGGGATGGGCGTCTCGCCCGCGGCGTAGACGTCCATGACCCAGGCGCGGTCGGCGTCGCCGAAACAGCGGCCGAACTCCTCGCGCAGCGACTCGGTCCGCGAGTAACGATGCGGCTGGAACACGACCAGCACGCGCCCCCCCAGCCCCTTCGCGGCGGCGAGCGTCGCCGCGATCTCGGTCGGATGGTGGCCGTAGTCGTCGAACACGCGCACCCCCGCGGCCTCGCCGCGGAGCTCGAAGCGGCGGCCCACGCCCCGGAAGCCGGCCAGGGCCTCGGCGATGTGCGCGAACCCGATCTCCAGCTCGAGCCCCACCGCCACGGCGGCAAGCGCGTTCAACGCGTTGTGGCGCCCCGGCACGTGCAGCTCGATCCCGCCGAGCACCGCGCCCGCGGCCTCGACCTGGAAGCGCGAGCCCTGCGAGAGGAGCTCGAGCCCGAGCCCGCGGATCTCGGCGTCCGCGCGGGTGCCGTAGAGGATGTGGCGTTTCGTCAGATGCGGCAGGATGCTCCGCACGTTCTCGTCGTCCACGCAGAGCACGGTCACGCCGTAGAACGGCACGCGGTTCGCGAAATACGTGAACGCCTGGCGGATGTCGTCCAGGTCCTTGTAATGGTCGAGGTGCTCGCGATCGATGTTCGTGATCACGCTCACCGCCGGCGCCAGGCGCAGGAACGAGCCGTCGCTCTCGTCGGCCTCGGCCACGAGGAAGCGCCCGTGCCCGAGCAGCGCGTTGGCGCCGAGCATCCGGAGCCGCCCGCCCACCACGATCGTGGGATCGAGCCCGCCGCGCTGGAGCACCGTCGCCACCATGCTCGTGGTCGTGGTCTTCCCGTGCGAGCCGCCCACCGCGACGCCGTACTTCATCCGCATGAGCTCCGCGAGCATGTCGGCGCGGGCGATGACCGGAACACCGGCCACGCGCGCGGCGGCGAGCTCGGGGTTGTCGGGCCGCACGGCGGAGGAGTACACGACGACCTGTGCGCCCTCGACGTTCGACGCGGCGTGCCCCGTGAACACCCGGCCGCCCAGGCTGACGAGCCGGTCGGTGACGTCCGTGGACTTGAGATCGCTGCCGCTCACCTCGTAGCCCATGTTGAGCAGCACCTCGGCCAGGCCGCTCATGCCGCTGCCGCCGATGCCGATGAAATGGATCCGATGCGTTCGCCCGTACAAATTACTGTCCCTCCTCGACGGCCTGCTCGGCGGCCGCGCCGCCGGCATTGCCCTCGGCCCACGACACGAGCGAGCGCGCGAGCCGCGCCGCGGCGTCGGGGCGCGCGAACAGACGGGCGTTCGCCGACATGCGCGACAGCGTCGTCTTGTCGGAGAGCAGGTGCGCGATCTCCTGCGCGAGGCGCTCGCCGGTGAGATCGGCGTCCTCGATCACGACCGCGGCGCCGCGGTCGGCGAGGTTCGCGGCGTTCACCCGCTGATGGTCGTGCGCCGCGAACGGATAGGGCACGAGGATGCTCGGCCGCCCGCAGACCGCGATCTCCGCCAGCGTCATGGCGCCCGCGCGGCACACCACCAGATCGGCCGCGGCATACGCCAGGTGCATCTTGCGCACGAACGGCAGCACCGTGGCGGGAAGCTGCTCCCGCTCCACGATCTGGCTCACGGCCTCGTACTCCTCGCGGCCCGTCTGCAGGATGCACTGCACGGCCACCCGGCCCTTCAGCCGGCGCAACGCGTCCACCGCGGCGCCGTTGATCCGCTTGGCGCCCAGGCTGCCGCCGAACACGAACAGCGTGGGCTGGCCGGGGTCGAGGTGGAACTCGCGCAACGCGGGCTCGCGCTCGCCGGCGAGGATGTAGGCGCGCACCGGGTTGCCCGTCACCTTGAGGTGGTCGCGCCGCGGGAAGTAGCGGCGCGCCTCGAGGAACGAGAGGTGCACTTCGTCCGCGATCCGGGCGAGCCAGCGGTTCGTGAGCCCGGGAATGCTGTTCTGCTCCTGGAGCAGCAGCGGCACGCCGAAGAGCTTCGCCGCGACGGAGACCGGGCCGCTCACGTAGCCGCCCGTCCCGAGCACCGCCCGGGGGCGCTCGCTCATCACCAGCCACACCGCCTGCACGAACCCGAACGCGTTGACGAGCGCGGCCCACGGCCAGCGCCACCAGCGCCGCCGTGGAAAGCCGGCGGTGGCGAGCGTGCGCAGCGGGAAGCCGGCCTCGGGCACCGCCTGCGCCTCGAGCCCGCGCCTGCCGCCCACGAACAGCACCTTCACGTTGGGATAGCTCGCGCGGAGCTCTTCGGCCACCGCGATGCCGGGGAACACGTGCCCGCCGGTGCCGCCCCCGGCGATCAGGATCTTCATGGTGCCTCCCGGCCCCAGCGCTGGCGGACGAGTGCGTCCTCGTCGCCGTTCAGCGCGCTCACCCGGTAGAGGAGCCCCGCCGCGGCCAGGTTCACGATGAGCGCCGAGCCGCCGTAGGAGACGAACGGCAGCGGCAGCCCGGTCGTGGGTGCCAGGCCCGTCGCCACCGCGAGGTTGGCGAGCGCGTAGAGCCCGATCTGCACCGTGAGGCCGCCCGCGAGCAGGCTCGCGAACGGCTCCGAGGCCCGTGCGGAGGCGCGCATGCCGCGCCAGAGGAACAGGCCGATCGCCACGAACAGGAGCGTGACGCCGATCAGCCCCAACTCCTCGGCGATGATCGAGAAGATGAAGTCGGTGTGCGCCTCGGGCAGGTACAGGAGCTTCTGGAGTCCGCCCCCGAGGCCCCGGCCGAGCACGCCGCCCGAGCCGATCGCGATGAGCGACTGGTCGAGCTGCCAGCCGGTGCCGCGGTGGTCGAGCTGTCCGCCGAGCGCGAAGTCGGCGAACGTGCGCATGCGCGTCATCATGTAGGGGAACCGCACGAGCGCCCCCACGAACACGGCGGCCCCCGCCGCGACCGGCGCGCCGAGGAACCGGAGCGGTGCCCCGGACAGGAACAGCATGATGAAGCCGGTGAGGAGCAGCAGCCCGGCCGAGCTCAGGTTCGGCTGCTTCAAGATCAGGCCCGCGACGAGCACGAGCATCGCGAGCGGCGGCGCCAGGCCCCGCCAGAACCCGAGCTCCGCGATCGGACGGCGCTTGAGCCACCACGCCAGGAAGATCACCATCGCGAGGCGGCCGAGGTCGGTGGGCTGGAGCGACATGAAGCCGACGCGCAGCCAGCGCGTCGCCCCGTTCGACATGTGGCCGATCACGACGACCAGCGCGAGCATGGCGCAGGCCACACCTAAGAGCCACGGCGCCAGCCATTCGAGGGTCCGCAGGCTCAGGCGCGAGCACGCGAGCAGCGCGACCACCCCGATCGCGGTGCGCACGAGCTGCTGGCGGAGGAAGTAGTTGGAGTCGCCGTACGTCACGAAGGCGTGGAACGAACCCGCCGAGTACACCATCACCAGACCCACGGCGGTCAGCAGCAGGGCCAGTCCCACCAGCCAACGATCACCACGCCTCACGCGGTCACCCCCCCCACCGCGAGCCGCGCCACTTCTTCCTTGAAGCGACGGCCACGGTCCTCGTAGTCCCGGAACATATCGAATGAAGCGCATCCGGGCGAGAGCAACACCGTGGCTCCCTCCGGACGCGCGGCCTCGTAGGCACGCTGCACGGCCTCGGCCAGCGTCGCGGCCCGCTCCTGCGATACGCCCGGCCACGCCGCCGCCATCGCCGGCGCTCCCTCGCCGATCAACACCACGTGCCGCACCGCGCGGCGCACGAGCGCGGCGAGCGGCTTGAAATCCTGTCCCTTGTCGCGCCCGCCGGCGATCAGCACGACCGGCCCGGCGAAGCTCTGGAGCGCCACCCGCAGCGAGTCCGTGTTCGTGGCCTTGGAATCGTTCACGAATCGCACCCCGTGGAGCTCGCCCGCGAGCTCGAGCCGGTGCTCGAGCCCCGCGTACTCGCGCAGCACGCGGCGCAGGACCTCGGCGCTCGGCTCCAGCGGCAGCACGGTCGCGAGCGCGGCGAGCACGTTCGCCAGGTTGTGCGGCCCCGGCAGGCGCACCTCGGCGCGCGGCAGCAGCGCCTCGCGGCCGCCGTGCCGCGCCAGCACGATCTCCCCGTCGTCGTGGAACGCGCCCTCGTCGACCGCATGCGCGACCGAGAACTCGGCCGGCGCGCCACCCCCGGCCCGGCGCGAAGACACCTCGGGGTCGTCCGCGTTCAGGATCGCCCAGTCCTCCTCGGTCTGGCGCGCGAACAGCCGCTGCTTCATCTCGCCGTAGACCGCGAGCGAGCCGTGCCGGTCCAGGTGATCGGGCGTGAGGTTCAACCAGGTGGCGATGTGCGGGTGCAGCCGGTCGACCGTCTCGAGCTGGAAGCTCGACACCTCCACGACGAGCAGCCCCGCCGGGCTCACCGACTCGGCCACCTCGCAAATGGCCCGGCCGATGTTGCCGCACACCGCCACCTCGCGCCCCGCCGCGCGCAGGAGCGCGCCCACGAGGTCGGTCGTCGTGCTCTTGCCGTTCGTGCCGGTGATGCACACGAGCGGCGCCCGCGCGGCCCGGTAGCCGAGCTCGAGCTCGCTCCAGACCGGCAGCCCCGCGGCGCGCGCCGCCACGGCGAGCGGGTGGTCCACCGGCAGGCCCGGGCTCCAGACCACGAAGTCGTGCCCCGGGACGAGGCCCGCGTCGTCCCGGCCCCACACGCAGGTCACGCCCGCGCC
>DATDEX010000005.1:0-3362 GCA_036522895.1 Candidatus Eiseniibacteriota bacterium | reverse complement strand
GTCCGCGGCCGCGGCGCCTGGGCCCGCGGCGGGCGGGTCTTCCGCCAGCGCCAGGTTCAGCTCGTCGTCGGTCAGCACCGCGCGGCGATTCAAGATCTGCGAGGTGTCGTGCTCGAACAGCATGTGGGTCACGTGATCGATCCCCACCTCGAGTTGCTTCCGGAATCCCACCATCTTGATGAGGTAGGCCCCCGCCCACGCCAGCCAGGCGAGCTGGCCCGAGAGCGGCACGCCGAAGAGATCCAGCACGGAGCTGTGCTTTCCGAGCGAAATGATGTAGCCCGCGTCGCGGAACGAGAACGGCTCCGGGCCCCGCCCCATCGCGCGCCGAACCAGCGTCCGGCCCACGTGGGTCCCCATGGCGATCGCGGTCTGCGAGAGCTGCGGCTGCATGCGGCCGTCGGGTCGGAGCGCGGCCGCGCAGTCGCCGATCACGTAGACGTCCTCGCGCGGCCGGCCGTCGGGATCGAGCGCGCGCAGGTACTCGTCCACGCGCACGCGGCCGTCGCGGTGGTGGAGGAGCGGCAATTCCAAAACGAGCCGCCCCGGCGTCACGCCCGCCGTCCACACGATCGTGAACGCGTCGAGCCTCCGTCCGTCCGAGAGCGTCACCGCGTGCGGCTCGACGCGCTCGACCGCCGCGCCGAGCTCGACGCGCACGCCGCGCCGGGTGAGGTGACGCAACACGTAGGCCGAGTGCTCGGGACGGGCCGCAGCGACGAGCCGGTCCCCGCCCTCGATCACCGTGACCGACACATGGGACGGCTGGAGTGTGGGGTAGCGCGGCAGCAGCGTCTCGCGGGACATCTCGATGAGCTCGGCCGCGACTTCCACCCCGGTGACGCCGCCGCCCACGAGCACGAACGAGAGGAGCCGGCGGCGCTGCGCGTCGGAGCGGGCCTGCTCGGCCATCTCGAAGAGCTCGACGACGCGCGCGCGCAGCGTCATGGCGTCGACCAGCGTCTTGAACGGCCGACCGTACGCCTCGGCGCCCGGCACCCCGAACCAGTTCGTGACGCTGCCCGCGGCGATCACCAGCGTGTCCCACGGCTCGACCAGCCCGTTGTGCAGCTCGACGACCTTCCGCGCGAGGTCGATCCGGATCGCCTTGTTCTTGTGGAAGCGGACGTGGCGATGCCGGGCCATCTCGCGGAGCGGGTAAACGATGTGCCGCGTCTCCACCGCGCCGACCGCGACCGCGGGCAGGAGCGGGTTGAACTGGAAGAAGTTCTCCTTGTCCACGAGAAGCGTGTCCCAGTATCCGCGTGCGGCGCGCGAGCCGCCCACCGCGCGCGCCACGTCGAGCCCACCGAACCCGCCGCCGAGGATCACCAGCTTCCGCCCCGCCATGCCGTTCACACTAGCAAACGGGTCTGATAGCGTCCCGCCATGTCACCCAACTCCCCGCCGCGGCTCTCCGTGCTGTTGCCCGTCCGGGACGCCGCGCCCTGGCTCGCCGCCTCGCTGGCCTCGCTGGCCCGCCAGACCGAGCCCGGGTACGAGCTGATCGCGGTCGACGACGGCTCCCGCGACGAATCGGGCGAGATCCTCGAAGCCGCCTCGCGCCGCGACCCGCGAATCGTGGTCCGACATACATCCGCGCGCGGCCTTCCGGCCGCGCTCAACCTGGCGCTGTCACTCGCCCGCGCGCCGTGGATCGCGCGGCACGACGCCGACGACGTCTCCCACCGCGAGCGGTTCGCCCGCCAGCTCGCCTGGCTCGACGCTCACCCCGGCGTGGACGTGCTCGGGACGCGGCTCCGGCTTTTCCCCGGCGCGGCAACCGGCGCCGGGATGCGCCGCTGGGCCGCATGGCACAACGCGCTGCTCGAACACGAGCCGATGCAGCGCGAACTGCTGATCGACAGTCCGCTCGCACACGGAACCGCCATGATCCGGCGCGCGACGCTCCAGTCGGCCGGCGGCTGGCGCGAGTTGGGGTGGGCCGAGGATCTCGACCTCTGGGTCCGATTGTTCCGGGCCGGAGCCCGCTTCTCCAAGCTCAGGGAAACACTCTACGGTTGGCGTCAACACCCGGCAAGTTCGACGCGCACGGACGAACGTTATTCCCATGTGAGATTCATGACATTGAAGGTCGCGGCCCTGGACGCCGGGCTCCTTCGGCGCGGCCGCCGGGCCACGCTCGTGGGCGTGGGGAGCAGCCTCCAGCGCTGGCGGGCCGCGCTCGGAACGAGGGTTGCGGCGTGCGTCGAGATTCGGCGACCAGGGCCCGGAGTGGCCCCCCATTGGGCCACGCCAGTGGTTCTTGCACTGATGGCTCCCGAGGCGCGTCGGCGCTGGCGCGAGTCGCTGGCCCGGTTGGGCTGGCGCGAACTGCGAGAGTTCATATTCGTGGCTTGACCGGCGAAATCGACATTCAACGGTTGACAGCCGGCGCGAATGCCGTTAACCCTTCGCTTCAGTAGTGCGTTCCCCCTGAGCGCACGACCCCCCTGGATCCGGAGGCAGCATGGCGAAACGTCCGCGGAAGACGTACACCCCGCAAAAGCGGGCCGAGATTCTGGCGGCCGCCCAGAAGGACAACCTGACGGCGAACGACGTGAAGAAGAAGTTCGGCGTCACGCCCGTCACGTACTACTCGTGGCGGAAGAAGGAAGGGCTGGTTGGTCGCCGTGGCCGCCGTCCGAGCCTGCTGACGCAGGCCGGCGCTGGGAACAACATCGCGGTTCAGGTTCGCGCGGGTGTCCAGGCCAAGGTTCGCGCCGTGATGCCGGGCATCGTGCGGGAAGAGGTGACGAACTACCTGAACACGCTGTTCACGATGCACCGCAGGCCCGGACGTCCCAAGAAGACGCTGTAGCACCTGGCTCCAGCAGTTGGCTCCAAGATCGAGAAGACGCGGCGGCCGTAGCGCGCCGCGTCTTTTCATTGGAACCCTTAGCGAGGCCCGCCCTCCCGCCCGACGTGGTGTGTGGCCGCCGTGGGGATTCGACGAACGGATGCCGAGCGTATCCGCTCGCATGTGCTAGCGTGCGCCCCGTGACTCGCGCCGCCCGCTCCGTTCCCTCGCGATGAGCGCCCGCATGCCGCGCTCGGTGTGGCTGGTGCTCGCGGCATCGCTCGCCGGCTCGCTCGCGATCGCCTCGGCGTTCCCGCTCGTCGATCCCGACGAGGGCCGGAACGCCCAGGTGGCCTCGGAGATGGCCGCCCACGGCGACGTCGTGGTCCCGCACCTGGCCGGCGTGCCCTACCTCGACAAGCCCCCGGCGCTGTTCGCGCTCGCCGCGCTCTCGATCCGCGCGTTCGGCCACCGGCCGCTCGCCGTGCGGCTGCCCGCGATCCTCGCCACGCTCGCCACCCTGGCGCTCCTCGCGCGGGCCGCGCTCGTGCTCCACGGCGAG
>DATDEX010000004.1:0-2140 GCA_036522895.1 Candidatus Eiseniibacteriota bacterium | reverse complement strand
AGCCGCACCCCCGCGGCGCGACCCACCCGCGGCACCCACCGCACCTGGCGCCAGGTCGCCGCGCGCGTGCACGCGCAGCGCGAATACGGCCCCGGCTTTCGCTGGCTCGAGCTCGAGGTGCCGGGATCCTTCACGGCCCCGGTCGCCGGCCAGTTCGTCCAGCTCCTGCTCGACCCGCCCTCGCCCGTGCTGCTCCCGCGCCCGATGAGCGTGGCGAGCGTCGCGCGGCGCGGCGACCACCGCGTGATCGGGTTCCTCTACTCGCCGATCGGGGCCGGCACGCGCGCGCTCGCGCAACTCGCTCCCGGGGCCACCGTGCACGCGACGGGGCCGCTCGGCCGTGGCTTCCCGCTCGACGCCCCCGGCACGCCCGTGCTCGTTGCCGGCGGCCGCGGCGTGGCCCCGCTCCTCATGGCCGCGGACGTGCTCGCGCGCTCGCGGCGGCGCTGCGAGTTCGTGTTCGGCGCGCGCACGAGCGCGCTCCTCGTGGGGCTCACCGAGGCGCGCGAGCGGCTGGCGAAGGCCGGCGGCCGGCTCCACCTGGCCACGAACGACGGCAGCCGCGGGTTCCGGGGTGACGTCGTGCAGGCGCTCGACGAGCTCGCGCCGCGGCTCGCGTCCCCGTTCGTGATCCACGCCTGCGGCCCGCACGTCATGCTGGCCGCGGTCGCGCGCTGGGCCATGGCGCACCGCGCAAGCGCGTACCTCGCGATGGAGAGCGTCATGGCGTGCGGCACCGGCGTCTGCCGCGGCTGCCCGCTGCCGCGGTCGGCCGAGGCGCGCGCGCGCGTTGAGGCCGACGGCGCCGGGGCCGCCGCGCTCCAGGGCAATCCCGAGTGGGCCATGTGCTGCACGGACGGCCCGGTGTTCGAGGCGCACGAGCTCGACTGGGAGCGGGTCGAGTGAGCCGGGTGTCCGCGCCGCGACCGCCGATCGCCGCGAAGCGCGTCGACCTCACCGTGCGCGTCGGCACGCTCGTGCTCCGGAACCCGATCCTCACCGCCTCGGGCACGTTCGGCTACGGCGACGAGTACGCGCACGTCGTGAGCCTCAAGTCGATCGGCGGGGTCGTGACGAAGACCGTCACCGTGAAGCCGCGCGCGGGGAACGCGCCGGCCCGCGTGGCCGAGACGCCCGCCGGCATGCTCAACAGCATCGGGCTCGAGAACGTCGGGCTCGAGCGATTCCGCGACGAGAAGCTGCCGCGCCTCGCGAAGCTCGAGGCCACGGTGATCGCCAGCATCGGCGGCGAGACCCCCGAGGAGCTCGAGACGCTGCTGCGCGCCCTCGGGCGCGAGCCCGCGGTCGCCGCCTTCGAGGTCAACTTCTCCTGCCCGAACGTGGCCGCGGGGGGTGCGCGCCACTGGGCCGAGCCCGAGCGGCTCGAGCGCACGCTCGCCCGCTTGCGACCGCTCACGGAAAAGCCGCTCATCGCCAAGCTCTCGCCGGACGTCACCGACATCCGCGAGACCGCGCGCGCCTGCGAGCGCGGCGGCGCGGACGCCGTGACCGCGGTCAACACGTTCGTGGGAATGTCGATCGACCTCGACGGCATGCGGAGCAAGCTCGGGAAGGCGACGGGCGGGCTCTCGGGCCCGGCGGTCAAGCCGCTGGCACTCGCACGCTGCTGGGAGGCCGCGAGCGCCGTGCGCATCCCGGTGCTGGGCTCGGGCGGCATCGCCTCGGGCCGCGACGCGCTCGAGTTCGTTGCCGCCGGCGCGACCGCGGTCCAGGTGGGCACCGCGACGTTCGTCGAGCCCGAGGCGTCGACGCGCGTGCTGGCCGAGATGCGCGAGTGGCTCGCCGCGCGCGGGATCGCGAAGGTCACCGAGATGATCGGAGCCCTCCGCGCGGAGCCCGCGCAGGAGCCCGGCTCCCGTTCGCTCGAGGAGGGCGTCGAGACGTGACGCGCGCGCCCGAGTTCGCGGTCGCGTTCGACGTCGGAACGCTCGAGGCGGCGCTGGCGCTCGACGCCCGGCTCGGTCCCGGCCCGGAGCTCGCGAAGGTCGGCCTCGAGCTCTTCGCTTCGGCCGGGCCCGCGGCGGTGCGCGCGCTCGCGGAGCGGGGCCGGCGCGTGTTCCTGGACCTTAAGCTCCACGACATTCCGAACACCGTCCGCGGCGCCGCGGCGGCCGCGGCG
>DATDEX010000003.1:0-25594 GCA_036522895.1 Candidatus Eiseniibacteriota bacterium | reverse complement strand
ATGACCTACGCGCAGCTGCAGTTCGTCAAGGCGGAAGCCGCGCTGCGCATGAACAATCAGCCGCTCGCGCTGGAGGCGTACCGGAAGGGGATCGTCGCCCACATCGGGTTCGTGAATGCGCGCAACCTGGAGATCGGCTCGGCGGCCACACCGATCAGCGCCCAGGAGGAATCGACCTTCCTTGCCGCACCAGCGATCGTGCCCCCCGTGGGGAGCCTGACGTTGTCGCACATCATGTCGCAGAAGCTCATCGCGCAATTCGCCTGGGGCCACGACGAGCTGTGGATGGACATGCGGCGCTATCACTATACCGATGTCGATCCGGTGAGCGGCGTGGAGGTGTTCCGGGGGTTCGTGCCGCCGACCAACCTCTATCCCGATAACGGGGGCCAGCTCGTCCAGCGCATCAGGCCGCGCTACAACTCGGAGTACGTCTGGAACAAGCCGGGCCTGGACGCCATCGGCGCCCTCGCGGCGGACTATCACACCAAACCGTTATGGATCACGCAACCGTGACGCGATCTCTGCTGCTGTGCGCGGCCGTGCTGTCGTCCTGTAACTGGTACGACAAGACCACGGTGCAGACCATCGCGGGTCCGGTGCCCGCCACGGCCACGGCCCGCGTCAAGTTCTTCAACTACGGCGTCGGCTCCCCCGGCGTGAACTTCTACGCCAACGACCAAAAGATGACGGCGATCAGCTCCGCCACAGGGAAGGAATCCACCAACGGCGTGACCTACGGCATCGTCGCGGCGGGGGGATACTATATGGCCATCGTGCCGGGCCAGTACACGCTCAAGGGAAAGGCCGCGGCCACGACCGACACGATTTCGCGCGTTGCCACCACCATCGCGGACGGCAAGTCCTACTCGTTCTATCAGAGCGGCGTCTACAATGCCACCACCAAGACGGTCGATGCCTTCGTCGTGGAAGATCCCTTCGTGCCCGCCATCGACTATTCGGTGGCGTACGTGAGATTCGTCCACGCGATCGCCAACGCCAATCCGATGACGCTGTATGCGCGGCCCACCGGCGACACGGTGACGGCCCACTGGGCGGCGGTCGGTGCCGAAGTGGCCTACAAGAGCGCCGGCCCATTCACCGCCCTGTCGGAGGGCCTGTATGACCTGCTCACGCGCTACACGAACAGCGCGACGGCGGTCACGGCCACCGGCGTGCCGATCTCCGCCGGCCGGGTCTATACCGTCACGGCGCGCGGGAACATCACGATCACCGATTCCACCGATACCAAGCGGCCGTTACTGGACAACACGATCAACCGGTAGACCAGTCCTCACCCCCTGTCCCCCTCTCCGCATACGCGGAGAGGGGGGACGACGGGCGACCTACGACTTCTTGGGGGTGGGCGCTGCGGGAGCCATCGGCAGCGCGACGTCCGAATTCCAGATGTCCTGCACCATCAGCCAGCGCCCGTTCTCCTGTACCCAGCGGACGATGTACTTCCCGGAATCGGCGGCGGGGGCTCCGGGAGGGACCTTGGCGCCTTTGGGCCAGGCGAAATTCCAGCGGCCCAGCTCGACGGCCAGGGCGCCGCCCGCCCACACCGATTCGGCGCGGATCGTGAGCACCGGTGGCGGGCTCGACATCCCGTTCATCGTCCCGAAAAAGGCGCGAATCGCATCGCGACCACGCACCGGCGCCATGTTGGGCGGCAGCATCACGCCATTCACGTGGTACAGGTCCGCGAGCGAATCCGCATGACCGGCGGCGGTGAGTCGGGCCCAGGTGGCATCGGCGGCGTCGATCGCCTGTTTGGCTTCGGCGCTCGTGTCCTTGGGCGGCGGCGCCGCCTGGCAGCCGAGGGCGGCGGCGAGCAGGATAGCGAGGGTGTGGCCTGGGCGCATAGCGCATCTCCGTTGGAGAGGGCGATGACGATACGAGCCGCGGCGCGTGGTCGCAAGCGCTGTCCCGCCGCGATCCTCACTTGTGCAGGTACGATTCGTCCCACGCGACGGGAAACGCATCGCTGCAGCGGGGGCAGCGCAGCATCTGGGGAATCGTGAGCAATGGCGCGCGGTGGTGACAGCCCGGACACACCCCATAGTGCTGGCCCCAGCTCTCTGGCAGCCACGTGTCCCCCGGGGGGCGCGGCACCACCGTCCAGCGACGCGGCGGCGTGCCGACCAGCTCCAGCGCCGCGCGCGGCACCGTGACGACCGTGCCCGGCACCTCGAGGATGACGTCCTCTTTGGCAAACTGGGTCACTCGATACCACGCGCCCCGCCGGATGGAGTAGTCCCGATCCAGCTTGAGGCGCGCCCAGTAGACCCCGAGAGAGCGCTCGCTGTTGGCCGTATTCCCTCCCTGCTGCGACCCGCGGTAAAGAGTCGACCCGGGCGAGGCGGGTCACACCGACGCCAGACGCGCGACCACGCTCCCTGTGATCGCGCTCACTCGGAGGGTGGATCCAGCTATAGATTTGTGATAGGACGTACAAGGAGACGAACATGGCTCGGTCAGCCGTGATGAACTTCATTAAGCAGCAGGGATTCACGCAGGAGCCGCCCGATCGCGCGACGCTGCGCTTCAAGGGCTTGCAGTTCCAGCCCACGATCGTGGGATCGATGATGTTGGTGGCGATCCTCACGCAGTCGCCGGCGATCTTCCTGCTCCTGTCGGCCGTCTTGTGGCTCAACGTGCTCGTGCCGGCGGCAAACCCGTTCGAGAATTTTTACAATCGCTTTGTGGCGCGGCGGCGCGGGCGACCGCTGCTCACGCCGGCTCCGGGGCCGCGGCGATTCGCCCAGGGAATGGCGGCGGTGTTCATGCTGGCCGCGGGGCTGACGCTGCTCCAGGGGTGGAAGACGACGTCCTACGCCTTCCAGGGGCTCATCGTCGTGGCCTTCGCCGCGCTCCTCTTGGGTAAGTTCTGCCTCGGCGCGTATGTCTACCATCTGCTGAAGGGAGACACCGCGTTCGCCAACGGGACCTGCCCCTGGAGCGATTAGAACCCATTCTCTCTTGATAGTTGCGCTGATTCTCTCACTCCAGGCCGCTGTGTGCGCCCCGCCCAGCACCGGCGAGCTGCGTCCCAGCCGGGATCTCTACTGTATCGACTTGACCGCGACCGAGCGCGGCGGCGCTGCCTCAGGAGTCGTGGCCCTAGAATACATCCCGGGCCCGTTCACCGTCCCCGTCACGGTGGATGGCCACTATCGCTATGCCCCACGGATCACCCTGCGCGGCCTGCCCCGGCCGCCGACGGGCACGAGCTACGTCGCCTGGGCGGCCTCGCCGACTCTGGAGGTCGTCCAACGGCTGGGCCAGGTCACGAATGGCATCAACCGCGCCGCCGCGATCGCGCTCGATCGTTTCCTCTTGCTGATCAGTGCCGAAGCCGGCCGGGTCTCGACCGAGCCGCGCGGCCCGATCCTGCTGCGCGGCGAGTCGCCCAGCAACCGGATGCGCCCCCCCGACCTGTATCAGCTCTCCCTCGGCGCCGTGATGCCGCCTCCCGAATCGTCCGGCTGGCGCGGCGTGCCGATGACGGCAAACATTCCGATGCTGCCATCGGAAATGGGGCTTACGCCGGCCGCCGCGCCCTGGCTGCCGCGCGCCGACCGCTCGGTCGGCGAGGCACGACCGACCGAGCTCCGAACGCTGCGGGACGGCGACACGCTCGAGCTCGTGGCCGCAGTCGTGCGGCGGCGCATCGCCGGCCACGACATCGTGCTGTACGGCTTCAACGGAGCGCAGCCCGGACCCCTGATCGTCACGACGCAGGGCGCGCGCGTCACCGTGCGCCTCATCAATCACCTCGACCAGCCGACCGCGATTCATTGGCACGGCGTGCGCCTCGACAACCGGTTCGACGGCGTCCCCGGAACCACTCAGCCGGCCGTCGCACCCGGCGGCAGCTTCGTCTACACCGTGCGGTTCCCCGACGCCGGCATCTACTGGTACCATCCCCATGTCCGCGAAGACGTCCAGCAGGACCTCGGCCTCTACGGCAACATCCTCGTGCATCCGGCAGGTGACTCGCTCTACGGCCGGGCGAATCGCGAGCAGACCATCATCGTCGACGACATGCTGATCGGCGACGACGGCCCGGTGGCCTACGGCCGCGACACACCGACCCACGCGCTGATGGGCCGATTCGGCAACGTGACGCTCGTGAACGGCGCGCCGGGCTGGTCTGCCCACGCGCACCAAGGTGACGTCGTGCGATTCTACCTCACCAACGCCGCCAACACCCGTACCTGGAACGTCTCGTTCGACGGCTCGGATGCGCGCACCAAGCTCGTCGGCACCGACCTAGGGGCGTTCGAGCACGAGGTGTGGGCGCCGAGCGTCGTGATCGGACCCGCGGAGCGCTACGTCGTGCACGTGCGCTTCAACCACCCGGGTCGGGTGGCGCTGGTGAACCGCGTCCGCGTACTCGATCGTCTGTTCGGGCGCTTCGTGCCGGAAACGGACACGCTCGGCATCATCGACGTGGACGCTGAGCCCGCCCGCCCCGACTTGGTGCGGAGCTTCGATTCGCTTGCCGCCAACCCGAAGGTGCGGGAGGAGATCACGCGTTATCTACGCGACGCCGACCGCCCGCCCGATCGCGAGCTGGTGCTCGCGATGGCGACGCACGGGCTGCCGTTCCTGAGTGAGCGGCTCATGATGCTCGACTCGGCGTGGTTCGCGCCGGTCGAGTGGGGGGCCGGCATGCCGGCGATGAACTGGGCCACCACCGGCAAGGAGGTGCGCTGGGTGTTGCGCGACCCGGCGACGGGTCGCGAGAACATGGACATCGGCTGGCACTTCCATCGCGGCGACGTCATCAAGCTGCGGATCGCCAACGACCGCGCGGTGCTGCACGGCATGCAGCATCCGATCCATCTCCACGGCCAGCGCTTCCTGGTCCTGGCGGTGAACGGAATCGCGAACGATAATCTTGCCTGGAAAGACACCGTGCTCGTGCCTTCGGGCGCGACCGTGGACCTGTTGGTCGACCTGTCCAACCCCGGCACTTGGATGCTGCATTGCCACATTGCGGAGCACCTCGAGACCGGTATGATGACCACGATCACCGTCGATTGACGTCGAGCCCCCCTCCCCGGAGAAGCCATGCGCACGCTGACCACGATGGTTGCCGTCACCCTGGCCCTGCCGTTCGCGCTGGGCGCGCAGACGCGCCCGGACACGGCGCTGCGTCCGTTCATCAGCGTCGACAGTCCCGTCGTCGCGATCACCAACGTGATGCTGATCGACGGCACCGGCGCTCCGCCGCGCACCGGCAGCACGGTCGTGCTGCAGCGGGGCCGCATCGTGGCCGTGGGGGCCAAGGCACAGGTTCCCGCCGGGGCCCAGGTGATCGACGGCCAGGGGAAGACGCTCATTCCGGGACTCGTCGGGATGCACGACCATCTGTTCTACGCGGCGGCAGGCGGCCGCGAGGTCGGGATCGGCTTCACCGGGCCCCGCCTCTACCTCGCCGCCGGCGTCACCACGATCCGGACGACCGGAACGAACTCGGCGTACTCGGACATCAACACCAAGCGCGAGATCGACGCCGGCCACCGGGCCGGCCCGCACATCGTGGTGACCGCGCCGTACGTCACCGGCGCCGGTCAGACGGGATCGCCGGACATGGCGGTGATCACCACGCCGGAGGCGGCGCGGCGCTTCGTGGACTACTGGTCCGCCGAAGGCGCGACGTGGATCAAGATCTACACCGACATCACGCGCGCCAATCTCCGGGCCACGATCGAACAGGCCCACAAGCGCGACATGAAGGTCACGGGCCATCTCTGCTCGGTGAGCTATCAGGAGGCCGTGGCGCTGGGCATCGACAATCTCGAGCACGGCATGCTCACCGCCAGCGATTTCTATCCCAACAAGCCGCTCGATCTCTGCCCGCTCGATTCCTACCAGGTGATCATGAAGAGCGCCGATCCGGCCGGACCCGCGGCCCAGGCCACAATCCGCAGTCTCGTGCAGCATCACGTGCCCATGACGTCTACGCTACCGGTCATTGAAGCACTCTGCTCTCACCGGCCGGTGCGCGATCAGCGCTCACTCGACATGATGGCGCCGGAGGTGCGCACGTCGTACCTGCAGAGTCGCGACTTCATCGACACGTCAAGCACCTGGCCGTTCACGGACGACGGGCTCAAGCGCGCGATGGCGTTCGAGAAGGCGTTCGTCGCGGCGGGCGGGGTGCTGGCGGCGGGCGTCGACCCCACGGGCAACGGCGGCGCGCTGCCCGGCTACGGCGACCAGCGCGGCTACGAGCTGATGCGCGAGGCGGGCTTCACGCCCGAGCAGGCGGTGCAGATCGTCTCGCTCAACGGCGCGCGCATACTCGGGCTGCAGGACAAAATCGGCTCGATCGAGCAAGGGAAGAACGCCGACTTGGTGCTCTTGGACGGCGATCTCGCCGCCGACCCGACGGTGATCCGCAAGGTGGTCACCGTGTTCAAGGATGGCGTGGGATTCGATCCGGAGAAGGTGGTCGCAGCCGCGCGCGGCCGGGTGGGGATCAATTGAGCCAGTCCCGTCACGCAACCCACTTACGAGAGAGAGGGAGGTCGCGATGAACCCGACCTGGTCCCGCCGTGAGTTTCTGGAGGTGAGCAGCGCCGCCGCGTTGGCGTCCCTCGGCACGCCATCGCTGCGCGGCCGGGTGCCGCCGAGCGACACCGTGCGCTTCGGCATGGTGGGCGTGGGCATGCAGGGCTCGGGCCTGTTGGGTGAGTCCATCAAGCTGCCCGGCGTCGTGTGCGCGGGCGCGGCCGACCTGTACGATGGGCGCCACACGTTGGCCCGTGAGATCTCCGGGGCCACCCTGCCCGTGACGCGCCGCTATCAGCAGCTGCTCGACGACAAGACGATCGATTGCATCGTCGCCGCGGTGCCGGACCACTGGCACCGGCGCATGGTCGTGGACGCGGTGAGCGCGGGGAAAGACATCTACTGCGAGAAGCCGATGTCGCACACAGCCGCGGACGGCGTCGCGATGGTCGCCGCGGTGAAGCCGACCAACCGGATCGTCCAGATCGGCTCGCAGCGGGTCAGCTCGCAGATCTGCGCCAAGGCCCGGGAGCTGATCGCCCAGGGAGCGATCGGCGACCTGATGATGGTCGAGGGCTCGCTCGGCCGCAACGATCCCACGGGAGCGTGGGAGTATCCCCCGCCGCCCGATCTCTCGCCGCGCACGCTCGACTGGGATACGTGGCAGGGCGACGTGCCCAAACGCGCGTTCGACCCCAACGTGTTCGCGCGCTGGCGCTGCTGGAAGGAGTACGGCACCGGGGTGGCGGGCGACCTGCTCGTCCATCTCATCAGCGGCCTGCTGTTCATGTTGAGCATCAACGAGCCCCCGCGGCAGGCGCTGGCCGTCGGCGGGATTCGCCGCTGGAAAGACGGGCGCAACATGCCCGATGTCCACCTGACGAACTTCTACTATGGAGACTTGCCCGTGTCGATGCGGCTCAACCTCGGCACCGAGCTGCCCGAGACGTATCGCTTTCATGGAGCCAAAGGGATTCTCGAGCTGGCCGGATCGCAGATCACCGTGAGCCCGCAGAGCGGCCGCGATACGGAGCCGAGCTACTACACGAACAGCTATCCGGGCGCGCTGCGGCAGGCGTACGAGGAGCAATGGCACCGGGAGAACGACCCGAAGCTGGGCGATCGGCTGCCGTTCACCGAAACCACCACATTCACCGCGCCCCACTTCGATGGTACCCGGGTGCACCTGTGGACTTTCTTCGAGGCCGTGCGGACCCGGAAGCCGGTGGTGGAGGACGTGGTATTCGGCCATAATGCGGCGTTGGCCTGCCACATGGCGAACGAGTCCTACTTCCGGCGCAGCGCGGTGACCTGGGACGAGGCGACCAAGACGATCAAGGCTTGAGGTTGCAGCCCTTCGCCTTCGTGGGAATGGAGGCTAGATTCGTAGCGTTCAGCCTGTAGAGGCGGTTTAACCTACTCCCTGACGGCTGACAACCGCTGTGCGTCTGTGCGTCTTGCACCTGTCAGCTGTTCACGGGGTGGGGGTTTCCGGGGTTGTGGCAACGGGACGTAGCGCAGCCCGGTAGCGCACCTGAATGGGGTTCAGGGGGTCGCGGGTTCAAATCCCGCCGTCCCGACTAGACTTTCTCGATGTTGGGGGTCACAGACCAAGAGTTCGACCAAGAGTTTTCAGAGCAGCGGCACAGTAGACAAGCGAAGAGTCGGGTACATATTTCAGTAGTCGAACAATCGCAGCACCTTGGGCAAACCAGCGGGCTACTGTCCGCCGGGAGGGTCTGCCGATTCCGTTGAGAGCCGTCCCTAAAAGGCTCTGACCGCAGAGGTCAGGCCTTTTTGCTTTTGGGGGATGGATGGCAGCACCGCAGTCGCTCATCACATCGTGGCGCGAGCGCGCCGCGTACCTCGAACAATTCGGAGAGGGCAGCGCCGCCAGGCTTTGGAAGCTCGCGGCGGTAGAGCTTGAACGCGCTCTCAAAGACATAGCTGACGAAACCGTCAGTCTTGCCGAAGCTGCCGAGCTGTCCGGCTACACCACCGATCACATAGGCAATCTCGTGCGTCGCGGCGTGATCACAAACGCTGGTCGTTCCGGCGCGCCGCGCATTCATCGCAAAGACATCCCAACGAAGCGTGCTGGCGGGCCGGGTCGTCCGGATCGCCAGCGCTTGCACATCACCCGCACTACCAGGAGGTAGGCAATGACTGAGACGAAGAAGGCGACGTGGTCCGTCCCTCGGATCAAGCACCCGAAGTTCCCGCAGTTCGGCGCGGTTCGTCTCGCCGAATTCCCGACACGTGGTGATCCGTTGTACCTGTTCTTTCAACAGGTGAAGGAGGGCAGGGGGCGGCAGGTCATGCGTGCCCTCGGGAAGGCGTGCGGCAAGGATGGGATGTTGTTCCGCCGCGATCTCGGACGCACCGAATCAGAACAGGTGAAGGAAGCAAAGCGGCTGGCCTGTGAGTTCATCGAGACGCAAGCCACGCCGCCTCCTGCGCCTCCTGAGACTCTGACCTTCGCCCAGCTCGCGGAAGCATACGAGCGTGATGGCTTCGCCGGGCGCGCGCCATTGTACAAGCGTGATGCGTTAGCGGTCCTACGACGTTTCGCGGCATTTGTTGGCAGTGACAAGGCCATCACCGAACTCAAACCCACGGACGTGGAGCGCTTCATCGCCCATCGTCATGCCCAAGGCGTGACAGCATCGGCACGCGGAGACGTTGACGCGGTGAAGATCGCCTGCAATTGGGCGGTGGAGCGGGCTGAGATTCTCATGGCGTCCCCGTTCCTGAAACCCGGCTTCAAGAAGGTGATGCCGAAGCGCACTGCGCGGCATCAGCCCGTCGCCAGTCTCGACCGATACGAAAAGTTGCGCGAGAAGGCGTCCAAGTTGCCGCCGATGTTCGCAGTGGTACTCGACGTGGCGTGGCATACCGGCCACCGCATCGGCGCAATCCGAATGCTTAAGTGGAACGATGTAATGCTGACGGCAACCGAGACGGCGCCTTATGGCACGATCACGTGGTATCGCGGTGTCGTGCCGGATCGGAAGAAACACGAGCACCGCCTCCCGATCAACGAAGGCGTCGCCGCCACACTCCGACGCTGGCAGAAGGCGACACGCGGGGTCGGTGAAGCGTGGGTGTTCACGGCGCCGACTGATCCCACGAAACCGGTGCGCTATGACGTGGTGAAGAAGTGGCTGAGAACGGCAGAACGAAAGGCCAAGCTCGCGCACGAAAAGCATGGCGGATGGCACATGTTTCGACGGGGATGGGCGACCGCGCGGAAAGACCTGCCGGTCCAAGATGTCGCGGCGGCGGGCGGATGGGGCAAGGACAGCGCCAGCCTCCGCCAATGCTACCAGCATGCGACCGAGGAGCAGACGCTCGACGTAGCCCTGCGCGTGGTCGGTCGATGAAAGCCAAGGTCAAGTAGTTCACTAGACGGCGCTCGGGGTCGCTGATCGGACCGTGAGCGCCGCCAGCATGTTCCAGCAAGAGGGAGGCGTGAAGTGATCGGCACGTTAGATCGTTATCGCGAGCTTGAAGATCGGATCAAGAAAAACGATCTCGATGGATTGCTCGCGCGATGGGAGTTCGGGAAGAAGCTGTTGGAGGAGCGCGGTGAGGCTGGCCGCTTACCAAACGGGCGGCTCGAAGAACTACATAATGCATTATGTATTTCTCGGTCAGAAATCAGCCACCGGATGCGTTTCGCCAAGCGCTACCCCTCCGAGGCAGACGCGAAGGCGGCTCTCGAGGAACACGAGTCATGGTTCGGCATCTGCCAGATCGGGCTTTACGCTCCTGATGCCGAGGATCTCGCCGAACGCGGCGCACTAGACCTTGCCGATCTGGCCGGGTTGTCGGAGGCGGAACGAAAGATGGTCGTGGGCGAAGCGTGGCGCTTCTACGACATCTACTGCCACGATGAAGCGCACGACAAGGACCCGATTCTGGGGATTGATGGAGAGCAACCGGCCGTCGCGCGCACGCTTGTCACGATAAATCCCGGGGGAATCAGATGGTTAACGCATCGGGCGATCGGGCAGTGGCGGAAGCTCCAAGTTTGGAAGCCAAGCGATCCTGACCAGAAATATCCCGACCAGAAACTAAGTGACCTTGAACGGAAGAATGTCGAAGAACTCAATCGTGTCGAGGTGGTGTTTGCTCGACAAAGGCTGACCGCTGAACAGTTCCGACGTTGGCTACGGCCCTCTCCGTACAGTTGGACGCCGAAACCACCAAAGCCACGGGTTGAGGTGGAAGCCGCGACGGAGTTAGCGCAGGAAGCCGCGACCGATAATGATGTCCCGGTTCGACAGCCGGTCGCTCCGATCACGCCGCTCGACAGCTACAAAGCTCTCGCCCAGCGCTTCATCAGGCAGACTCGTACCCTGTTAACCGAACCGCATGGGCTGCTGGAGGAGCGCGTAATGCTCGACGCTGAACAGTCGGCGGGCCTGCGTGCTTTGGTGCGTAGCGTGCGGCAGGCACTCGACGAATTCGAGGAGAACGTGGCCAATGTTTCTCTCACGTCCGTGGCGTCGTGACAATTTGTCTTAACGGGTGAGAGAGTTGAACACTTGTATGATGTAGCGCTCGGATTTACCATAGCCATTGCACGGTGCCAACCGTGCGGGAACACCGTCGCTCACTCCCTCATCATTGCGACAACCATCGGTTTCGGGGTGGGGCACAACCCCCGCCTTGCAAGCGCGACCAGGTGACCACACCACCAGGTCGGCCCCGATTCGATGGCTCTCGTGTGGTGAGAGAATCTTCCTTGCCGGTCGATTCCATTTCCAACGAGATCGTTGAACCGGGCAGCGTTGCCTGCGGACACGAGCACTGCGATGACCGTGAGGTAGACGGTAGCAACCCCAGCTTTTTGGGCGCTCGTCGGCGCTGCGCCAGCACAAATGGAGGCACATCGTGTGCCCGGTTGGTTTGCGACGGTGTGGGGAGGAAGATCATGGGACCGACGGGATACGGAACCGAAACGCTCTACGCAAAAGCCCGAGAGGCCTACGCCGACAACTGGGCGTGGGCCGCGATCCCGTGGCACTTCTGGATCCGTCTCGAAGATCGCCGTGCAGGAAGTTCGACGCTGACCGCCCATGAACATCTCGACCGCCTACGCCTAGAGCTGCGCTCGAAACATCCAGGCATCCATTTCTTGGGCGGCATCGATGAGCAGCCCTACTTGCATGCCCACGTCGCGTTGTCCCTTTCAGCCCGTCTTCGCCTCCGCTACCGCACGCCCGCAGAAGTCCAAGACTGGTTGTCGTTGTGGTGGCCGCACGGGGGCATCTGGGTTGCTGACTTCGATCACCAACGGTTTCTCACTGAACACCGCAACGGTGGCGGTGCCCTCCGCTACGTCGCGAAACATCCCGACACGATGGTGTGGGGATGAGGGGATTTGGTACATGGGTTTTTATGGGAGGTAGTTCACGCAGTCTCACAATTCAGGAGGAACGATGAAAACGCAGCAGGGGAGAAAGTGGCCAAGAGAAAAGCCGTCGGGGTTCACGTTGTCGGTGGTTAGGGCAGCCGCAAGCGCGGCCTACTTTCATCTCGAAGATGACACCGCCCGTGCGAACGGTTCGGTCGACGTGGCGGAGGTGATGGCCGTAGTGCTGTATGAGGCGTTGATGGAAATGGTGAGCCCGGCTGGCTTAATCGATCCGGAAGAGGCGGTGGGGAAGCTCGTAGAACTCCTAGCCGAGCGGCGCGGTAAGGAGCAGTCCGAGCGTGAACGTTTGCTTCTGGACGAACTCGACAAAGCCAATGCGGTGAACCAAATCATCGAGCCAACTCATTGAACCGCGCAGCGACATTTAATAAATAGCCGCCGTTCGGACAGTCACCGTCCCGCTTGAAGTTGGCGGACTAACGATGGCCCCGACAGGAAAAATGGGAACGCTTCCCAACCTGTCGGGGCCTTCGTTTTGGGATGAGAGGAGAAAGAGTGATGGCGAAGGACACAGTAGAACCCAAGGTCCCGGCAATCGTCATGGTGCCGGTGTCGACGCGGGAGATGTTGGACCGCATGGCGCGAGCGCAACAGGTAAGCCGTTCAGAAATCGGCCGGCAAGCAATCGAACGCTTTGTGAAAGACGCCAAGGGAGCAGACCAATGAGGCCCGTCATCACCGACGAACAAGTCCAAAAAGCGAGCCAGCTGCTGCGCGACGGCTATTCGTTGGCCGCCACCGCACGACACCTCGACTTGGACACGGCAGGCTATCACGCGCTGAAGTTGCGCCTGCGAAAGAATCTGGCGGCTGAATTCGTGACGGTGATGCATCGAAAGAAAAGCCACCGGGAAGTTGGTGCCGAATGACATACGAAGCGCAATGCGATAGGTGCGGGCGTGTGACCGAACATCGCCTCGGCAAATGTCTGACGTGTGAACCGGCGCAGACAGCGCATGACAATCAATGGACCTCTCCGGCGTTGGGACAGGCGGTAGAGGAAGAACGGGGGAACGGATGAGCTACGAAGTGCGGAAAGAAGCTGGAGCCAATTGGCAGGTCGTGGGCGGCTTCGCGGATGAAGCCTCGGCAAAGGCGGCGGCGTTGGCGGCCTGCACATCACGGGCTGCGGAGTTCATCGTGTACGACGCCAAGTCGTTTGAAATCGGTCGGGCGGTGTTCCATGACGGCGCAGCTGAATGGCGTGGCCCCGGTGGGAGCCTGATCGAATGACGTACGTGGCGGCGGATGGGATGATGCGCGATTCGGTTGACTTGGATCGGCGACTATTCGACGGGGCTGTGCGTGTCGGCCTCCGTAAGCCGCCTCCGCACGTATCGCCCCTCCAGCGCATGCCCGCCTGCGTTGGCTCTTGGGATTCTTGGGAGACCAAGAGTCCAAGTCGCGGAAGCAGGCATGAGATGAACACTGGTGAACTGACACGGTTTCAGTTGCGCCGCACTACGGCACTCAACGACTTCGCCCGCTACATCCCCCTCAGCGCATCAACGGGTGACCAGCCCGGCGAACGTTTGCCTACGGGCACGCCAGGCGAGCGGCGGGGCGCAGGACAGAGCTCTTCGCCAACCCCTCGCGCGTTGAGGGCGAGCGGCGCTCGGCAAGCCCGCAAACAAGCCCCAAGCCTCACGGGCGTGGATGACTTGAGATGAACGCGTCTCGTCCCCCCTTCCAGCCCGGGAGTCCGGCAGCCAAAGCAGCCGGAGCCAAAGGTGGCGCAGTGACCGCCGCCCAAAGGCGCGCAACGATTCGCGGCTACCAAGGAAGCGTGTTGGACGTAGCCGACGCAGTGGGAATGGTCGGGCCGACATGGGCGCCGGCGCGTGCAATTCTGAAGGCCGCCTTTGGACTGCCCATGAGCGCAGAGGACGAGAACTTCTTCCATGCGCACACGAACCGCCAAGTACCGCCCGGGGCTGTGGCCGAGAATTGGCTCGTGGCGGGAAGACGCGGGGGGAAGTCGCGGCTAGCGGCGTTGATCGCGTTCTACTTGGGCATTCGCTTTGATCCCGCGCGCCTGGCACTGGGGGAGTTGGGCATGGTGCCGATCCTCGCCGCCGACCGGAAGCAATCGCGGGTGACGTTCAGCTACCTACGTGCGCTGTGCAACCTGCCCGAGTTCAAACCCTACGTCTTCCGCGTGCTCAAAGAGAGTGTCCAGCTACGGACCGGCGTGGACATCGAGATCATGACCGCCAGCTACCAGACGATTCGCGGCTACACGATTCCCGCAGCGGTGTTGGACGAGATCGCGTTTTGGAATGACGAGGGATCAAACCCCGACGGCGAAATCCTGGACGCGCTACGTCCCGGCATGGCGACGGTTCCCGATGCGCTGTTGTGGGCCATCAGCTCGCCCTACGCTCGCCGGGGCGAGTTGTGGGAGACGTACTCGCGGTACTTCGGGCAGGACGATCCCCATGTGCTCGTGTGGAACTGCTCAACGCAGTCAATGAACGCCGCGATCCCCGATCACGTCATAACGCGCGCGTTTGAAGAGGATCCGCTCGCCGCCGCAAGCGAATACGGTACTGATGGCCGTGTGCAGTTCCGCAGCGACGTTGAAGCCTTCTTGAGTCCCGAAGCCGTCGAGGCGTGCATCGTCCAAGGCCGCCGCGAATTGCCCCCCGATCCCGATGCGCCCGACGTGTACGTGGCCTTCGTCGATCCCTCAGGCGGCTCGCAGGACTCCTTCACCATCGCCATTGCCCACCTCGAAGAAGATGACGACGGCCACGAGATTGGCGTGCTCGATTGTGTCCGCGAAACCCGCCCGCCCTTCTCCCCTGACGCCGTTGTGGCTGACTTCGCCGAGCTGCTCAAGAGCTACGGCATCACGCAAGTCGTCGGGGACCGGTATGCGGGGGAGTGGCCCCGCGAGGCCTTCCGCAATCATGGCATCGAGTACGTCCCCTCCGAGCGCTCAAAGTCCGACCTCTACCGCGAACTCGTCGCGCCGGTCAATGCTGGGCGTGTCGAGTTACTGGACCTGCCAACGTTGCGGACGCAGCTGATCGGACTCGAACGTCGCGTCGCGCGCGGCGGCAAGGACTCCATCGATCACGCGCCAGGCGGGCGGGATGACGTATCCAACGCCGCCGTCGGGGCGCTGACGCTGGTCGTGTCCGAATTGGAAGTGACGAAGAAGAAGTATCGGGCGCGGTTTCGTGCGGGACCGCTGTACCTATGAGCGCGCGCCAGAAGAAGAAGATCCCAAGCGGGCGTCCGGCAAAGAAAGCAGCGGAGAAGTTCCCCGCCACCGGCGACAAGCGCGATGCGCCCCACGTCGGGCGCGCGATCAAAGGATGCGAGTGCATGTGTTGTCGCGCACACCGAATGCTGGAACGACAAGCAAAACGCGACCGGATACGCGAGGTGTTGGCAGAGAATGAGCCGATGATTCCGGATTCAGTAGTCTGGCACACACATCAATGAAGTGGAGGATGAGGCAATGAGTATTCGGATGGTCGTCAATAAGGGAAGCGGGACCGCGGGTTGTACGTGCGGAGCTTGTTCCCAGGCGCAGAAGTCCGATCCGATGGAAGGCCGCGAGGTTGTTGGTCTCGGTCTGACAGCGCGCAACCCGGACGGCACGGGCGGCGAGGTGAAGAAGTTCATCCGCCACGGCCCCGCGACGAAGCAGGAGTACATGCCGGTGCGGCACTACTACGACGAGCCGCGCATCGACGCAGCGAAGCGGGCGGAACTGGAAGGACGGTTGGCCGGGATCGCCAAGGAGTTGGCCGACCCGGCAACGCGCCCCGTGCAGGCGATTCGCCTCGAGCAGGAGCGCAAAACGATCAAGCGTCTCCTCGGCAAGGCGAATGAGGAAGATGCGCGACAGTAGTCGGTGGGTGGCACTGGCGGGCTCCCGGTCAATCCTTCGGCGGCGGATTACCTCCCCGTCGTGATGTGAGGTCCGTCCCGGCAGTCGAATAGGGCGCGCCGCTCCGAGGGCTCCGGCGTGCCGTCACTCGAAACGCAGTGAAGCGAATTGGCGCGAATGCGTCGATGACGTTGGTGAAATCACTTTAGCAACGGAGGGCAGTGGCGATGGCTAGTTATCAAGGTGCACATCGTACCCCGGCAGGTACGAACCTCACGGTCCTGGCGCTGGAGTCGTCGGCGTCGGTGGTGGGGCGGGTTCATCAACTCGTAATCGGGTCGGATGCGACGCCGGCAGATGTGGCGACGCGATTCGATGTGCTGCGCCATACCGCGGCCGGTGCGGCAGGGACAGCGGTTGTCGAAAAGCCGACGGACCCACAAGCACCGGCGGCGTCGTGCAATCTCCGTGGTGGGACGATGACGGAGCCCACCTACGAGGCGGATTTCTTACTGGAGATCGCGCTGAACCAGCGAGCGACCTTCACCTGGATTGCCAACCCCGGCCGCGAATTGCGGACAGTGGTCGGTACGGCGAACGGCATTGGGCTACGCTCCATCAGCTCGGGCGGTACGCCGAACATCAACTGCACGATGTGCTGGGACGAGTAGTTGTCATCGGTGGCGCTGCCGCTGGCAGCGTCTGCGGGTCCGGCGCGGGGGGTCTCCGCCACTCGTCGTCAAAACACACGCATGGATTTCCGGTCGCACGGGCAACGGCAATCCAATCCGATCCAAGAGACTGAAGAACCCCAAAGGAGGATGTGATGAGTCGTTCAAAAGAAGTTGAGACGGCGGTCGGGCCTGAAGGCGAGACGCTGAAGCAGCGTCGCGCGGAATTGGCCCGCATCATTGCCGCGCCGAGCGAGCGAGATCTGGCGGCGCAGGAACTCGCAGCGATCGACGCACAGATGGCCGCTGCGGCTGAGGCAAGGGGCAGGGAAAAGGCCGAGAAGCGAATGGTCGGTATCAAAGCCGCATGGGGCGGTCTCACTGCCGCCCGTCGTGATGCCGTGAAGCGAGTGCAAAAACAACGGGAGGAACTCGCGGCGGCAATCGGTACGCTCAACAAACAGATCGCCGGACAGGACAGTCTGAGGCAAGAAGCGGAAGCTTTGGTAGACCGTTTTTCCATCGCCCTGCCATCGCTCAAGAGCGAGCGCCCCGAACTCGAACTCGATCTCAACCTACCGTTAGTCACTGAGCACCAGCCATTCAGACGGCCAGCCACCGAAAAATGTGAGCACGGCCTGCGCGAGCGTCGGACGTACGCCGAACTCGCGGGCACCGAAACGGCCGAGATCATCAGCGCGGCGGGACTCAAGCCGTGGGCTCCGCTGACGCGACGGCAGCAAGAGAGTGTCGCTGCGCTTGCCGAGGGCGAGCACGAGAACAAGCAGCGTCATGCACGCCAAGCCGACTTGCTCTCCGGTGAAATCGCGCGGCTCGACCCGACACGAGCCGGACTCACGTGACCGAGCATAAGGGAGCCGAGGTCGCGGACCGTTCGCGCGGCGGCAGCGGTTGCGGGCAAGGGAATGAGCGTTTTCCGCCTCGGCCATCCCGCAAACGCGGTGAACTGAAATGATGACCTACGTGCGTGACCGTGAACCCCTCGCCAAGGCCCTCAAGCGGTTCAAGAAGCACGTCGAGGAGGCGGGCATCCTCGGCGAACTGCGACAGCGGATGGGTTACGTCAAACCGAGCGAGCGACGGCGTCGGAAGCGTGACCAGGCACGGCGACGTCACGAGCGAAAGCAGGCCTGACGTGCGTTGGAAATGGAATCGCGATAAGGTGCGCCCGATGATCGCCGTCCCCAGCTTCGGGGCGCAGCTCTACGCCGAAACGGCCGCCGCGTTGGTCAGCGCCGCGACTCAGTGGCCGGACCTGAAGCTGACCATCCGGAGCAGCGCGCTGCTTTGTCACAATCGCAACTCGCTCTGGCATGATGCCGTTGCGCTCGCACGAAGGGGCGACGTCACCCATCTGGTGTTTCTCGACGCAGATGTTGCGCCGCAGGATCCTCACTGGCTCGACCTGTTGTTGCGACAGGCGGACCAGCACCGCGCATTACTCCTCGGCTGCGTCCTGCCGATCAAGAATGCCTCCGGCGATACCGGCGCTGCGCGCGAGACGAGCGACGCGTGGCACCCGAAGAACATCAGACTTGACGAGCTGGCAAACTTGCCGATGACGTGGACCGAGGCCGGACTGCTGGTGCCGTTGGGGTGCGTCCTCGTGGATATGCGCGAGCCGTGGGTCGATCAGATCACGTTCACGATTGCGGATAGAATCGAACGGCGCGGTGAGCGGCTCGACATCGCGGCCCGCCCCGAGGATTGGGATCTGTGTCGTCAAGCTCGGGCGCTCGGTGTTCAGGTCTTCGCGACCAAAGCACTGAAGCTCCATCACTGGGGTCCGGCGTGGTGGTCGGTATGATCTACTCGATGGAAGCGACGCTCGAAGTCACCTACTTCGGGACGACCGTGCGGCTCTGGATCGATTCGAAATCCATGCCGCAGTGTGTCCAAAGTGACGCCGATGTGAAGTCCTGTGACGCCGAGTGGGCGCCGCAGATCAGACAATGGCTGATGGATCGCTGGGGTGGCATGACGCTCGTCGCGAATCGCGCACCGCTGGATGAGCTATTCAACAAGCTCGAATCGATCCCTGGCATCATCGCGGCGCAGATCGTCGAGTGCTTGCTGAATGAAGATCGAGACACGAAACGGGGCTACCTCGTCCGGTACGTCCCATGACCTCGGCGCGGCAACTCCCTCTAAAACAGCCCTCCCACCAGCCCCTCACCTTGGCCCCAAACCTCCCTGAAATCGTGCCCTGGGGCGCTGGGGCGAGCGGGCGCCCCTCTCCCGTAGAGCCTTCGTAAACGTCGCAACGCATTGCTGCGAAATGAGTTGAGTGATAGTGAATTCGCTAATACCCTTATGTGTCAGTTTGAAACATGACTGACTAGGGCAACTCACGCAGGACTCCGCTCGGTGGCACCGCCGACGGACAAGCCCGATCAATAGCGCGAAGCGAGAGCCAGCCCCGCAGACGCCGTGTGATGCTCGTTCAAGCCCGTGAGGGCGCAGGCAGCGGCCGACAAGCGAAGGGGAATCGACCCCAGGCGGCGCTGGACCGGTGGACAGCCGATGTAGACAGCCGCCGTCGGCCACCGGATGGATCGGTCGCGCGAGAGACAGAAGCCAGAATGGGACGGCGTGCGATGCCGCAGCCCTTCGGTAGAGCGGGGCAGGAGCCGCTCGCTGGCCTTACTCGGTAGTTCTCTCCCGCAGTCAATCAACACAACTCAGGAGGCAGCGTATGAAAGCCCAAGGCACCACATCGAGGCCGCGGCTTCAGCTCGTCGGGCAGGACGGCAACGCGTTCATGATTCTTGGTCTTGCTATCCGCGCAGCAAAGAAGGCGGGCTGGTCTCAGGAACAGATTGACGAGTACAAGCAGAAGGCGACGAGGGGTGACTACGATAATCTGCTCTCGGTGACGATGGAGTTCTTCGACGTTCACTAGCAGGCATCCAATCCCGACCACCACCTAGAAAGGATGGGCTTGTATCCATGGCGACGTTCCGTGCACGACTGAGAAAGGCGCGCACCGTTCGCAAGGTCACCCTCGCTGCGCTTGCCAAGACGCTAGGCACTTACTCGACCAACGTCAGCGCCTGGCAGAACGGCAAAACCCAACCCGGTCTCGGCTATCTCGTCGGACTAGCCGATGCGCTCGATGTCACCACCGACTGGCTGACTGGCAGGAGTGACAGAGGCGGGCCGCGTCGAAGGAAGTAGCAAAACCGCGTCACACATCGGATCGACCCAGAGCCGCCAGGTTCTGCTGCCCGGCGAGCGTTTGAGTCTTCAATGACTGGAGCCGAAAAGGTATTCTTGGCCGGATTCTCGTTCGATTTGAAGAAGTGGCCGGGACGTGTAGAAACGCGAAGTAGCTCGTTGTACGGGATCGGCAATCTCTTCGTCTGTTAGCGGTCGGGATGGGAAAAAGGAAATCACATACTTGTTCATGTAGCCGTATCGACTGTTTGGATTGAAGGGCGCGTTCATCATTCTCTGAACTAGTGGGCACAGAATGCGAGCCGTGTCACAATGAGGCGCCTTCCTGGACGTATCATCAAGAAGCTGCTTGGTTAGACCCATGAAGAGATCCAAGAATTGGATCAGGTGTGACTCCGGGCAGCCGCGCACGTCCCTGTGGTCCGACGATATGAATGCAATCTCGTTGGTGGCGAAGGTCAGTGACTGCTCGTCTTTGAGCTTGAATATCGAATGCCATGGGAAATAGTCATCGTGCTCAAGGTCTCCCTCGTCATGCCAGACCTGTCCGACGTGCACGCGTGACTGACCAAAGAAGCGCTTGCACCCAGACGCGATACAGGTACGAAAGAACCGATTGTAGATATGGTCAAAGCGATCGCCACCGAATGCCGCTTTGTTCAGGAGCGATACATTTAGCCCTACGATGCTCACAAAGATGGAACGGTGTTGATGGTCTTTGAGCAGAACATCTAACCAACGCTCGGCGGTACGCCTCTTTGGAGAGTGCCCTAGGTCGGATGCCTTTATCTCAGAGTCGCAGTCACCTCTGCATGGCAGCAGCCGCTCAAGCAGCCCAGGTTTTCGACTTGTCGGCAGTGCGAGGAGGCCAATGTAGTGCCATCGTTCTTTGGT
The DNA here is from genome assembly GCA_036522895.1 of Candidatus Eiseniibacteriota bacterium. Taxonomy (GTDB): domain Bacteria; phylum Eisenbacteria; class RBG-16-71-46; order RBG-16-71-46; family RBG-16-71-46; genus JAIOPA01. The sequence continues at coordinate 5,019 of DATDEX010000003.1, read as the reverse complement.
TTCTGTGTTGACGCTGTTCTTGATCTCATCTCCAAACAGCTCCACCTCGATTGGCGTCTCTATTTCAGATGCGACCCCGAATAGGTCTTTCTCCTTGGGGGTCGGTGTTACGGCCACGTAGCCTCAACATCTATTTCGTCGATGCACCACTGAAGTCTCTTTGGTAGGAATCGATTGTTGGCGCTATGCCACTCGCCGTCCCTACTAGACACGTCGGAGAGTCCATCAACGGGTACGCACCGCCAGTTATCCGGAGAGCCCGGTTGCATTTGACCTTTCGTTGAGCTTTCACCACCAAATTGGTAAAAGAGGCAGTATACTTGACCGTGCTTGGTGCCAAGTACATGGGGGCAGAACTCTCGTCTCAGGCCCTTGTACATGGCCACCACTTGCCGTTTCTGAAGGACTGCCTCCTTCAGGATCTCGTAAGTGGTCTTCACGTTCGCCTTGACCGTGGGACTTGGAGCCCGGCTCTAATCATGGGAAACCGATGACAACCAACATTATAGACCGCAGTCAACTCGACTTGGACAGCTCGGCGAAAGCCGCGGCGTACAAAAGGTACTATCAGGTACTTACGGCGCTTCGCGAGGACTTTCACAGCACCGGTCGGTTCGACGATTCCAATGCTAAACTCGATGAAATCGTTAAGCTGATCGTTCTACTTGTACATGAGCGTGAGCGAACAGTGCACGGGAGTCAAGACCGTCTGACCGAATCGTGGTTGCGTGAGAGCGCACAGACCCGGTTCGGCGATGAGTCTAGAATCGCGCAAGCCCTGCGATCACTGTCGGAAGAAGTGCTCCAGTCGCCGCGCTTTCAGAATCCTGATGGTACCTGTCTTTTTGGTAATCATCCCAGCCTGAATATTCAACCAACCGACGACAGGTTTGCTCTTACAATCGTCCGCGCAATTCGTGATCTACTGCCCGCCAATCCGGCATTGGATTCGTCAGCAATTGATGAGTTCGATGTGCTGAACGAATCGTTCGGACACTTCGTTCGGGACAGCTTCCGTAGCAACATTGAAGATGCGCAGTACATGACCCCTCCCGAAGTCGTGACCGCAATGGTTGACATGGCTTTGAGCGACATCAAACAAGATGCGGACGTTCTTGGCCGTCTGTTGGAGGCAGATGCTGAAGAGCCCTTTCGCCTACTCGACCCGACCTGTGGTGTTGGGTCTTTCCTCGTTCAAGGGCTACGGGCACTCACCGACTTGATTGACGAGCGCCTCGAGAACGAAGCGCAGCGTGAGGCGACTCGCGCCCGCATCCGCGATAACGTCTACGGTCAGGATAAGGTTGACCGAATGGTGCGCCTGGCGAAGCTGAATCTCATGCTGTTCGGGGAGGGCCCGGCGAGCGTGTGGCAGGGAAACAGCATACTCGGTGGATCCAAGATCGACGATCTCGATGGGAAAGTCGACTTGATCCTGACGAACCCTCCCTTCAGTGCCAGGCATTCGATTGCTGAAGTACTTCGAACAGGGGCATCCCGTCGCTATCCGGTGCTGTCCACTGTGATGCGGGATCGACAACTTCAATCGGTGGGTGGAGGCTATGTCGATTCCGAATTGTTGTTGCTCGATCGGTGTCTTTCCTTGCTCAGACCCGGTGGCCGTCTGCTGATCGTCTTACCCGATAGCGCCATCTCTGCGAGCGGCCTTCCTTCGGCGATCCGAGCAGCTGTCGGGGAACGTGCTGAGTTGCTTGCCGTCGTCGAATTGCCCGCCGTCACCTTCGCGCAGGCGGGTACGCGGACCAAGACTTGCTTCGCGTATCTGCGTCGTCCTGCGGCTCAGCGCCCAACGGACCACCCGGTTTTCATGGCTGTATGCAGCGATCTGGGTTTTCGTGTTGTGGCACGGACGGGAGTACAGGTCAAAATCCATGACGGCGTCAATCAACTGCCCGATATCGTTCAGGCATACACGGGCGCCAAGCCCCAAGTGACCGTGAGTGAGGTCGTCGTCGCGCGAGAGGAGCCTTCGGCAGTTTGGATTCCGGCTGGGAGCCTCTTGAATGGCCGCTGGACACCAAATTTCTATCAGGCGCGCCGATTGAGCGCGCTCAAAGAGCTCGATGCCTTGGGCAATGGATTCGGTGTCGAGCTGGTGCGACTAACAGAACTGGCTAAGCTCGCATCACGTGGTCGGAGACAGGCACCCATTCCGAGCGGTTCGAAGTGCATCAGCGTTTTGCACGTGACCGCGGATGGAACGCTAGACTTCGGTCAAATCGAATCGTACACGCCCAAGGGGATGGGCCTCCCCTGCAGGCCGGGCGAGGTCCTTATTTCGCGGATCAATCCGCACATTCCTCGGGTCTGCGTCGTTCCAGACGATGCGGGTCCACTGACCTGCTCGACGGAGTTCGAGATCCTTGAACCCACCCGGATTGACGCGTTCCTGTTGGCAGCGCTACTCGGGCTTCCTCAGGTTCAGGCTCAGATCGAATGCCTCACTTCGGGAACATCCTCATCTCACAGCAGAATAAAGGACGCTGAATTGGGAGAGGTCCTCCTGCCTGTTCCGCGGACAGGATCGCCATTGGCCGAGCGCGTGGGGACAATTGCGGGGAAACTGCGGCAGGCGACGGGAGTCAAATACGCGGCCGAGCGTACGATGCGTGACGCGCGGGCGGAACTGGGATCTCTTTTTTACAAGCGCTAGGCAGGAACGCAGGCGCCCGTCTTCAAGACCTCAGCATCGAAGTGTGTGACCTTGTAGTGGCCGTTTTCACGGACCGCCGCGAATAACAAGGGATATTGAAGATTCCCGAATGTGTTCCGGATTTCATTCGTGTCCAAGCCACGAGGCGGGTGAAGCTGAAAATTCGTGCTGGTGATCGTGCCGTCTTCGCGAGCCTCATACCAACTCGCACACATGTTACGAAAAACCTCATCCTTCTGCGCGCGGACGACCCATACTCGCACACGTGGCAGATGCTTAGCGCCCATCTCGTCCCACAGGACGAAGAAGATGTAAGGAGTTTCGTCTAGCGCGTGGATGTTTGCTGGCTTGCTCGATGCTTTAGAAGTCCGCCCCGCCGGGATCGCACCGTTAAAGCGAGGCGTGTCGATAGCGCACCAGGTATTCGCCGCTTTTACGTCCGATCCATCCGATAGATCGGTGCCTTTTTTGCGCTGCCTTCCTTTGATTGTGGTCAGGATGCCAATTAGGATTTCTGACCACGACTTTGTGTCACACGGCACAGTATGGCCGGTCATCTCCGCAAAAGGCCTGGCGGCTGTGAAGGCAACGTGATGCGCCTCCAAGAGCTCCAAGGCCTTCGGAAGAGGATCGTCGGGCGCCGCCTGGCGTTCCGGTACCGCACCTGTGGTCACGATGTGAAAAAGTCTGTCTGAGCCCCGGGCCTCGGTCAAGAGAGAGACAAGACGGGAGCACAGAACTCCCTGTCGCCCCGCCCTACGAACCGTTGGACTGGGCCCTGGGCAAGACTCTTGGTCTTCAAGAGTTTGTTCCTGGCTAGTCCGGTAATTCTCCTGTCAGTTCCGGGAATTATCGACGCGAAGTCCGGTAATTGACGAAGGAAGTTGAGGACTGGCGGTGTTCCGAATTACCGGCTTGGATGGTATGGGGTTCAGGGGGTCGCGGGTTCAAATCCCGCCGTCCCGACTAGGCCCCCGCCTCGGCGGGGGCCTTGTCGTGACGGCGTGTTTGGCGCCGCCGCTCGCTCCGCTCGCGGCATTACCGCTCAAATCCCGCCGTCGCTCAGACTTGCAGGCGCCGGAGGTACGGAACGCTGGCCCGCATCATGTCCAGGTTCATCTCCACGAAGTAATTCCGGATGCCGCCCGTCCTGGCCGCCGTGAAGATCTTCTTCCAGTCCAGTGTGTCCTGTCCCACCGGCATGATCGTTCGAGTGTTCGCGGACCAGCCTTGGACGTGCATGGAGATAAAGCGCCCGGGATACTTGGTGAAATACTCGGCGGCGTCGTAACCCTGGCGGATGGTCGAGACCTGAAACTGGAACTTCACCAGCTCCGGTCGTAGCAGCTCGAAGAGCAGGTCGTAGGTGCGTTTGCCATCCACCGTAGTGAGCTCGAATTCCTCGTTGTGCAGGCCCTGCTGGATGCCGGCCGCTTTGGCCTGCTCGCCCATCGTGTTGTACTCATCCGCCGCCCGTTTGACGTCGTCCATGGTGGGATGGGGTGGCCCATCGAGGGTGGGGACGATCATCTGGGTCAGCCCCACGTCCTTGGCCCAGGCGATCCGGCCGGCCTGGTCCTTCCGCAGCTCGTCCATGGTGAAATGCGAGCTCACGCAGCTCAAGCCGACATCGCTCAGCATGGCACGCAGCTCGGCGGGTTTGTACTTCGCGAGGCCGGCGAAGCCTGAGTCGGAGTACCCCACCGGCGAGCACAACTCGATGGCTTCAAAGCCCGCCGTCTTGAGCTGCTGGAGGGCGCCGGGGAAGTCTTTGGCGATCAGGTCTCTGACCGACCAGGTCTGGCACCCAATGGGTAGATCGAGTGGCTTGGTCAAGAAGTTCCTCGCTCCCAGCGAGACTAGTCCGACAAACTCACAGAACTCTCTTCGTGTTAGCACCGTCACAGCTCCCATCCCGCACGGCGTTCCGGGCGGATGAATTTTTCGGCGGCCGGGGCATTGGTCACCTGGAGATTGGTCCGATCCCAGGCGAGCCGTTGCCCGACCATCGTGGCTACGTTACCGAGCAGCAGAGTCTCGGTGACCATGCTGGAGAACTCGAAATTGCCGCCCGGCTTGACGGTGCTTCCCTTGCAGGCGTCGAGCCATTCGCGCTCGTTGCCGGGCGAGCGGGGCAGCGTCTTGGGCGGTGGCTGGAACGCGTCCATTTTGGCCTGCGGGATCAGTTTGGGACTCCGGCCATTGAACCCACAGAGAATCTTCCCACTGTCGCCGATGAACAGCAGCCCCTCGTCTTCGTCGCCCTCACCTTTGAAGGGGCGGTTCTCTTCCAGCTCGGCCGGACGGGCCGGCTTGAGACCGCCATCGTACCAGGTGAAGGTGAC
>DATDEX010000002.1:0-18796 GCA_036522895.1 Candidatus Eiseniibacteriota bacterium | reverse complement strand
GAAAGCTGCCGCGGGATCGCCGACGCGTGCCGCGCGCGCGCCGCGCTCGAGGAACCCGCCGGGCCGATTCGTGACGCGATCCCCGCCCAGAGATCGGTCGGCACCGGCGGGTCCACGAGCGAGGCCGCGCGCGTCTTCACGCTCGCGATCGCCGCGATCGTCTCGCGGCATTCCGTGCACGCCTCGAGGTGACGCTGGACGGCGTCGTGCTCGGAGCGGGGCAGGTCGTGGTCCAGGTATCCGGACAACAGCTCGGTAAATCGATCACTCATGGTCTGAAACTCCGCTCAGGCGCCCAGGTGCCCGCGCAGCAGCATGCGCGCGCGGTGCAGCTGGGCCTTGGTGGTTCCGGTGGTCACGCCGAGCAGCGCCGCGATCTCCTCGTGGCGGTAGCCCTCGACGTCGTGCAGCACGAAGATCATGCGTGCCCCTTCGGGCAGGCGGCCGATCGCGCCCTCGAAATCGATCGCGTGCTCGCGCCCGGCGGGGCGCGACTCGATGCGATCCAGCACCTCGTCGTCGCCGAGGAAGCGAGCGCGCTCGGTCGCGAACGCGGCGCGACGGCTCAGGATGAGGTTCACGGCCAGACGATGGAGCCAGGTGGAGAAACGCGCGTCGCCGCGGAACGTGTGGAGCTTCTGCCACGCCCGCACGAACACGTCCTGGGTCAGCTCGCGCGCGTGCTCGTAGCCCACCATCCGCCGCGCCAGGGCATGCACCCGGCCGACGTTCTCCTCGTAGAGACGCCCGAAGGCCTGCGCGTCGCCGCGCACGGCCAGTGCCACGTCACTGGTCACGAGGGTCTGGGACAGGGCGGGTTGTTCCAGGGTCAAGGTCGGATGCCAGGTCAGGGTGGCGGACATTTCATTCGGATTGGACCGGGACGGCGTACGTAAGGTTGGAACCGCCGCAGGGCCGGCGGCGAGCGGCGAATCCCCTGCGCGGGCCCGGTCGGGACCAGCGCGGCCGGCCCCGCCAATGCAACCCGCGGGGCGTCCGGGCCGTCTACACTTCCATGACGTCCGCTCGCGCGGGCGCTCCCCATCCTCTTTCCGGACAGGTGCCCCCTATGATGAGTTCCACACTGAGTTCCACGCTACGTTCCACGCCGCTTCGACTCGCCGCGACACTCGCCGCCCTGGCCCTGCTTCCGGCGCTCGCCTCGCCGGCCGGGGCCACCCGCACGTTCTCGCTCCCGGGCGACGACGTCGCCATCTGGAACCCGGCCGGCGAGGTGCACATCGAGCCCGCGGCCGGGAACGCGGTCGAGGTCGAGGTGAGCCCGATGGGGCGCGACGCCGCCGACCTGGCGTTCAACGACCAGCCGCTCGGGGGCCGGCCGACGCTGCGCGTGCTCTACCCGCACGACCGGATCGTCTACCCGCCCATGGGGCGCTGGTCCAACACCAATACCGAGATCCGGAGCGACGGGACCTGGGGCAAGTCCCACAACGGCCTGTCGTTCCTCGGCCGACGGCTGACGATCAAGGGTTCGGGCTCGGGCACCGAGGCGTGGACCGATCTCGTGGTGCGCGTGCCCAGGGGGCGCAAGGTATCGGTCTATTCGCTCGCCGGCGCGGGCCAGATCCGGAACGTGGACGGCCGGCTCTTCTTCGACGGCGGCTCGGGGAGCGTCCAGGTGGAGAAGGGCCGCGGCACGCTCTCGCTCGACCTGGGCTCGGGCGGCGTCGAGGTGGCGGGCTTCGAGGGTGACCTCGACGTGGACACGGGTTCGGGCGGCGTCCGGGTGACGGACGTGCACGGCGCCCGCGTGCACCTCGACACCGGCTCCGGCAGCGTGACCGGCGAGCGGGTCTCCGCCGCCGAGCTGCTCGTGGACACGGGCTCGGGCTCGGTGGACCTGTCGGAGGTGGACGCCCAGCGGGCGAAGCTGGACACCGGCTCGGGCGGCGTGGACCTGGCACTCCTCTCCCGCACGCCGGACCTGGACATCGACACCGGCTCCGGGAGCGTGCGGGTGACCGTGCCGCAGGACTTCAGCGCCCGGCTCCACATCGAGACCGGCTCGGGCGGGATCCACTCCGACCTGCCAGTGACGATCGAGGAGAAGGACACCGGGCTCCTGCGCGGGACGGTCGGGAGCGGCACGGGTCGCCTGCACGTGGACACCGGCTCCGGCGGGGTGTCGCTGCTCGCGAACGCGACGACGACACACACCCGGGCGCGCTGAGCGCCGACCGCGGAATGGCGGGCAAACGCCCGCGCGCCCTGCGTGGAGTTCGCGACGGACGCGCGGGCGTTCGCGCGCCCGGTCGCCTACTCGGGCTTCCGGTGGGCGAGGGCGCTGGCCGCGATGCCCCGGCCGAGGAAACCGCCCACGAGCGCGGTGAGCGGCGGCAGGATCCAGACGCCCGAGTTGGTCTCGTAGCCGGGCGTCGTCCGGAGCACGGCCGCGACGATCGGCTCGGCCGGCACCCACGCCGCGAGCGCCAGTGACCAGAGCCACCAGCGCCGGCGTTGCGCCGCGCCGAGCACCGCCGCGCCGAGCAGCATCCGGAACACCGCGGGCTGCAGGTCGTCGCTACGCAGGTCCGAGACGGCGAGCCAGGCGCCCCAGAGCGCCCAGAACAGCCACGGCCACGCGTGCTTCCACTCCGGCCTCAGGTCCGTGGGCGTGGGCACCAGTCGGGCGGCCCCGATCGGTCGGGGTGGGAATCGGACGCTGTGCACGGGAATCCCTCCGATCACGAGTCACGCGCTTCTCCTCCGCATCGGCGACGCGGGCGCTCCCGGCCCGCCGGCCACGAGGGAGTCATCGGCGGCGCGGCACCCCGGGTTGAGTCCGCGCTCGTGGCGGGGCCGTCCGCGCCGGTGCGCGAGGCGCCGCGACTCGTCAACCCGGGCCCGATTCGCGCCGTCGAATGACGCAGAATCCCGCCGACACACGCGCGCGAGCGCGATCGATCAGGAAGGCGAGCGAACCGCGCCGGCCGTTGAGGGTCGGCCGCGCGGAGGAAGGGACGGTCCCGAGCGTGTTCGGCGAACCCGATGCCGTGATGGACTGAACTCCGGCCCTGCGGAGGGCGCCGCGCCGTTCATGGCGGCCGCCACCGCCGGGACTCGCCAGACCCCGGGCCCCGGGAGGCCCGGGGAAAGACTTCGCCCGACCGGGCGATGCGCGCAGCCTGCTCGCGACCGGGCAGGTCAAAGGGCGCCGGTGCACCCAGATGTACCGGCGCCCGATGCGCGACTACCCGCGCGAGGCGAGCCCCGAGCGGATGCCCCAGGCGAGCGACAGCGCCAGCGCGAGCACCGCGAGCACGCCCAGGCCGCGCGTGAGCACATTCGCTCCCCGGCCGCCGAGCCGCGGGTTCACGCCCAGCACCACCGCGACCAGCGCGCCGCTCGCGAGCCCCGCGGCGTGCGCGATGTTGTCCGTGCCGTTGCGGGTGAAGCCGGCCGCGAACCCGGTCCCGGCGAGGTAGAGCACGGCCGCGGCGAGCGAGCGCGCCCGCCCCACCGCGAGGCGGCGGCGGAGCCGGATCGCGCCCACGATGAGCGCGCCCCCGAGCGCGAAGATGGCCCCCGACGCGCCGACGCTGTACGAGCCGCCGGTCGCGTGCGCGCCGCGCCAGGCGAGGCTCGCGAGCGACGCCAGCGCGCCGCCGGCGGCGTAGACGATCCAGAATCCCCAGCGCGTGAACACGCGCTCCACCGCGGGCCCGAAGATGATGAGCGTGGTCGCGTTGAAGAACAGGTGCCCCGGGCCCGCGTGCAGGAACGTCGAGGCGATGAGCCGCCATGCCGACTCGAGCGGGGGCAGCCGGGTCGCGTTCGCGCCCCACGCGAGCAGCGCGTCGTCCTCACCGAGCGCGTGGCGCGCGGCGAGCAGCAGGAACATGGCCGCGCACGGAAACAGCACGAGCAGCGTGCCCCACGGCCGCACGTCGCCGACGGCACGCCAGAGCTCGACGGGCGGCAGCTCGTCGGGGTCCGGCGGCACGTAGCCGAGCGCCAGCTCCTCGGTCCCGTTCGCGGGGAGCTCGGTCGGATCGCGCGGCGGCTCGGGCTCGTTCATGCCGCGAAGCTTGCGCAGCCCCCGCCCGCCGCGGCAAGCGACCGGCTCAGCGCGTGCGGTCGCCCAGCACGCCCAGGTACTCCCGCCACGGCCCCACGGCGCCGCTGTAGCGCTTGGCGAGAACGCGCGCGATCTGCGCCAGGTGCGTGAGATCGTGCACCACCCAGCCCGCGAGGAGCTCGCGCACCGTGACGCGCCCGAGCGCGGGGTGCATGCCGGTGCGGTTCAGGTCCACGGGGGCCAGGCGCAGCGTTTCCAGCTTGTCGAGGTTCTCGCGCCGCGCCGCGGAGAAGCGCGGCAGCAGCCGCTCGAGCGGCCAGCCCGCGAAGCGCGTGCGGAAGCCGTCGCGGTCGAACGGCGTGGACGGCTGGGACTCGCCGTGCACGAGCACGATCTCGAGGCGCGGCATCCAGTCGGTCTCCTCGTTGTGCACGAGGTGCGCCACCACGTCGACCGGGTCGTACGTGCCCTCGCCCTCGTCGGCCGCGAGCCACGGCGCCGAGAGGCCCACGAGCCACAGGTCGAGCAGCGCCGGCGTCCGCGACAGGACCTCGATCGCCTCGCGGACCTCGATCAGCGGTTCGATGGCGCCCGCCGCCTCACACCGCGACGCGGCGACGCACGTTGCGTGCGGGCGGCGCCTTGCCGGCGGGGGGATCGGCCTTCACCTGGAAGTCCACGTACGTGCCCTCCGCGAGCTCGGCGAAGCGCGTGCCGTCCGCGAGGTCGGTCTCGTGGAAGAAGTACTCGGCGCCGTCGTACGCACCGCAGCCGTCGACCATGATGAAGCCGTAGTTCTTGTCGAGGCGCTTGTGCTTCACGACGCCCATGAGCGTGGTGTCCGTGGGCGCGTAGGTGGCGGACTCGCTGGCTCCCCCGTTGCCGCCGCTGCCGCCGTTCGCGGCCCCCGGGGCGCCCGCGGCACCCGCGGCACCCGCCGCCTCGCGCTGCCGCGCGAATTCCTCGCGGCACGCCGGGCAGTAGAACTTCTCGCCGCGCTTGGGATAGTACGTGGTCTCCACGCGACGCTCGCCCTTGTGCGCGGGCGACTGGCAGTCGAGGAAGTGCGGGTCGTAGCGGCGCGCGAGCCGCGGCAGCAGGTCCTCCAGCCACAACAGCTCCGCGTCGCGGACGCGAGCCTTGTCGGCCGGATCCGAGTACTCGCCCGAGCACGCGCCGTTGATGCTGGCGATGGCCACGCGCTTCCCGAGCCGGCGCACGCTCTGGAGCACGGGCTTGAAGTCCTGGTCGCCGATCACCGCGATCGCGACGTCGTAGGCGTTCGACATGGCGGCGTTGAACAGCATGCTCGTGGCGAGCGCGATGTCGACGCACTTCTCCTTCGGCTCGAACGGATCGCCCGGGTCGCGGTCCGTGCGCCGCAGGCGCTTGCCGCGGAACTCGATCGGGAACGCCTCGACCTCGTAGTGGTGCTGCTGGCGGAGCATGGTGAAGAAGTTGAGCCGCCGTTCCACCGGCTCCAGGTCGCGCGGATCGATGTTCGCGGCGTAGCTCCCGAACAGGTGCGTGCGCACGACCGTCCAGTCGTCGTGCCCGAGCCGGCGACCCACCTCCTCGGCCAGCACGCGCGGGAGCTTGCCGAAGTCGAGCACGAACCCGGGCTCGCCCGAGGCCTCGACGAGGCGGCTGGTGTTCGAGTAGAGCCACGTGCCGTCGATGAACAGCATGAACTTGATCATGGTGCGAAACCTCGCGAGTCGATCTGGCGAACGGCGAACGTCAAAAGGCCGGGCCCGGAATTCCGGCGGGCCGGGGGGCGGAGTGTGCCGCAGCGGCGGGATGGCGACAATCCGTCCCGCGCGCTCGAGCGCACGCGGGCGCGGGGTCGCGGCACCCCGCCGCGGTCAACGAACCACGGCGAGCCTGACCGCGCGGACGCCGCCGGCGAACGAGAGCCGGGCGAAGTAGACGCCGCTGGGCACGCTCGCGCCGTCCGTCGTCGTGAGATCCCACGCGACCGACGAGCTCCCCTTCGGGAGCGCTCCCGCGAGCAGCGATTTGAGGCGCCTGCCCATCGCGTCGAACACCTCGAGTCGCGCATCGAGCTCGCGCGGGGAATCGATCGCGAATCTCACCCGCCGCGTCGGCGGCGGGCCGGTCGCGACGCGCAGCACCACGCCCCTGGCATCGGAGCGGTACTCGTTCACCGCGGTGAACACGTATCCGCCGAGCGTGAACCCGTCGCCCTGCCAGTGCATCCGCGCGATGGCGATTCCCTGGTAGCGCGGCCCCCAGGCGGTGAAGCCCGCGAGGAAATCGGCGTCCCCCACGCTCAGGTGCTCGCTCCCGCTCCAGCCGAACACGGTCGGATCGCCGCTCAGGTAATCCCGCAGCACGGTCGGCGCGCCCCAGGACTTGAAGCTCGTGTCCGAGACGCTCGCGCCCGGAACGAGCGCTTCGAACCGGATCGTGGTCGTTCCGGTCTCGTCGGGAGGCGTGCCGCCATTGGAAAAGAGGAGCCGCAAGCCGGAATGCGAGCCCGGCACGGTCAAGACGTGCGGGCCTTCGAGCTGGCCCACCTGCGTGGTGCGCGGGAGCGTGCTCCGGAGACGGCCGAGATCCTCCCAGGCGTCCACGGTCTCCGGCTCGCTCCGTGCGATCCCGACCGCGAGTCCGCCCCGCCCCGCGGCGAAGTCCGTCGAGTCGTGCGCGGTGTAGAAGAGCAGGAGCCGGCCGGGCAGATCGGGATCGTCCATCACGAACGGATCGCGAAACTGGGTCGTGTAGCCGTACGTCCACGGGCGCGGCACGGCCCAGCGCGTGTCGGCCGCCTCCCACACCATCACCCGCCGCGGGTCCCAGACGGTGTCGGTGGTGTCCAGCCGGTCGGTCGATGCGTAGCCGATCCGTTGATCGCCCATGCTGTCGACGCCGGTATAGAAGAGGTAGTCCTTCTCCCCGTGCCGGATCAAGCACGGCGACCACACGTGGGCCGAGTTCCAGGACGTCGTGTCGACGCTGAACGCGGCCGTGTCCACGGCCCAGTTCCGGAGGTCCGTCGACCAGGCGTGCCCGAACAGCGTCTCCGCCGCCTGCGGGCCGCCGCTCCGCTGGTAGACGATGTGGAACAAGCCGCGAGCCCCCCCGGGGAGCCGGGTCGAGTCGGGAATCGTGTTGTAGAAGAGCGTGAACTCCTTGACGACCACCTCCGGATCGGGATCGACGAACAGCGCGTAGTTCGGGTACTGGAGCGCGGGCCGGCGAAGGATCACCGGGATCGGGGGCGTGGTCCCGGTGCCCGGATCGCTGGCCGGGATGCGTTCCGAGGCCGGGCGGGCAACGGGCCGGGGCACGCCTGCGCCCGCGGGCGGCGTGGCCTCGGCCGAAACGCCGGAGGAGAGCATCACCGACCCCACGAGCGCGAGCATCGTGGAGCGCCGGCCGAGGGCTCGGAGCCGGCTTCCGCTGCTCGACGGGATAGGCTGTGCCATGGGGCGTGAGCTCGGGGGTGGTTCTCAGGCGGCGGCAGCGCGGTGATCAGGGGTGAGTATGCACCGTGGCCGGCCGGAGTCCCAATTCCTTGAGCGTCTCCGGCTCGACCGGGCCCGGGGAGCCGTCCATGAGCGACGTCGCGCTCGCGGTCTTGGGGAACGCGATCACGTCGCGAATCGAGTCGCGCGCCCCGAGCAGCATGATGATGCGATCGAGCCCGATGCCGATCCCGCCGTGCGGCGGCGACGCGAAGCGGTACGCCTCGAGCAGGAAGCCGAACTTTTCGTGCGCCTGCTCGTGCGTGAGCCCGGTCACCTTCATGACCCGCTCCTGGATGTCCGGGCGGTGGATCCGGATCGAGCCCGAGCCCAGCTCGTTGCCGTTCAGCACCACGTCGTAGAGCTGGGCGTACACCCTGCCGGGGTCGGATTCCAGGTACTGCAGATGCTCCGGGTTCGGCATCGTGAACATGTGGTGCTTGGGCTCCCAGCGCTTCTTCTCGTCGTTGTATTCGAACATCGGGAACTGCCGCACCCAGAGGAAGCGCCAGTCCTGCTCCTTCCCCGATTTTCCGAGCAAACCCCGTCTCTCGAGCTCCACATCCCCGAGCTGCGTCCGCAGCACGCCGAGCGCCTTGCACGTGCGCTCCCAGGGTCCGTTCGTGAACACCACGGCGTCGCCGGGCTTCGCGCCGGCCTTCGCCAGGAACTCGTCGAGCAGCGCACCGGGGAAGATCACCTGCTGCTTCTCGCGGTCGGCGGGCAGCACCTTGAAGAACGTGAGCCCGCCGGCGCCGGCGGATTTTACGACGTCCTCGAACTTGCGAAGCTGGGTGCCGCTGATCTCGGCGCCGCCGGGGAGCGTGATCGCGACGGCGATCCCGCCCTCCGCCTTGGCCCCGTTCGCGACGACGTTTCGCGGCGAGCGGGCACACTGGGACGTCACGTCCGCGAACGTGAGCCCGAAGCGGAGGTCGGGCTTGTCGCTCCCGTAGGTCTTCATCGCCTCGTCGTACGTGATGCGCGGGAACGGCGTCGCGAGCTCGACCCCGAGCGTCTCCCGCCACATCGCGGCGAACAGCCCCTCGACCGCGGCGAACACGTCGTCCTCGGTCACGAAGCTCATCTCGATGTCGATCTGCGTGTGCTCCGGCTGGCGGTCGGCACGCAGATCCTCGTCGCGCAGACACCGCGCGAGCTGGAAGTAGCGGTCGCAGCCGCTGATCATGAGCGTCTGCTTGTAGAGCTGCGGGCTCTGGGGCAGCGCGTAGAAGCTCCCGTGGTGGACGCGGCTCGGCACCACGTAATCGCGCGCCCCCTCCGGGGTGGGCTTGACGAGGAGCGGCGTCTCGATCTCGAGGAAGCTCTGGCTCGAGAGGTAGTTGCGCGCCGCGGCCGCGGCCCGGTGGCGGAGTGCCAGAAGCTGCGAGAGCTCGGGGCGGCGGAGGTCCAGGTAGCGGTACTTCAAGCGCAGGTCCTCGCTCGCGAGCATGTGCTCCTCGTTCACCTGGAACGGCAGCGGATCGCTCGCGGAGAGGAGCTTCAGCTCGCGCGCGTCCACCTCGATCTCGCCCGTCGCCAGCTCCGGGTTGATCGCGTCGGCGGGCCGGGCCACGACCGGGCCGCGCACGGCGACCACGAACTCGTTTCCGAGCCGCGAGGCGCGCTCGAGCAGCGCCTTGCCGCCGGTCTCGGGGCGGAACACGACCTGCGTGAGTCCATAACGATCGCGCAGGTCCGTGAACAGCACGCCGCCGTGGTCGCGCGAGCGGTGCACCCAGCCCATGAGCGTGACGGTCTCGCCCGCCTGCGCGCGCGTGAGCGCGCCGCACGTGTGCGTGCGCCGCCAGTCCCCGAGTCCCTCCAGCCCTGCCGGCTCGTGTGCCACTAGGGAATCTCCTGTCGCGAGACGCGGGCTTCGAGCTCGGCCGCGAGCGATTCACGCCGCACGGCCTTCTGTTCGCCCGTCTTGGAATCCTTGAGCGCCACCTCGCCGCGGGCCCACTCGTCCTCGCCCGCGATCACGAGGAAGCGCGCACCGCTCTTCCCCGCCGCCTTCATCTGCGCCCCGAAGGCGCGGGATTCGACGTCGGCCTCGACCCGGAAGCGCTGCCGGAGCTCGCGCACGAGCGACGTGACGCCGGTGCGCGTGCCGTCCATCGCCACGACGCACACGGTATCGGCCGTTTCCGCCGCGAGCCCGCGCTCCTCGAGCACGAGCAGCGTGCGGTCCATGCCGATCGCGAATCCCACGCCCGGCGTGGGCGGGCCGCCGAGCGCCTCGATCAGGCCATCGTAGCGCCCGCCGCCGCCGAGCGCGCTCTGGCTCCCGAGCGAGGCATCGTGCACCTCGAATGCCGTGCGCGTGTAGTAGTCGAGCCCGCGCACGAGCCCGTGGTCCAGCTCGTGCCGGATGCCGGCCGCGTCGAGCCCGGCGAGCACGCCCTTCCAGTGCTCGCGGTCGGCCCCGTCGAGCGCGTCGATCAGGTGCGGCAGCCGCTCGCCCAACTCCGCGAGGACGGCGAGGTCGGTCTCGGCCTTGCTGTCGAGCACGCGCAGCGGGTTCTGCTCGAGCCGCCGGCGCGAGTCCTCGGAGAGCCTGTCGGCGTACGGCGCCAGGGTCTGCCGCAGGCGATCGCCGTAGACCCGGCGCGAGGCCGGCTGGCCGACGCTGTTCACCTTGACGGTGAGGTCGCGGAAGCCCCACGCCTGGTAGAGGTCCACGAACAGCGCGATCATCTCGACGTCGGCGCCGGGCGCCGGCGAGCCCACGAGCTCGCAGTTGACCTGCGCGAACTGGCGATAGCGCCCCTTGCCGGGGCGGCCGTAGCGGAAGACGGGCCCCATGCTCCAGAGCCGGTGGACGCGCGAGCGCCCGCCGAGCCCGTGCTCGAGAAATGCGCGCATGACGCCCGCAGTGAACTCGGGCCGCAGCGCCAGGTCGCGGTCGCCCAGGTCCTTGAAGCGGTACATCTCCTTCTGCACGACGTCGCTCGACTCGCCGGACGTTCGCGCGAAGAGCTCGTATTCCTCGAAGAGCGGCGTGCGGATCTCGCCGTAGCCGTAGCGGTCGAGCACGCCGCGCGCGCGCTCCTCGACCCAGCGCCAGCGTGCGCTCTCGTCCGGCAGCACGTCGCGCGTGCCGCGCGGCGCCTGGTGGCGCGGGGCCATCGTCAGGCTCTCGCGTCGCGCTCGCCGCGCGAGAGGACGGCGGAGAGTGCCGTGGCGAGTGACGCGCCCGTCGTGTCGGCGAGCCAGTCGTACACGGACGAGTCGCGCCCGGGAACCCCGCGCTGGGATCGCTCGTCGCATGCTCCAATCACGGTGACCGCGAGCAGCGCGACCAGTGCGCGGCGTGCCGGGCCAGCGCCGGGCCAGGTGTCGCGCGCCGCGCGCTGGACGAGCCAGGCGAGGCCGCCGTACTCGAGGAGGTGCGCGACCTTGTCGCGGTAGCGAAACGTTCCCGGGACGCTCAGGTTCGGCTGGGCGCTCAGCGTGAACACGAGCGCCACGTAGGCGAGCACGGGCAGCCAGCGGGTGAGGAACAGCCGTCCGGGCCCAGTCTTGAGAGGGGCGCCGCCCATGCGATCCGCAGTGTTCGCCAACCGCATCCTCCGTCCGTGGGCCCGCGCCGAGGTGGGTTCCAGAAGGACGCAAGTTAGCATGCGGGCCCGACGTGCGCATGCGGGTGCGGACGCGCGTTGCGCGGGCGGGCCATCCGCTCGTCCGGGGTGCGGGCGCGCGCTAGTCGAGGCCGCGCGGGCGCCGCGCGCGCGATCCCCGCCGGGGCACACCGCGCGCCGCTTCGCTTGACGCTCCGCGCCGGCGAAGCTAGATTGCCCCGGCGTTTTCGCGGGTGTCCACCGGCCCCGCGTGTCGCGCCGCTAGCTCAATTGGCAGAGCAACTGACTCTTAATCAGTAGGTTCTTGGTTCGATTCCAAGGCGGCGCACCATTCTCTAAAGTCGGTTCATGTTGCCACGTGCAAACCGGCGCTCTGCCGAGCAGGCTCCGGGTGAACATCGGCGTGTTGGCGCCGATTACGTTCTGCCCTTTCGGGGCGCCAAGAACGGCTTTATCGGCGACCTCAAGGCACGGCTTCGCGGCGGCCGCCTCGTTCGACTTGGCCGAACGGAGGTGAGGGCGTGAACCAGCTCGTCGTTTCGCTGGTGTTCGCGCTGGTGCTGTCCGCGGTCTTCTTCGCCGTTCGCCAGCGAGGACAGGGCAGCTTGCTGCTCGATGTCGGTGGGGTCCGCACCTACACTCCTGGCAAGGGCTCCACGTACGTCGTAAGCGTGTTCGCTTTCGGCATGCTGATCCTGATGGGGTACCAGCAGGCGGGGACGAGCGGCGCGATCGTCATGGGTGTGTTCGTGGTCGGGCTGACCGTCGCCGCGTCCATGTGGCGAGCGAGGGCGCACCTTCGCTTCATGGAGGGCGGCATCGCATACTTCGGGCTCACGCGCTGGCGCGAGGTCCGGTCGTACGAGTGGCTGGGGCCCTATGATGGATGCGAGTTTCTCGGGATCGGCTCGAAGATCTTCGGCAGGAGCTCGGGCGTCGTCTACATGATCCCGCTCGAGCACCGAGCGCAGGTCGAGCAGATCCTCGCGGCCCACGTAAAGCTCGAACGGACGGACACGAACGTGGCGCAGACGTGACGCGGTCGCCTCAGTCTCCCGCTTCCCCTGCAGCGCGTCGAGGTCCATCCACTCGGACACCATCGCGAACCAACCCTCGTTCTCATCGCAGTGACTCGACGACCTCGAGGTCGGGACGGTCAAAGCACCGAATCAACTCCCGTCCACGCGAAGGGGACGAGTGGTCCCGTTTCGCGTCCCTTCAAGTGCGCTCGGATGCCCGCGGGTGCCAGTCCGTTTCGCGAGGGAAGTTCTTGTCGATCTTCGCAATGGGCTGCGCGACAGTCGCTTCGTGCCGGCCGCGGTCATGGTCTCTTGATCGGTGGGTTCTTGGTTCGATTCCAAGGCGGCGTACCATTCCTTCCCGTACTCCTGCGAATCGAGCCGGCCGTCGCAGTGCGGCCGAAATACATCGCCGGATAGAGTAGCGGCCATGACGCGATCCTCCACTCTGCTGTGCCTGTCCCTGCTGGTCGTCCCCTCGCTGGCGCGCGGCCAGGTCGACTCCGTGCTCGCGCAGTCTTACTTCAAAGAGGCCGCGGCGCTTTGCGAGCGCGACGGCGGGAAGCTCTGGGGCGTCTCGCTTTGCGGTCCGATGGTGTTCGCCGACGCGGCCACCAAGACGATCGCCACCAGCCAGCCGGCTCCTGATGCGCCGCGTCCCTACGGACTGGGGTTCCTCAACGCGCCCGTGACCTGGGGTGGGATACGCTGGTCCACGTACATGTGGACGTGGATCCCGCCGTCGGACGAGCAGGAGCGCGGCGTTCTCCTCATTCATGAGCTCTTTCATCGCGTCCAGCCCGATCTGAAGCTGATGGCGGGCGTGGCTGAGAACGATCACCTCGATACGCTCGACGGCCGCTACTGGATCCAGCTCGAATGGCGCGCGCTGTCCCGTGCGCTCACGTCGTCCGGTGCATCGCGCGCCGCGGCCATCGGCGACGCGCTGGGATTCCGGCGTGCGCGGCAGACGGAGTTCCCGGTCGCCGCCAAAGCGGAGGCCGCCGACGAGATTCGCGAGGGGTTGGCCGAGTACACCGGCATCGTCGTCGCGGCGCCCTCGACCGCGGATGCCGTCGCCCTTGCGGTCCGGCGGCTGGCGAACGCGGAGCAGGAGGTCAACTTCGTCCGGCGCTTCCACGCCGCGTCGGGCCCGGCGTACGGATTGTTGCTCGATGCCTTCGCACCGGGGTGGACCCATCACGTCACGAATGCGGACGATCTCGCGCAGTTGTTGATCGTGGCGGCGAAGATCAAGCCGGCGCGGGACGCCGCCGCGTCAGCGGCCCGCTATCACGGCGCCGAGCTGAGGGCCGCGGAAGAAAAACTCGATGTCGAGCGTCAGGCACGTATCGCCAAACTGAGGGCGCGCTTCGTGGATGGCCCGGTCCTGATCGCGCCGCGGCCGACGAGTTCGGCCCAGAACAACACCGGTGCGACTCCGATTCCCGACGTCGGCATAGTCGTCATGGAATACCGCGCTAAGCCGGCGTGGGGAACGCTGACGGCGACCAGCGGCGTGCTCGTGCTGACCAAGGAGGCCGTCTTGCACCTGACCACCCCGTTCCAGACGAGCGGCTCGACACTGTCGGGCGATGGGTGGACCGTTACGCTTGCGGCCGGCTGGACGGTGGGCCCGGGCAAGCGCCCGGGCGACTTCGAAATCGTGAAGGCCGGGAATTGAGGGAGGTCGCGGCCGCGTCTCCCAAAGCGGTTAGGGTCTCTTAACCAGTAGGTTCTCGGTTCGATTCCAAGGCGGCGCACCAATTCTTCCCGCGGGCCCCGGGTCCTCAGGGCAGCCACAGCGTATCGAGCCAGCCCCACAGGCTCGAGTGGCCGGCATGCCGGATCATGATCGCGATGTGGCCATAGCGGTGGAGCACGGCCCAGCTGCGCAGCGTGACGAGGAGCTCGGGCGTCGCCTCGACGCCGCGGCCCAGGAGGAGCGCGCGCTGAGAGCGTCGATCGCCTTGTGTCACGAAGCAGGAGGTCGCCGCCAGTTCGTACGTCCACGGGCCCACGAAGGCGTCCGCGAAGTCGATGAATCCGGCGAGCCGGCCGTCGTGCACGAGGATGTTGTCCGCCGTCAGGTCGGCGTGCATCAGGACGCTCTCGGCTGGCAGCAGAGGCGGCAGCGCATCGAGGAACTCCCGCAGTTGCGCCTCCAGCGCGTCGTCGCCCCCTCGCTCGCGCTGGTCCCGAAGGAGCCGTGGCCGCCGCTCGGCCAGGAGCGACTCCTGCGGGGCGCGCAACGCGTCGAGCCCGGTCACGGGCAGCGCGGCGAGGCGCGACATCGCCGCGCCGATGTCGTGCGACAGCCGCTCGCGCGCGTCCGGATCGAGCCCGGGCCATTCCTCGGAAACGCGCTGGCCCGGAAGGCGACTCATCACCACGTACGGCCAGCCCGCGACCTCGCCGCGGGCTTCGAGCTGCGGCACTGGCAGGTCCGCGCCGACGAGCCGCTCGAGCATCGACATCTCGACACGCGCGTCCTCGGGCCACGTGGGCACGAACAGCTTGATGACCGATCGCTGCGTGCCCCAGACGATCTGCGTGCCCTGCGAGAACGGCACGAGCTCGCCGGGCGGCAGCCCGTGCCGCAGCGCGATCGTCTCCATCGCCGGGCGCTGCGCCTCGATGTCGCGGCGGAACGGGCGGTAGGCGTCGAGCGGAAGCGTCGCGGGCAGCATGGAGAAAGGCTACCGGCCGGCGCCGGCCGCAGGCAACGGACAAGGCCCGCTGCTGGCGAGCGACAGCTCCCTTCCAGCCCGTAGCTCTGTACCAACCTTGAGAGACCGACAGGTGTCGGCGTTGCAGCACGGTCATTCGGGACGTCGAGAACACGGGCCTCGGGCCGGACCCTGGCGACGCGCCACCGCAGAACCACATGCCCTTCGGGCGAAGGGGAACGAATGGTCCCGGTGTTCGCTCCTTCGCGTCCCCTTCTGTAACCTCCGGTACATGTGGACGAACCACTTACCCGCTCATCGGCTGGGACCCATGCCTGACCTCCGGCGATGACGGCGACGGGACGCGCAGCACTCGCCCTTCTGCTGGCGTTCGCGCTCCGGGCCGCATGGTCCACGCCGCCCGCAGCCGCCGCTCCGCCCGCCAGCTCGGCGGTGGACGAAGGAGCGCTCGCCGACAGCGTGCGCCAGGAGCTGCTCCACTGCTGGCACGCCTACGTGCGCTACGCCTGGGGGCACGACGAGGTGCGGCCGCTCAGCAGGGAGTTCCGCGACTGGTACAAGCAGCCGGTCCTCATGACGCCCGTCGACGCGCTGGACGCGCTGCTCCTGATGGGCTTCAAGGCCCAGGCGGACAGCGCCCGGGCACTGATCGTGGAGCGGCTCTCGTTCGACCGTGACGACAGGGTCCAGGTGTTCGAGGTCACGATCCGGCTGCTCGGGGGGCTGCTCTCGGGCTACCAGATGTCCGGCGACGAGCGGCTGCTGGATCTCGCCGACAGCCTGGGCAGGCGGCTCCTGCCGGCGTTCGACTCGGCGACCGGCATGCCCTACCGGTACGTAAACCTGCACACCGGGGAGCCGAGCGATCCGCGCTCGAACCCGGCCGAGATCGGAACGTTGCTGCTCGAGTTCGGCACCCTGGCGAAGCTCACGAACAAGCCGATCTACTACGACCGCGCCAAGCGCGCGGTGATGCAGCTCTACGAGCGGCGCTCGAAGATCGGCTTGGTGGGCGAGGAGATCGACGTCGAGACCGGCCAGTGGCTGAATCCCGCGAGCCACGTGGGAGGCGGGATCGATTCCTACTACGAGTACCTGCTCAAGTGCTGGAAGCTCTTCGGCGACAAGGACTGCGAGCGCATGTGGCGTACCAGCGTCACCGCGCTCAATACGTATCTCGCCGACCGCTCCACCGGGCGGCTCTGGTACGGCGAGGTGGACATGAACACCGGCATGCGCACCGCGAGCACGTTCGGCGCCCTGCACGCGTTCCTGCCCGGGGTGCTGGCGCTCTCCGGCGACGTCGCGCGGGGGCGCCAGCTCGAGCGCTCGTGCTTCAGGATGTGGGCCCTGTACTCGATCGAGCCCGAGCTCTTGGACTACCGGACGATGAAGGTGCTGAACCCGGCGTACGCGCTGCGTCCCGAGATCGTCGAGTCGGCGTACGTGTTGCGCCGCGTTTCCGGCGATTCCGCGAGCCTGCTCATGGGACGCAGGTTCTTCCGCGACCTGGTGGCGTACTGCCGCACCGACGACGGCTACACGACGCTCAAGAGCGTGGTGAGCAAGGAGAAGGGCGATCTCCAGCACAGTTTCTTCCTGGCCGAGACGCTCAAGTACCTCTACCTGCTGTTCCGCCCCGCCCCCGCGCTCGCCGGCAACGACGTGGTGTTCAACACCGAGGCCCACCCGCTCCGGCGGACCTGGTAGGGGAACGGGACGGCCCTTCTCACTGCTCGAGATCCCGGCTTGGGGCTCCCGCTCGACGCCCTGGTCCACGAGCCTGCGACGCCTTCCACGGTCGACAGCGCCTCTCGATCGGCGCCCGAATCCCGATCGCGCGGCCCGGGCGTGATTCGTGTAGCGGTTCACGAATCGCCCGCGTTAAAGTCTGGACCGTCACCCGCGCGATCCATTGGCCGGAGCAGGGATGTCGGCAGCGAGGAGGGTCCCATGGCCTGGACCCAGGTGTACGACCCGCTCAACAATTGGATGCTCTCGACGCTGGCGGCGGCGCTACCCATCTTCGTGCTGTTTGGCACGCTGGCAGGGTTGCGCTGGCGCCCGCACCTGTGCGCGATGAGCGCCGCGGTGACCGCCGCGCTCGTCGCGGTCACCGCGTTCCGCATGCCCGTGTCGCTCGTCGGAATGAGCTTCCTCTTCGGCGTCGGCTTCGGCGTGCTCAAGATCGCCTGGATCGTGCTCGCGGCGGTCTATCTCTACGACATCTCGGTGGCCACGGGGCAGTTCGAGATCATGAAGGAGTCCGTGGCGCGCATCAGCCCCGACCGGCGACTGCAACTGCTGCTGGTGGCGTTCTGCTTCGGCGCGTTCATCGAGGGCGCGGCGGGCTTCGGCGCACCCGTGGCGATCGCCGGCGCGTTCATGATCGGGCTGGGATTCCGGCCGTTCCAGGCCGCGGCGCTCAACCTCATCGCCAACACTTCCCCGGTGGCCTGGGGCGCGATCGGCACCCCGGTTCACACACTCGCGGCCGTGAGCGGGCTTCCCGAATCGGACCTGAGCGCGATGATCGGCCGCATCCTGCCCATCACAGGGATCATCGTGCCGTTCTGGCTGGTGCGCGCCATGGTCGGTTGGGCCGAAACGTTCGAGGTGCTGCCCGCGATCCTCGTCGTGGGCGTCTCGTTCAGCGTGACCCAGTACTTCTGGTCCAACCACGTGGACTCGAACCTGGTCGACATCTCGGGCGGCATCGTGTCGCTGCTCGCGACCATGATCTTCCTCCGGTTCTGGCGGCCGAAGCGGATCTGGCAGTTCCCCGAGGAGCGTGCGAACGCCGGCGCGAGCGTGCGAACGCACCGCGCCGGCGAGATCGCGCGGGCGTGGATGCCGTTCGCGATCCTGTCGCTCATGGTGCTGCTTTGGGGACTGCCTGCGGTGAAGGGGGCGATCAACCGGTCGACCACGGTGACGTGGTCGGTACCGCTTCTCCACAACGCCATCACCCGCGCGGCCCCGGTCGTGACCAAGCCGACGCCCGAGGCGGCACGCTTCGACTTCAACTGGCTCTCGGCAACGGGCACCGGATGCTTCATCGCCGCGATCCTCGCCGGCCTGCTGCTGGGACTGAGCCCTGCGAAGCTGGCCTCCACCTTCTGGCGCACGCTCGTCCGTATGCGCGTGGCGATGGTGGCAATCTCGTTCATGCTCGGACTCGGCTTCATCACGCGTTATTCCGGCCTCGATGCCGTGCTCGGACTGGCGTTCACGCGCACGGGGGTGATGTTCCCGTTCTTCGGCACGTTCCTGGGCTGGCTGGGCGTGGCGCTCACGGGCAGCGACACGTCGTCCAACGCGCTGTTCGGGAGCCTGCAGCGGATCACCGCCGAGCAGCTGAAGCTCGATCCCGTGCTGATGTGCGCCGCCAACTCCGCCGGCGGCGTGATGGGAAAGATGGTGGACGCCCAGTCCATCACCGTGGCCACGTCGGCGACGAACCAGGTCGGGAACGAGGGCGCGATCTTCCGCTTCGTGTTCTGGCACTCCGTCGCGCTGGCGGCTTTGGTCGGCGTCATCGTGCTGGCGTACGCGTACGTGTTCTCGGCCGCGGTGCCGCACGGGCTCACCATTGTGAAGTAGGGGTCCGCTCGGGGCGTCGATCCTGCCCAGAGCCGGCGGTCGGCGGATCGTCTCGACCTGGGGCGCGATGTCGCGCTGGACGATTCGGAAGACTAGCCCAGGCGGTAGAGGCACTCCTCGACCTCGCCCGGCCCGGTCGTGGCGGCGATCCGCACGAAACCACACTTCTCGAGCACGCGGACCGATCCGACGTTGTGAGCCACGACGAACGCGTGGAGCGGGCGCGCGCGCTCGTAGCCGAGGAACTCCGCCAGCGCCGCGGTCGCGATCCCCCGTCCCCAGTACTCGCGGCCAATCCAGTACGCGATCAGGCGCCGCTCTTCTTGCGACCAGCTCGCGATGTAACCCGCGACTCGCTCGTTCCACACGA
>DATDEX010000001.1:0-8352 GCA_036522895.1 Candidatus Eiseniibacteriota bacterium | reverse complement strand
CCCCCCGTCCGGACGAGCACGACGTCGTCCTCGCGGCCGCCTGCCGCACGCCCATCGGCAAGTTCGGCGGCGCGCTCGCGGCCTCGAGCGCCGCGCGACTCGGCGGCGTCGCCGCCGCGGCCGCGATCGAGCGGAGCCGTGTTCCGGGGAAGCACGTGGAGGAAGTGATCTTCGGCCACGCCCGCCAGGCCGGGAACGGGCCCAACCTCGCGCGCCAGGTCGTGCGCCGCGCCGGGCTCGCCGACGCGGTCCCCGCGCACACGATCAACAAGGCGTGCGCGAGCGGCATGCAGGCGGTGGTGAGTGCCGCGCAACTCGTGCGGCTCGGCGACGCCGACGTCGTGCTCGCCGGCGGCACCGAGCACATGAGCAGCATCCCGTACCTCGCGACCGACGTCCGCTGGGGCCGGAAGCTCGGGGACGAGCCGCTCGTGGACGCGATGTACCGCGACGGCTACCTCTGCCCGCTCTGCGATCAGCTGATGGGCGAGACGAGCGAGACGCTGGCCACCGAGTACGCCATTTCGCGCGAGGAGCAGGACCGCTACGCGCTCCGGAGTCACCAGCGCGTCGCGCGGGCTTATGCCGAAGGGCGGTTCGCAAACGAGCTGGTCGCGGTGGCGGTGGGCGAGGGGAAGCGCGCGACGGTGGTGGAGCGCGACGAGCACTTTCGAGCGGACACGACGCTCGAGGAGCTGGCGAAGCTCCGGCCGGTGTTCCGGAAGGACGGCAGCATCACCGCCGGCAACGCGAGCGCGATCACGGACGGCGCGGCGGCGTTGATGGTGCTGTCGGAGGCCGCGGTCGAGGCGCACGGCGTGACGCCGCAGGCGGTGCTGCTCGGCGCCGTGAGCGTGGGCGTCGACCCGGCGCGAATGGGGATCGGGCCCGTGCCGGCCGTGCGGCGGCTGCTCGAGCGGCACGCGCTCGCGCTCGCGAAGATCGACGTGATCGAGCTCAACGAGGCGTTCGCGTCGCAGGTGCTGGCGTGCGACCGCGAGTTGAAGCTGGACCCCGAGCGGTTGAACCCGAACGGCGGCGGCATCGCGCTCGGGCACCCGACCGGCTGCAGTGGCACGCGCATCCTGGTCGCACTCGTCCACGAGCTGGCCCGCACGCGCGGCCGCTACGGGATCGCGACGCTGTGCGTGAGCGGCGGGCAGGGGATGGCGGTGCTCGTGGAGCGCGTGTGAGCGGCGAACGGCGGGCGCCGAACGCGGCCACGATCGCGCCGACCGACGCCACCGTGCTCCTCGCGGTGGCGGAAGGCGTCGCCGTCGTGACGCTCAACCGGCCGGAGAAGCTCAACGCGTTCGCGGGCGACATGCGCGAGCGGCTGGTCGACGCGCTCGACGTGGTCGTGGCGCGGGCCTCCGCGACGGGCGACGTGCGCGTCCTGGTGCTGACCGGCGCGGGGAAAGGTTTCTGCTCGGGCGGCGACGTGCAGCACATGCTGGAGTTGAAGCGCCGCGGCGCGGGGTTCGAAGAGCTGGCGCCGCTCCTCGAGGCCGGGCGCGCGATCGTCACCCGGCTCGCGGCGCTGGAGATCCCGGTGCTCGCCGCGGTGAACGGCGTCGCCGCCGGCGCGGGCATGAACCTTGCGCTCGCCTGCGACGTGCGGCTCGCCTCGAGCGAGGCGCGCTTCGGCGAGACGTTCGTCAAGATCGGCATGACGCCCGACTGGGGCGGGAGCTACCACCTGCCGCGCCTCGTAGGTTCGGCGGCCGCGCTGGACCTGTGCTGGAGCGGCGAGCTTATCGACGCGGGCGAGGCGCTGCGCCTGGGGCTCGTGGAGCACGTCTACCCGGCGGCCGAGTTCGGCGCGGCGTGGCGCGCGTACGCGGCGCGACTTGCCGCCGCGCCGACGACGAGCGTGCGGGCGATCAAACAGGCGATGCGGGCTGCAGGCGGGCGGACGCTGGTGGCGTGCCTGGACGCCGAGGCCGAGGCGCAGGCGACGTGCTGGGCGAGCGCGGACTCCGGCGAAGGACTCGCCGCGTTCGTGGAGAAACGCGCGGCGCGGTTTGGGGCGGGGGCGGTGGAGGATGGCGCGCGCCCGCCGTCGGCGGCAGCGCGGCGGTTCGAGTAGCGGGGCGGCGACGCCCGGCGCGGCGAGAGAGTGAGCGACAGCTGAATCGGGCGGTCTCGGCGATTCCATCGCCAAGTGTGACTGCCGGGGACGGACACGGACACGTTGGGGCGCGAATGCAGCCACAGAGTGGTTACATTGCGTCTGAGAGGTCGACTTCGTCGGCGAGGCACTGCAGGGTTGTGACTGGAACGGTCGCGGAATTTCGCCTGGCGATCCGACGTCCGGGATCGCAGCCCAGCTTCGAGAAGCCGCACGAACTCGAGGCCACGCCAAGGGAGAAGCCCTTCTAATGGCTGCCAAGAAGACCGGCGCGAAAAAGCCGTCGTCAAAGGGACCCAAGACGCAGCTCAACTCCGCCAGCGTGCCGGCGTTCCTGGCGAAGGCCGCCGCCGACCGGCTCGCCGACGCGAGGGCCATTGTTGCCATGATGGAGAAGGCGACAGGAAAGAAGGCCGCGATGTGGGGAGATGCCATCGTCGGGTGCGATACCTACGCGGTGAAGTACGCCGACGGTCATGAATCGCCCTGGCCGCTGGTCGCGATGTCGCCCCGCAAAGGCGCGTTCGTCCTCTACATCGCGTGGCGCAAGCACGCCGACCTGCTGAAGAAGATCGGGAAGCACAAGACGGCCGGTGGCTGCATCCACATCAGGAATCTCGCCGACGTGGATGTCGAGGCGCTGCAGACACTCATCAAGGCGGCCGCCAAGTCCCGCAAGGCCACCGCCGGGTAGGCAGCGGCCGGCCGAGTGTCCCGCGTCGATGCGATGAATGGGGCTGGCTCGTCGCGAGTCTACTTGACCCGTTCTGGCTGCGTCGGCGGTGCTGGCCTCTCCATCGCCGCCACGCGGGCCACCTCGTCCTTCGTGAACACCGCGAACATGTAGGGCTGCGATTCGAGGAACCGCGCCAGGTCCTTCAACGTCGGGCCCAGCTTCGACAGCCGCTCCTCGTCGACATAGATCTGGCAGTTCTCCGGATCGAACGACGTAACCAACCGCTTCTCTTCCGGATCGAACTTGTCGTTCAGCAGGTCGGCAATCGTGGGCGCGAAATGCCGGTGGTCGGGGGAGGGCGGGATCGACGGCATGCCGTGATCGGCCGTCACCGCGAGCAGGTAGTCCTTCCCTACCCTGGCCTCGAGCGCACCGAGGATCCGCGCCAATTGACGGTCCATCTCGGCGAGCGTGACGCGCATTTCCTCCGATTCCGGGCCGTACTTGTGGCCCACGAAGTCCGCGCACTTGTAGTTCAGCAGAATGAGGTCGGCCACGCTGTCTTCACCCACAGGCCCGTGCTCGATCATGGCGATCATCGCGTCGGCTTCGAACTTCGGAAATAGCGCCGAATAACGCACGGCCGCGGTCGAGTCGATCCGATGACCCAACCATTCAGGGTCGTCCTTCCATAGGGTGCTCGCGTTCATGGCCTCGAGATAATCGGGCAGCCGGAAGCAGGCGGGGTTCGAGTGCCAGGCACCTGTTTGTTGATCGTAGCTCGCGAGCACGACCGGCGTTCCGTTGGGTAGGCGCGCGCCATGTCCCGCGAGCGGCGTCGCCGCCCGGTCGATGCTTCCCTGCGCCAAGATGACGGCGCGCCCGGCGGTCGCGCGCTGCCATACGTCGGAGAGCGTCAATGCCAGCAGATCTTGCGGTGCGCATCCGGCAAACATGTCGTGGCGCTGGTGGCTCTCCCAGTCGTAGGTGCTGACGCCAGTGATTCCGTGGACGCCGGGATCGGTGCCCGTCGAAATGGTCGAGTGCCCGACGGCGGTGTTCGTGGGGATGAAATTGACCTGAGCCCGAGTGAACCAGGCGCCGCGACGGCGCAGGGCGATGAGGGTTGGCATGGACGCGGTGGGGCGATCGAAGTAGTCGCGACGCATGCCATCCAGAACCAGCAACATGATCACCCGTGGACGACCGAACCCCTTCCGCAGGACCGGCAAGACATGCCCAGTCGCGGTCGGCGGCATCTCGACACCCAGCGCGGCGGCGAGCGTCGGCGCGACGTCCTGTTGCACCGCCACCATCGAGTACTGCCCCGCCTTCACCGCGGGGCCCACGAACATCAAGGGAATGTTGACGTCGTAGGGCCAGGGGGTACCGTGCATTTGAACGTAGTAGGGGTCGGGGCGCGTGATGAAGTCGCCCTTCTTCGGCACCACCATGAGCTGCCCCGTCCGCCCGGGGAAGTAGGCCCGGCCGAACATCTCGAGGAAGCGCTGCCGAGTCGTGCGGGCCGCCCTGTCGGTCGGCGGCTTGGGGCTGCCTTGAGCTTTGGCGGTGCCGGTGGCTGCGGCCACAGTGAGCATTGCGCCGGCAGCAACAGCGGTCCATGGCGAGGGGGCCATGCGGCGAGTATCTTCCCGCCCCCCTCGCGGAGCAATTGCCGGGTGCGCCGCCTCACGAGCCCGCCTGCACGCGCTCCCGGCGAGCACGTGTCCCAATGCCGGTGAGCGCGCTCGAGCGCGAAATGCGACCACCGGGTGCCGACTCACCGATTCGCGGCGCGGAACGCCTTCGCCCACTCGACGACCTCGGAACGCACGCGCGCGAGCTCGAGCCTGTCGCTCGGGTGCCTGAGGATCACCGTCAAGCTGAGGGCACGGCCCTTGACGAGCACCGAAGCGTCACCCATCAGCCTGGTGCCGGTGCTGTCGCGCATGTGAATCACGTCGATCACGAGATCTGGAGCTGCCGTGATGCGCTCGATCCTCACGAAGCCCTCGGGCGCGTCGGGCAGCGGGCCGGCCGCCCCGGACTTGGCCGCGAGCATGGCCTGTTGCCATGCGGCCAGGACGGGGGCATCCAAAGTGCCCAGACGTGACCCACGGCGATCGGCGAGCACGTCCTTCGCCAACCGCTCGTTGTGGGCCAACGTCGCAGCGACGGCGTTGTAGGGCATGGGTCCCTTGCCGCCCTGCTTCTCCCACCGATCAAAAACTTCGGCCGGCGCGAAATACTGGAAGAAGCCGGCGTGGCTGTCGGCATACCACAGCATCCCGGGTGGCGCGGGAATCGTGATGTCCCGGCCGTTCATATGGATGACGGGGGTCTTGCCGGAGGCCGAGGAGGAGCCGTCCGCGACCGATAGAAAAACGGGGATCGCGACGAGAAGCACGCGCCGGATGCGACCCGGGAGGGTCCGGGACGGACTCGAGTTCGGCCGCGTGGACTCTTGCATTGCGATGGAAGCTACGCCCCGAATGCCGCCGGCTCCAGGCCAATTCCACGAACTCCCTTTGCGGTCACTCCCACGCGGAGTACGCTCACACGGATCCGGCACACCCTTCGGCCATGCCCGTCCGCCGGCGGTGCGCCTCCTCCCGAGGCGTCCGTCCGGCACAGATTCGATGTCCCGGCGCAGCGCCCGGGACCGAGAGGCCCCCATCCTTGCGTAGCTCGCCCCTGAGGTTCCTCGCCCCGCTGCTAGTCCTCGCGTCGCTCTTCGGCCCCGCGGTTTCGACCGGATCGGCCGCCGTTCCGTTCCCGATGGCGAGCGGCAACTACGCCGAGACCTTCAACGACATCGCGAACTGGACCAACAACTTCGCCTCCGGCATCGGGGCTCAGTACTGGTCATCCGTGCCGGTCAACGCCACCGGGACGATCCCCGACGGGGTCAAGATCACCGTGAGCACGGCGGCGTTCGTTTCGGGTACCCAGGGCGGCGTGCAGAAGGGCTCCGGCAACATCCAGCTGCTCTCCACGAATGCCACCGAC
The DNA here is from genome assembly GCA_036522895.1 of Candidatus Eiseniibacteriota bacterium. GTDB lineage: Bacteria > Eisenbacteria > RBG-16-71-46 > RBG-16-71-46 > RBG-16-71-46 > JAIOPA01. The sequence goes on along the minus strand of DATDEX010000001.1, from coordinate 2,536 downwards.
AACCTGAACGCGGACGCCATCGATTTGTTGCTCGACTTCACCGGCGTCACCGCGGGCACCCTGAGCTACGACTTCGCGACCGTGTTCAACTCGACGGGCAATCGCAACGGTTCCATGCGCGTCTATACCAGCATCGACGGCGTGTCGTTCACGGAGCTGCCCAGCGCCTCGGTGGTCAACTTCACGAACAACGTCGCGTTCTCGCAGCAGATCTCGCTCGTGCTGCTGCCGGCCGCGTTCACGAACTGCCCGACCGCGCGCATCCGCTTCTACGACTACAACGGCACGGGTCCCCCGGGCTCCTCGGGCGCCCGTCCCAAGGCCTCGATCGACAACGTCGCGGTGACCGGCACGCTGATCGGCTCGGGTAGCCCCGGGGGACCGGTGATGTCGAACTTCTCGATCATCCCCGCGGCGCCGGTCGACACGCTCGGCGTCACGGTCCAGGCCAGCGTGACCGACACCGTGCGCGCGTTGAACGCCGTATCGCTGGCATGGGGCACGATCAGCTCGTCGCTCCCGAACATCATCATCATGGCGCCGGCGACCGGGGACTTCTGGCAGAACCCGGTGCCCATTCCGGCGCAGGTGGGGGGCACGGTCGTCTACTACCAGGTCACGGCGGCCGACGACTCCGTGACCGCTCAGTCGCCGGTGCTCAACTACACCGTCACCGGCACGGGCGGCGGCAGCACCAGCGCGCCGGTCATCACGTCGGTCTACGAGGCGAGCGACTCGACGCTGCAGGTGTTCTTCAACGTCCCGGTCGATCCCGTGACCTCGCAGGACCCCGGCGACTACAGCGTCAATGGAACGGTCGCCGTGAATGCGGTCCAGGACGCCGGCAGCCCGTCGCAGGTCACGCTCACGGTGCGCTCGATCCCCGCGGGTGACCGGACGCTCACGGTGAACGGGGTGGGCGATCTCGCCGGTCACTACACGAACAATGCGACGTTCGTCTTCCACTTCGTCGACGTGTCGATTCCCGCGGGCTACTACGACGCCGCCACCGGCCTCCACGGCTCGGCGCTGCTCATCGCGCTGCACAACATCATCAAGGGGCACGTTTCGCAGACCTACAGCTCGACGGCGGGGGAGTTCCAGCACACCGACAAGCGTCCGGACGGGAACGTGTGGGACGTGTACTCCGACGTTCCGGGGGGCACCCCGCCCTACGAGTTCGTGTTCGGCCCGCTGGGCTCCGGCGGCAGCGAGGGCATTGCCTACAACCGCGAGCATTCGTTCCCGCAGTCGTGGTTCGGCGGCAGCGTGCTCCCGATGTACTCGGACCTGTGGATCATCTACCCGACGGATTCCAAGGTGAACAGCGAGCGCGGCAACTTCCCCTACGGCGTGGTCGGCACCGCCACGTGGACGTCGCGAAACGGCACCAAGCTCGGCAACTGCGTCTCGCCGGGGTTCACGGGCACCTGCTTCGAGCCGATCGACGGCTACAAGGGCGATCTCGCGCGCAGCCAGTTCTACGTCGCGACGCGGTACTTCAACGAGGACGCCTCGTGGCCGGGCGGGGCGTCGACGAGCAAGTCGCAACTGCTTCCCTGGGCGGCCGATCAATACATGCAATGGAGCATCGGCGACCCCGTGAGCTGGAAGGAACGGGTGCGCAACGCGGCCATCTACGAATACCAGCTCAACCGCAACCCGTTCGTGGATCACCCCGAGTTCGTGAGCGCGATCTACGATTCGACGAACGTCGCCGGCGTCGGCCCCGCGGCCGGACCGCGGCACCCGGTGCTGCAGGCGGCGACGCCGAATCCGTTCCTCGCGCGCACGGTGCTCGGGTACGACCTGCCGCGACAGGGCCGCGTCGCGCTTCGGATCTACGACGTCAGCGGCCGTCTCGTGCGTTCGCTGGTCTCCGGCTCGGTTGAGGCAGCCGGTCACCACTCGGTGGAGTGGGACGGCCGCGACGCCGCGGGAGCCGCGACCGGTGCGGGTCTCTACTTCGGGCGGATCGAGGTTGGCGGCGAGAGCGACGTGCGGAGGCTGGTGCGGATCCGGTGAAGGGAATCGGCCCGCGTCCCGGGCATAGGCTCCAGCCGATGTTTGCCCGGGCTCACGGCACGTTGCCTGGCCGCCCCCTCAGTTCTTGAGCATCGTCAGCGCCGCGACCGTGTCCGCCGCCGCGAGCGCCGCGAGCGCGCGGTCGGCGAGTTTGCGCTCTGAGGAGTCGCGCGCCGCGAGCCGGTAGCACAACACGTCGCGAACGGCGCCGTCTCGCTGGCCGCTCGCGGCGCGCGCCGAGGCGCGCCAGCGGTAGGCTGCCGCGTACCAGGGGGCCTCGCGCAGCACGTCGTCGAGCGCGGCGGCGTAATCCTCGTTCTCGCCGCGGGCGATGTTGCGGAGCATCAGCTCGTGCGTGCCGAGCGCGCTTGCCTCGGCGGGCGGCGGCACCTCGGGCGGCTTGGGCATGCGGGCGGCGAGGCGCAGGATGCGCTCGCGGATCGCCCACTCGTTCTGGAGCAGCGGGTGCGTGCCAGCGCGCGCCAGCGCACCGGTCCACGCGTCGAGCGCG